>NZ_NWTH01000065.1:0-11986 GCF_002531555.1 Sinorhizobium sp. BJ1
GTCGGAGAACGCCAATCTCGCCTATGCCGACGTGGTGGTTGCCGGCGGGCTCGGACTCGGCACTGCGGAGAACCTGCGGCTGATCAAGGACCTCGCGCGGACGATCGGCGGGGATTACGGCTGTTCCAGGCCGCTGGTGCAAAAGGGCTGGATGGCGGCTGATCGGCAGATCGGCCAAACCGGCAAAACGATCCGCCCGAAACTCTATATAGCGGCTGGCATATCCGGCGCGGTCCAGCACCGCGTCGGCGTCGAGGGCGCCGACCTCATCGTCGCCATCAACACCGATCCGACCGCGCCCATCTTCGATTTCGCCAATCTCGGTGTTGTCGCCGATGCGGTCAGCTTTCTGCCGGCGTTGACGGACGCTTTCATCAGACGGCTGGCGCCGGCCAACCGTCTCAAACTTGTCAACTGAGGTAAACCTATGACCGAGGAAAAGTTCGACGCCATCGTCGTCGGTGCCGGTATGTCTGGAAACGCGGCCGCCTACACGATGGCAAGCCGCGGTCTAAAAGTGTTGCAGCTGGAGCGCGGTGAGTATCCGGGCTCCAAGAACGTCCAGGGCGCCATCCTGTACGCCAACATGCTGGAGACAATCATTCCGGATTTCCGCGATGATGCACCTCTTGAGCGGCATCTGGTCGAGCAGCGGTTCTGGCTGATGGACGACACCTCACACACCGGAATGCACTACCGGTCGGACGACTTCAATGAGCCGACGCCAAACCGTTACACGATCATTCGCGCCCAGTTCGACAAGTGGTTTTCGCGCAAAGTGCGAGCCGCGGGCGCGATAGTATTGTGCGAGACCACGGTGACGGAACTGGCTCGCGATGCTAGCGGTAAGGTGATAGGCGTCCATACCGATCGAGCGGGCGGCATCCGTGCGGACGTGGTCGTTCTCGCCGAAGGGGTCAACGGCCTCCTCGGCACGAGAGCAGGATTTCGCAAGGTACCGAAACCGGAAGCCGTGGCACTCGCTGTCAAGGAAATGCATTTCCTGCCGGAAGAGGTTATCGCTGAGCGCTTCGGCCTTACCGGCGATCAAGGCTGCGTTATTGAAGCGGCAGGGACAATCTCGCGCGGAATGGCCGGATTGGGGTTCCTTTACACCAACAAGGAATCAATCTCGCTCGGCATCGGCTGCCTTGTCTCCCATTTCGCAGCGAGCCTGGAAAGTCCATACGCGCTACTTGACGCCTTCAAGGACCATCCGTCGATCCGGCCGCTAATTGCAGGTTCGGAGATTAAGGAATATGCGGCGCACCTCATCCCGGAGGGCGGGTTCAAGGCAATTCCGCAGCTCTTTGGGGATGGCTGGGTTGTGGTTGGCGACGCAGCACAGCTCAACAACGCCGTGCACCGCGAGGGCTCGAACCTCGCCATGACCTCGGGCCGCATCGCCGGCGAAGCGATCGCCGCAATCAAGAGCCGAAAACGCCCGATGACGAGGGACAATCTCTCACTTTACAAGGCCATGCTGGACAAATCTTTCGTTGTGGAAGACCTTAGAAAATACAAGGACATGCCCGCCCTACTTCACACGAATTCACGCAATTTCTTCATGACCTATCCGCGGTTGCTGTCGCAGGCGGCGCAAAACTTTGTGCGCGTCGACGGCACACCCAAGATCGAGAAAGAAAAAGCGACCAAGGCCGCCTTTATCAAGGCGCGTTCGCGATGGGGACTGGTCAGCGACGCAGTCCGCTTGGCACTGGCCTGGCGCTAAAGGGGAGTATTGAGATGAGAGCTTCAGTCGTTCGCATTGAGGACAAGCTTTATCAAAACCGTTACCTGGTAGACTCAGGGCGTCCGCACATCAAGGTGCGACAGCATCAGTCTCCGAGCCCGAATCTGCTGGCGCTGACCGTTGTTTGCCCAGCGAACTGCTATCAGGTGAATGAAGACGGTCAAGTAGAGGTTACTGCGGATGGATGCATGGAGTGCGGGACATGTAGAGTACTGTGCGAAGAAAGCGGTGAGATTGATTGGAGCTATCCGCGAGGTGGATTTGGTGTGCTCTTCAAATTCGGATGACTTGCATCTCGATTTTGTCTAACAAGACGGGTACGTTCACGGGCGCTCACAAGTGCAAGCGTAAGCACTTGACAATGTTAACAAGGCGGCATTTTCGCGTAGGGGAGCCATATCCCTACGACGCTCAGGGTGTTTGCTCACACGAAGCGGCTCGATGAGGGCATGACTGAATTATCCACTAAAACCATGCACAAAAGAGACTTGGGGTGCAGCGGTCTCTACCGGATATCAAGGGTCCTGATCACTCCAGCCAGCCTCGAGATCAAGCTTGCCAATGTGATTAACACCCTCCCGGCACTTTTGCCAATGCGACGCGGTGCAATCGTCGTTCTGACCGCTGAAGGAGAGCCCGAGACCACCGCGACGTTTGGGGTGGAGCCTGCATCATCGGGCGCTCGCCACGTTCCAGCGAAGGCTGCAATAGACAGAATCGTCGCAAAAGGTGCGCCGCTGGTAGTACCGGACACTTGCAAGTCGGACCTGTTTCAGGATGAGCTTCAAAGTATTTTGAGCGGCACTGGCCAGGTCACCTTCATTGGTGTCCCGATGAAGGTCGATCAAGAAACGCTTGGAACACTATGGATCGACCGCGAAAAAGATGACGCCACGAGGGCACAATATGAGGAAGAGGTACGCTTCCTGTCAATGGTCGCCAACCTTGCGGCCCGGGCGGTTCGGCTGGATGGCCACGAGAGCCGCGATGGCAGGCCGACCATGGGCGAGGAGGGTGCTCGCAAGATTAGTTCCGGAGACAAGGAACTGCCCGAATCAGCCCGTCAACGGCCTACGAAAATCGACTGGATTGTCGGGGAAAGCCCCGCACTCAAGCAGGTGATTGAAAGCGTCAAAGTCGTTGCAAGAACCAACTCTGCGGTGCTCCTCAGGGGCGAAAGCGGCACAGGCAAGGAATTCTTTGCAAAGGCAATCCACGAGCTTTCACCCCGTAGAAAGAAGCCCTTCGTGAAGTTGAACTGCGCCGCACTGTCTGCAGGCGTCCTGGAATCGGAACTATTTGGGCATGAAAAGGGCGCCTTTACCGGGGCAATCTCTCAGCGCGCAGGCCGTTTCGAACTGGCGGATGGTGGAACGCTGCTGCTCGACGAGATCGGCGAGATCTCGCCGGCGTTTCAAGCGAAACTGTTGCGCGTCTTGCAGGAAGGTGAACTTGAGCGAGTTGGCGGCACAAAAACACTCAAAGTGGACGTCCGGCTCATATGCGCCACTAACAAGGACCTTGAGGCGGCAGTGGCGGATGGGGAGTTCCGGGCCGACCTTTATTATCGCATCAATGTAGTGCCTCTGTTTTTGCCGCCTCTCAGGGAGCGAAATGGAGATATTCCACGCCTTGCGAAGGTTTTCCTCGACCGATTCAACAGCGAAAACAATCGCGATCTCGAATTCACGCCTGCTGCACTCGAGATCGTGTCAGGATGCAAATTTCCCGGCAACGTCCGGGAGCTTGAAAACTGCGTCCGGAGGACCGCCACTCTCGCGCGTTCGGGGACGATTGTTCCATCGGATTTCTCCTGCCAGAGTGGCCAGTGCTTTTCTTCAATGCTCGGGAAAACCGCTGACAGACCGCTTGGCACCCATTCGCTCAACGGATTGACTATGAGCAAGAGTTTGCCCGTCGAATCGCCGGTCGGTCTCGGTTACCCCAACGGCCCTGGCAGCTTAACGGTGGCACCACAACTAACGGACCGCGAGCTGCTAATTAACGCGATGGAGAAGGCCGGCTGGGTTCAGGCGAAGGCAGCTCGACTCCTCGGCCTAACACCACGGCAGGTCGGCTATGCTTTACGCCGGCATCGTATACAGGTGAAAAAAATCTAAAGTCGGTGAGCCCTCTTATCTGGGCTCGGCCACTCCCCTCCTCCTCAGGCGCGCGGGTGTATCGTCCAATTTGGCCGCTTCTGTCGCGAATTCGACAAAACTGCATCGGGGCCTATTGGTTCAAATCGAACACGAAACGCCAAACCCTTGAAATTTCAATATTATCCGGTTGGCACAGTGCTTGCTTTTTGGACGACGAGCATTACTCACCAGTGGAGCCGTTTGATGAGTGCACCGATAATTTCGCTTGAAAGCCTGACGAACACGACATCCTCTGGGCAGTTGCTGACAACCGCAAAATCCGGTGGTTGCGCGTCCTCGTCTTGCGGCTCGTCCTCAATGCCAACCGACATGGATTCGGCTACCTGGGAGAAGGTCAAGGATCACCCTTGCTTTTCAGAGGAAGCGCACCACTATTTCGCACGTATGCACGTCGCAGTAGCGCCAGCGTGCAATATCCAATGCAATTACTGCAATCGCAAATATGACTGCGCCAACGAGAGTCGGCCTGGCGTCGTGTCGGAAAAGCTGACACCGGACGAGGCGCTACGCAAGGTGATTGCGGTCGCCAACGAAGTGCCGCAGCTATCCGTTCTTGGCATCGCGGGGCCGGGCGATGCGTGTTACGACTGGAACAAGACAAGGGCGACTTTCGAACGCGTCGCCAGGGAGATTCCCGACATCAAGCTATGCATTTCCACCAACGGGCTTGCCCTGCCGGAGCATGTCGACGAGTTGGTGGAAATGAACATCAGCCACGTGACAATCACCATCAACATGGTTGACCCAGAAGTCGGCGAACAGATCTACCCATGGATCTTTTATGATCATCGCCGCTACACCGGCATGGATGCCGCCAAAATCCTGCATGAGCGGCAGATGTTCGGCCTTGAGATGCTGAGCGAACGCGGCATTCTTACGAAGATTAATTCGGTGATGATCCCCGGCGTCAATGACGAGCACCTGATCGAAGTCAACAAATGGGTCACCGAGCGCGGCGCCTTTCTGCACAACGTCATGCCACTGATTTCCGACCCGGCACACGGCACCTCGTTTGGCCTGACCGGACAGCGCGGCCCAAATGCGCTCGAACTGAAGGCGCTTCAGGATAGTCTCGAAGGCGGTGCCAAGCTGATGCGTCACTGTCGACAGTGCCGTGCCGATGCAGTCGGCCTCCTCGGTACTGACCGGGGCCAGGAGTTCACGCTCGACCAGATTCCGCTCGAACCTCGTTACGACGGTGCTAAGCGTCACGCCTACCGGGAGGTGGTCGCAGGCATACGCGATGACCATTTGGCGGCTAAGGAGAAGGCGATCGCAGCGGTTACATCAGTGAAGATCCGTGGATCGCTTCAAGTGGCTGTCGCGACGAAGGGGGGCGGACGCATCAACGAACACTTCGGCCATGCGAAGGAGTTCCAGGTTTACGAAGCCTCGCAAACCGGGATCAAATTCGTGGGGCATCGCAAAATCGAGCCGTATTGCCACGGCGGCTGGGGCGAGGACGCCGCCCTCCTCGGCATCATCGCTGCGCTCGAAGGCATAGACTTCGTGCTGTGCGCCAGGATCGGAGAATGCCCCAAGAAGAAGCTCATGGAAGCCGGGATCCGGGCCACGGACGCTTATGGCTATGACTACATCGAGGCCGCGATCAGCGCTCTTCACGCGACAGAGTATGGTACCGCCCCATCGAAGGCAACGGCTTGAGCTTGGCATATCGATCGAGACCTAACCAGGAGTTGAATAATGGCTTTCAAAATCATCGCATCCCAGTGCACCCAGTGCGGCGCCTGCGAATTCGAATGTCCCTCCAACGCCATCGAGCTAAAGGGCGACAAGTACGTGATCGATCCTAAGAAATGCACCGAATGCGAGGGAGTTTTTGAGCTGCAGCAATGCGCCTCTGTATGTCCGGTGCCGAACACCTGCATGCCGGCTTAAGTCCGGTTCGAAGCCAGGCTTCGTTCGCGGCAGGACGTGGTTTTTCCCACGTAACTCTAACGATGAAAGGAATGGAGATGGGCCTTGGACGCGAAGAGGAGATTGAAATCCACAAGCCCCCGCGATTTATGCCGGGTGAGAGGGTCTGTGCTACACGCCACATCAAAAACGACGGCACCTATCCTGGGAAGGAAATCGGAGAAGGCCTAGTCAGGAAAGGCGACGCGGGATTTGTGCGCGATGTCGGGACCTTTCTCCAGCAGTTTTACATCTATGCCGTCGAATGGATTGATCGCGGCAACGTCGTTGGAATGCGTGCGCGTGAACTGAGGAGCCTCGAGGAGGCCTCAACCCGGAAAAGTACTGAATGCGCCACTGGTGTCAACGAAGGAAAACCCAGATGAAAGTAACAATCCGCAGAACCGGCAATGGCTTATCCGCCTATGTTCCCAAGAAGGATCTCGAAGAGCCGATCGTCCAGATTGAGAATGACGGCCTATGGGGCGGTTTTGTGGTGCTCAGGAACGGCTGGCGCCTCTTACTGCCCGATCTTGCGAAGGACACCCAGTTACCCGTCACCGTCGAGGCGAAGAAGATTGTGAATGATGCAGTGCAAAGAGAAACATCATGAATACAATACTGACTTCCGAGCATCTCGTCTTCGCAATAGCCATGCCGAAGTAGCTTGATCCGATGTCGATGAACCTTCAGTCTCGAATGCCTGAGACACCTGTGTTGCCTTCGATCTGCTTGGTGCCTTCATGCCATCGTGCCGTGGAGCTCCCCTCCACTTTGCCGCCGGCCGTTGCTCAAGCATAACGACTTGCCGCAGTGCGCCTGCCGACCGAAGGGTGGCTACCCAGATCCCGTCTGTGCAATCGGCCCCACGGGAGTCTACGACACCCAAGCGCACTAATGAAGGAGCCCACCATGACAACTGCAAAGGCAGCTATCCTGCGCCCGGAAAAACTGAAGTCCGAGGATCGCGGCGCGCCGACTGCGTCACTTGGTACACCCGAAGGTTCGACCAAACTGATCAAGGGCATCACCGTCTTCCGGTTTGGCGTGCCAATCCGACTGCACAAGAGTTGCGAAGATTGCGTGATGGTTCTCGACGACCGGCGATCGCACAAATCTACGGCGTCCACTGCGAATTTGTTCCAAACGATGCGGCCTAAATCCGATCAAAGGCGCCGCACCGCTGCATCAACCCACTCGGAAATGCATTTGATGCGTGTCCATTTCCACCGCGCGCCAAACGTCACGCGTTCCGAGGCTATGGCTTCTGTGGCCGATGATACGTAACAAGGGTTCGTCAGTCGCCGAATTTGCGCTCACTCTCGCACTGGTAACTCTTGGCGGGTGGGTGATGTGGCCGCTCGCCTGGCTCAACCGCGCCGTTATCGCCACCGGCGTGGGTGCGCTGTTCAGGCTCCCGGTGGCGGTGCCTTGTCTTTTTCGACCGTCAATGACCGCTGTTATTGGTGCAATGCTCGGCACGTCATTCTCGCCTGCGATGTTCAAGTGCAGGTTTCGGTAAATCGCAGACAGTCTTGGAGTGCACCCCCAGACTGAGACAAGGAAAATCGCGGACAGTTTCCCCCGCAAGGAGAGGAAACTGGGCATGGCCAGACGGCAAAGAGTCATTGATGAGGACAAAAAACTGGAGCTTGTCCAGCGCATGGAGGCCGGTGAAACCGTCAGCAAGTTGGCAGATGAGGTTGGCATCAGTCGCCAACGTCTTTACGAGTGGCGCGATCACCTCAGGGTTCGTGGTAACCTGAAGTCACGTCGGCGCGGCCGGCCGGCGAGAGTGGCGGGAGGCCTTGTCGGGGACTTGCAATTGCAGAGCACAGTCGATCCACCCGCGCCTCAGGAAAAGGCTCTGACCAAGGCCAGGCGCCGGATCAGGGAGTTGGAGCAGAAGGTCGGGCAACAGCAGGTCGATCTCGATTTTTTTCGCGAAGCCTTGCGGCACTTCGAAGAAGATCAGCATCGAAGCAGCGCTCTTGGCGAAACGGGATCTTCAAAGTCATCGAAAAGATGACGACTGGCCTGTCGCAAGGCGAATTCAACATCGATCGAATGTGCTGGCTGCTGGCGTCAGCCGCGCGAGTTATTACCGTCGCTGGCTAGATTCGGCCCCTCGTCGGGCCGAGTCAGGTTTGCGCGACCTCATTCAAAAGGTGGCGCTCGGCAACGCGCACTACGGTTACCGCCGGATTGGAGCCCTGTTGCGTCGGGAGGGGTGGCAAGTCAACCACAAGTGCATTCTACGCATCATGCGTGAAGACAATCTGTTGTGCCTGCGCGCAAGATCCTTTGTTCCTACAACGACCAACTCGAGGCATGGTTGGCAAGTCGTGCCGAACCTCGCCAGGGCATGATCCTCAATGGGGTCAACCAGCTATGGGTTGCTGATATCACCGAAGGCGGAGAGCTTCATGAAAACCCTCAAGCAGGAAGAGGTGCAAGGTCTCGCCTATAAAGACGCAGATGATGCCCGCAGGCGCGTCGGCGCGTTCATCGAGACCGTTTACAACACGCAGCGCCTGCATTCGGCGCTCGACTATCTCACGCGGGAAGAATACGAACAGATGCATTCAGGTGGACGACGGATGGAAAAGGCGGCATAGCTGAACACGGGAAACTGTCCGCGATTTTCCTTGTCTCAGTCTGGGGGTGCACTCCAGTCTTCTCGGCGACAAAAGATCGACTTTCGCCCGCGCCGTCTTTGTCATTCTGCACCTCGATTTGAGCGAGGTGGGGTGAATGGCGAGACGGAAGCAGGCGAGACTTACGAGTGTGAAGGACATTCGATCGATTTTGAGACTGGCGCACGAACAAGGGCTTTCTGTTCGGGCGATATCGGAGCGGCTGAAGATCAGCAAAACGACCGTGTCGACCTACCTTCTGCGGGCTCGGGAAGAGGGTCTGTCATGCTGGCCCCTGCCGCCCGGCCTTGATGACGACGCCGTTTTGCAGCGTCGCCTGTTCCACCGCCGCGGGCGGCCGCCGCAGGATCTGGACGAGCCCAGTTGGGCGAACATCGCCAGCGAACTGAAGCGCAAAGGGGTGACGCTGACACTGCTATGGCAGGAAGATCGGGAGCGGCACCCGAATGGCTATGGATACACATGGTTCTGCGAGCAGTTTGCCGCTTTCGAACAGCGAGCCAATGCGACTTTCCGCAATCGCCACACCGCCGGCGCGGCGATACAGACGGATTATGCCGGCCAGACCGTGCGTATCATCGATCCTCTAAGCGGCGAGATCCGGCCGGCGCCGGCCTTCGTCACGGTGCTGCCCGCTTCGCTCTTGACCTTTGCCTATGCGAGCTTCAGCCAGAGGCTGCCGGACTGGATCGAGGGCCAGCGACGGGCGCTGAGCTTCTTCGGCGGCGTGCCGAAAGCCATCGTCTGCGACAATCTGAAGGCGGGCGTTGCCAAGCCCTTGTGGTTCGAGCCGACGATCAACGCGACGTTTGCGGCCTTCGCCGAGCATTACGAGACAACGGTCCTGCCTGCTCGTCCAAAACGGCCAAAGGACAAGGCGAAGGTGGAAGGTAGCGTTCTCATCGTCGAGCGCTGGATCCTGGCGCGGCTGCGCAACGAGCACTTCTTCAGCCTTGCCGACCTCAACATCCGGATCAGCCAGCTTCTCGACGATCTCAACAATCGGCCGATGCGCCGCATCGGCAAGTCCCGGCGTCGGCTCTTCGAGGAGATCGAACGCGCGGCACTTGCGCCGCTTCCGGCAACCGCCTTCGAATATGCCGAATGGAAATCGGCGAAGGTCCATCCCGACTACCATGTCGAGGTCGATAAGGCCTTCTACTCTGTGCCGCACCGCCTGATCGGCCGGCAGGTCGAGGTTCGCTTGACCTCCCGGATTGTCGAAGTCTTCCACGCTCACAAGCGTGTCGCCAGCCACCGCCGCACCTCGCAGGCGCCGGGCACGTCACCGTCAGCGAGCACATGCCGAAGACGCATCAGCACTACGCCAATACCACGCCGGCGAGCCTGATCAAGCAGGCCGCGAAGGTCGGCGGCAATACAGCGATTCTGGTCGAGCGGCTGATGCGCGACAGGCCGCATCCGCAGCAGGGATACCGCGCCGCGCAGGGCGTTCTGTCACTCGCGCGTCGCTACGGCCCCGAGCGTCTCGAGGCGGCATGCGAACGGGCGCTGACGATCAATGCGCTCAGCTATTCCTCCGTCAGCACCATCCTCAAATCCGACCTCGATCAGGCTCCGCCGGCGGCCGAGCCGGTTAAGCCCGCTCCTCCACACAACAACATCCGCGGCAGCTCCTATTACCAGTGAAGAAAGGAAGCCTCTCAATGCTCACTCATCCAACCCTCGACCAGATGCTCGCTCTCGGCCTTTCCGGCATGGCGACAGCTTATCGCGAACTGAGCGACCAACCGCGGGGCAACGATCTCAGCCGCGATGAATGGCTCGGCCTGATGCTCGATCGGGAGATCGCCGTTCGTGCCGACAAGCGCCTGACCAATCGGCTGGTAACCGCCAAACTGCGCTTCCCCGACGCCTGTATCGAGAACATCGACTTCGCCGCAACACGGGGGCCGGACCGTCGGCAAATCCAAGTGCCAACATGCATGTTATGGGCTTGATGCATTTCGAGCTGCCGACTGCCGCACGCGCCGCGGCGCAGATCTTCATCGGAGCGACCATCGGCTGCCGTTTCGCAATGGCGTCGCCGAGAAAGATCATGGCAGTCATCGGCCTGTCGTTCGGTTCTACAATCCTGCTTCTCTCCGTGACGCTCGCCTTCGCGGGCTTACTCTCCTTCCTCACAGGAGACCGGTTCACCGCTCTCATACTCGCTTACGCGCCGGGAAGTGTCGCAGAAGTGAGTCTAATTGCTTTGTCGCTCGGAGTGGAGATCCCCTTCGTTGTCGTCCACCAGATCGTCCGTCGCTTTCTTGTAGTAGGAGGAGCGGCGGCCGTGTTTCGCTCGCTGAAGCGCTAAAGACTCCGGGCTGCCCTAGTAGGCGCTAGGTTCACATAGTTGCCGAAATGGGCCGGCCAGGCGGATGGTGGGTGGCACCTTCGCCTGTCCTCCCCAATCCTGACGCGCGAGCAGCTTGGAGCGCTCACGAGCTTAGCTCGGGGGTGGTCATCGGTAATCGGCCGGGGTCTCCGGTTCCGGCGATGTTGCTCGGGGCGTGACACGCTATTTCTCTATCAGGTGCCGCCGCAGCCATTCAAACTTTTGCCGACTTCCAAGCAGTTGATGAAATCCCCGGTGATCGACTTCCTGAGCGGAACTGCGCGGCGCCGTTCGTTGACGACATGCTCCCCGTCAACTTGGAAATGCATAACAAGCGCCAATTCAGTTCCGCATGGGTCCGCTCCATGGCATGCGGTATATCGCCAAATCGAGACGACATAACGGATCAGATAAGCCGAACCCGGAAGCTCGAGATCTCACTCACCGGCGAACGCCGTTTAGTCGTTGCTCTTCTCCCGTCAATTTGGCGGCCGGCCGAAGGTAATGCACATCGAACGCGCTGGGGAACTTGGATTGGCAGGTTCATGGAAAAAGAATACGACGAAGAGGAGTCAGGCTGAAGGTTCAGACCCGGCAATCCGTTCCGTTGCCCGGATTTCGTCCTCGGCCGCGCGATACGGCCTTTGGTAAATCCTCGCCATTTTCGGTGAGATAGAGTCCCCTCCTTGCTTCACCTCTCGCGTGGCCATATTCGCTCCTTGATAAGCGTTCGGGAAGAGTGCAGGTTTTGAAAGCTTTGATTGCATCCCATTGAACCCGTGGAAGCGAGAGTCGCACAAAAGCCGCCGTTCCTATCACGCACAATTCACTTCCGATTGCTGCATCGAAGGTCAGGGGTAGATTTGGTGGAACTGGAATCGCATGGAGGTCGTACAGGAATTTGAAACTTTTAAGCCATCGTTCGAATGCAGGAGCCGCAAGCGCATAGGCATGGTTTGCAGACTGCCCGACCACAATCATCCGAAGCAATCCGAGAAAGGACGCTTGGTTGGTCGCGTCAGAGTTGCGTCCTTCCTCGGAGCGGAAGGCGTCAGTCACCTTGCGAACGAAGGAGGCCGGACCTACAGACGCGATATTCGCGTCGTTTGCAGCGGCCCAGCGTGCAGACTCCGGTCGGTTGGTGGCGATCCAAGTC
>NZ_NWTH01000066.1:0-11640 GCF_002531555.1 Sinorhizobium sp. BJ1
CTCCAAAAGCCGGGCCATACCCTCGTCATCGAGTGGCGTCCGCCGCCGCAGCCTCAAAGGTACTCGCAGCTTTACTACGACGCCATCCCCTGGCTCAGGTGGCGAGGAAAACATATCCAGCTGAGATGCCATCGGGCTCCAATGTCCTCGGGCTTCTGCGCACCAGTAGGGTGCGGATCATGCGTCAGGATAGAAACCGAGAGAGACCCTGGCAACGCGAATGAGGTCGGCAGACCAGGACACACAAGCAAGCATGCCCGGAAAATCTGTTGAAAAGACACACCGTGCCTCCGGCACCGCTCGCTGGCTACGGCGCGCTCGCAAGCGGCTTCGCTACCACCCAACTACATCACCTGTGGGGACGCGGCCCAGTCAATTAGACGATGGGTTTGCAAGGTTTGAGTTGACCGCTGTCGATGGCAAGGCGAGACTTGCAACCTGCAGCAAGGCAGGAGGAAAAATTATGGCCGAGCCAGACCCCTGGCGCCACATGGCAAGCGCGCCGAAAGACGGCAGTCGGATCCTCGTCACGATCCGGCCGTCCGAACAGGGGGCGGCAGAAGTTGATCTCGCGTATTGGTCGAATGGCGATCAGTTCGGCGCAGAAGGCTGGCGCGCCGCTGACTCGTCGCCCGGCCGCATCATCGAATACGCCGAGCCAGAATTGAAGTGCTGGATGCCGATGCCCTCGGCCAATCTCAATCGCACCTCCATGCCCTCACCCTGGGAAGGCGATGACGACCGAGAGCTCGATGGGTCAGGAATTTAAGAACTCGCGCCGCCGGCAATCTCCGTCGTTCCCTATGATACATTTTTGCGATCTTTTTAGCACTAACAGGGAACGTCTGAACGTCTCCCGCCAATCACGAGCGAAACGGACGTTCGATCGTCCATTTGGTTTCGTCGGCCCGTGTTATGGTTTACCCCGGTTATCTTCCTACAAGATCAGCTAACCATTAGAATGAGTAATCCCGGCGTTCGTCGACCAGCAGCCATGTCGTCATCTTGCCTTTGCCCTTCACATCGACAGGTCCCCGACATGCGAAATCGAATTTATCGCTCACCTGAGCGTAGGTGTCAGGAGAAACCTGTATCCGACCGGGCACGCCTGTAGTTTCCATCCGTGAGGCGACATTCACCGCATCGCCCCAGACATCATAGAAGAACTTCTTCACTCCTACGACGCCCGCAACAACCGAGCCGCTAGCGATGCCGATGCGGATCGTCACGGCGCGTCCATGCGGATCATGCAACCGGCCAGCAGCATCGAGCATTTCAATCCCAAGAAGAACCAAGGCAGCGGCGTGATCGGATCGGGCCACGGGCACGCCGCTGACGACCATGTAGTTGTCGCCCGTAATTTTGATTTTCTCTAGGCCATGGCGCTCAACCAGCTGATCAAAGGCCGTGAAAACGTCGTTGAGGAAATCCAACAAGTTTGACGGGCGAAGTCTGGCTGGCCTCGGCGGTGAACCCTGCCATGTCGGCGAAAAGAATCGAAGCGTGCTCGTGCTTGTCGGCAATGACCTGCGCAGGCCCAGACCTCAGCCGATCCGCAATCGCTCGAGGCAGGACGTTCGCCAACAATGACTCGGATCGCTCATATTCGAACTCTGCGATTGCCTCGGCGCGTGCGACTTCGCGAACCGCATAGAACACCACCGCGCACATGATCGTCATGGTAGCAGTCACAACCACGGCGAAGCCGCCTAGCATTGCTGTCTCGTCCAACAGTCCACCATTGCGCGGAGCAAAGAGTTCCAGAGCCAGGATCGACACCAAAGAGAAAATGCCGACGATGAGTGGAGGTACTACAGGTTCTACACCTAAAAACTAGCACCGCGCCGGCAGCAAATGCCAAATACTCCATTTGCATGCCACTATCGGTACCGACCAGGAAGCAAACGACGAAAACTCCGAGGTAACTCACGAGAACAAAAGTCATAGCCGCAGCGTTCGGCCCAAAGCGGTGCAGCAAAGGAACGACGAACAGAAAAATTGCTATTCCTAGATCAAGGAGGCCGACCGTTCTGAGCTTGAAGTCTGGCACAAATACAGCCGCGAAACCCAACCAAACCAGAGCCATGCTCCAACACGTAACATTGAGGACGCGAAGTCGTCTGGCGACCTTCCTCGGATATCGCTCAGTTCCGTAGCTGACGGCTTCGAGCAGACGCATTGGGATTGTCCGCGAAGAAATACCTGAAAGCATTTGCAACGCCTCATCCTAGAGGGCGTTGGCAGTTAACGTCGGCCTGCCGCGCCCCCTCAGCGACCGCGGCCACGCAGTTCAAGATCAGGCCCCGTCAGGCCGAAATGATCGCCCACAGCTGCGTTACCCCCATTGCGAGGACGAGGACGACACTTACTCCGGTGAACAGTTCCATAGGTATCTGCTTCAGGTGAGCGCCGAAGCTGCTGCCCGAGAAGTCGTCGACTGCATCGTCCAACATTGCCTTTAAATCGTCCAAGGCGGATTTGGCTGCCAAAATTCCGTACACCGTGATTGCGACCACAATCGTCGCGAGCGCGAACCTGGCGGCTAGTCCAGCTGATGATGCGTAAGCCAGTATGGCGAACATGGTCGCGATGCTGGCGAAAAATATGATCGCGTATGTCTGCGTCAGATGGGCAAGTCGCGCAGCCACCGCCGCTACGTATTGATCAACGTTGAGTTTCGCCATGTGCTCCTCCGGCCGGTCACGGCCTGGGTACCGAGTTGCAATGAACTAAAGAACGAAGAGCTCAGTTTTACCTCGTTGAAGGCCGCCAGAACGGCTTCGAAACCCCGTTCTGTTCGCACCTCCCCATCCCAACAACTGTAGCACAGGTTGAAGGCAACATCAGCAGCTCCTAATGATCGTAGGAAGAGCTCCCGACTTTTCGTCGCCAGATTGAATCGAGCCGCAGGGCTTCGCGCAGGTACAGGTCCATCGCCGCTATGGGTCATTGGCCGACCACCGCGCACTGTGACTAAAAGACTGCCCTCGGCGGCGACATTGAGGATGATATCGGCGACCTCGTTGCTGGCGGCGTCTATGACGATGCGTGTGTGCCTAGTGGCCCTCCGCCGGCTGCGCCGTTTCAAGGGCGGCAAAGATTCGTCCGACGGACTAGGCCAACCGGCTGATCCTCTCGGGACGATGTATCGGCCAACAGGCCGAATGGATCAAAGGGTTCAATGAAGTCTATATCAGCGGCACAGCGCAGGCGAAAAACGAAAGAGATCCGGCCCGACCTGTGTGATGCCGCACTTGTTGTCGGCGCAACCCAACTACTGAAGGATCGACCAACTGAAAATCTTCTCGTCCGCTTCGTCCCACGCGCGCGCCGTGGTCGATGACGAGGAGGTTGCCGCAATGTCGGAGGGCAAGCGATGAGCCTGATGGAATGGTTATTTGGTAAGCCGGAGACTTTCAAGAACGTGAGGGTCCTGCAGGGCAGGCCGGTTCTCGCCGGGACCACGATCAAGATGTCTCCGCAGGTGATCGCGGTCGAACCGAATGAGGCCGATCCGCATATCAAGGAGGACTGGGACCGCTTTGTGCTGGGGCAGACGCTGATCGACACCCTCGTTCCCTACGCGAGGAACCCGGCCCCGTTCTCCACCCACGAATTGCGGTACTTCACTAACCAGTGGATTGCCGCCATGTCGGAGGATGACCGGACAGCGATGTCCGAAATCCTCGTGCGTAACAGGGGCAAACGCGATTTCAACAGGAGGAATAGATGATCGGAAGCGTGAAGAAGCCGGACAAGGGGGGCGAAATACGGATGGCCGAATTGCATGGGGTGACATTTAGCTTCTGTGGTTGCCGCCCGTTGCCCAAGCAGTTTCTGACCCTTTTGACGTGTGATCGAGTGCGGTCTTCCGTTCTTCGCCGATGAGGGCCAAAGGGATCGTCGAGCGGCCTGTGCGGTGTCGCTGCGGCTGTCGCGAACGCCATCTACAATGCAGCCGGCATAAAAGTCCGGGAATATCCGCTGACCAATGAGTTTACGGAGGTCAGCTATCCTAGGTGCACGGCAGCGTGCCGTGCCCTCGAGGATAACGGGCGTGTTCGCCATTCGGGTTTGGCGCCGGCGCCTCTCTTGTGTCCCGAGGCGTATTTTTGCGTTCATCGGACTTTGGCGCCGAGACCTGAGGATCTGGACCGCGGACGGGCCGCGCTTTGGGATCGCCCTTCCTGGGCGGAATAGCAGCTTTCTCAGTCATCGTTCGTTACTCGCGTTTGCCACAAGAAGAACCGCTCGGCGGAAGCAGGGTTCCAATCGAATGCGAGCATCTCAGCCTTGTGGTGGCCTCGACGCAAACTCGCTCCGCTACCAATAGCTGGGCTCGAAGCCGCGCCCGCGGTGCGGCTTCATGGTCTGGCAGAGAGCTCGCGCCGATGAAGGCCCAGGAGGTGGGCTAGCAAGATAGCGCTGGTCCTCGGCCATTTCCCCTAACCTTGCGGAGCAAGGCTTGTTCGGATGCCGGCCTCGGCAAAGCGGGTCAACTGGGTCTGGGTCGCCTCCTCGGTATAAAGAACGTGAACAGCGCGACCGTTGGCCGTGAGCTTTTCAGCCTCCTTAAAGGCTTCTTCGAAACTGACTGGAATTGCACCGGTGAAAGGATCGTCCTGTTCCAATACATAAAACGTGGCATTTCGGATATCAGTGGTCATCGGCCTCTCCTTTCGCGCAACAACAGGTGGCGAGCGCGATGGTTCCGGATGACAGGGATTTACCCGACGCTGCACCACCGACGATGGCCAGGAATCGCAACCGATTCGTCGGTCTCATGTCTCTCCGCGCCGGCGACCAATGGCGCAGAGGTCGAAATCTCGAAGCACCATGGGGCCGATCATCCGGTCGAAGCGGTTGTGCAGGTCCAGGAAGCTCGTTGCTTACGTTTGTGAATGGCGCGGGCGTCTGAGCGCGCTCGGGCGTTTCGTCGCGCTTGCCACGGCCTCGTCGGTTGAACCAAGTCTCCGGACGGGGCGTTGCTGATCCGGTTGATCTGCCGCCGGCTGCCGATCAACACGATCCGGCTTCCCGGCATTTTGCTGATCCAGGATCTGCGATGCCTGTGAAAAGATCGCGCGGTCACGTTTGGTTCGCAGAGTTTCCGCGACACTATTTTCGGGACCAGGTCTACACCCTGCGTTTCCCATCCCATCTCGACCGGCGTGCCTCCGATGCGCCGCGCGAGGTAGTAGCGTGTTGTCGTTTTGCTACCCTTCGGCGTCTGGTCGATCAGATGGGCGATCAGTTCGACGTGCAAACCTGTCTCTATGGCTTCACATTTCTTTAGGTTCACCCGGAAGGCTCCCAAGGTCGAAGCCTGCGAACCCCTCCTGCGAACCCCCTCCGGCAAACCATCTGCCGATACAGCTGGCGCTTCCATGGGGGACTGGCGAACCTAAGCTCGCCGGTCCGCAACGAAGCCCGGCGCCTCGTCGGCCTCCGTCTTCTTCCTGGCGGCGGCAATATAAAGGTCTATCATCTCCAAATGGTGGGGATCTGGGGGTGTATTCCGCTTGTATCCGCCAGGATCGGCGATGATGAACTGCCCGTTTTCCGCGATCAGGAACTGAAGATCCATGACGCGGCAATTCGTACCAATCATCCATGCGCGATGTCTCTCCAGACTCTCCACGCTCCTATGGCTCAACAAGGAGTCATCCGTCACCTCGGTCGAGCGGGTTTCCTTGTTGAAGCCGATGATGTCCTTGTCCATTGCAGCGTGCGCATCGAGCACGAAGCTGGGCGTATCCCAGATATCGACGATCCCGCTGGACTTCACGACGACACCGCCATCCTCTTCGATACTTCTCAGCGTATACAAGTGATAGTCCGGGTCGTTCAATACGTGAAAATCATCGAACGCGAATGGCTCGGTTTTCCGATAGACGACCACGACCTTGTCTCTCGCCTGAAACGCCGTCCGTTCGCCACCGACGCCCCTCACCCGATCAAAATCCCGGTCCGGGTCGAATGGTCGCCGGATACCGTAATCATCCACGACGAAGACCTGTCGGCCGTCCGCTTCGACGCGGCCTTCGGCCATGACAGACGAGGCTTTCAGGATGCGCCACTCGCCGGGATGTCCGGCGGGCGGCAGAAGCACCGTCAGGCCGGACAGATCGGCGAGACGCTGCCCGAAGCTCTTCGCGGCCTCGTTCGGCCTGTCGACATCCACGACAAACGGCCTCTTTTCCCGAATCGCGGTGCCAAGCTCATCAAATTTGTGGAGCAATCTAGCAGGCGAGACCGGATCTCCCGAGCGATCGACGGCGCGTGTGGCGGTTTCGACATGGCTAAGAGGAATGACCATGCGGTGATCGATGTTTCTGTCGTCGAGCAGCGCCTGGACGGATCTATAGCGTAGAGAAAGAGGTTCTCTGGACGTGGCTTTCTCGGTCGGCGCCTCGCCATCGGACGAACGCCTGTCCCGGTAATGGTGCGCATCCGGATCGCGGGACAACGCGCCTTCGTCGGCCGCCGGCGTGATCCTCACCGTATCCGGACGCCCGGGCGCCATGTCGCCCATGATCCGCGGGATCTCGAATGAAGCCGGCGCCTCAGGCAGTGGGGCGCGCGAGAATGCGGTCGGCATGACCTGATCGCGCGCGACCCAACGCGCGTTAATATCGCTCGCGGGATGATAGGCGCCGCCGATGGACGTCCCATGTGTCCCGGACGATCTCTCCTGGGGAGCGACGTCGATCACGAGATCCAGGTCCAATGCGGAGCTCCTCTCGAATCGAAATCCTGCCGGTTTCAATCCGAGACGAAGCAGGGCCTCGGCCCCTGACCGGCCGAGGGCGGTCATCGCTGGATCTTCGCCCCCTTCGTAAGCACGCCGTGTCTGCTCATCTTTGGTACTGCTGAATACTAGCCTCTCCCTCGGTCGAACATCGTAGCGCTCGAACAAGCCCGCCAACAGACGGCCGCCGTTGACTGATGGCACTTTCCCTCGGACCGAAACCTCGGACGTCGTCACCGGAGCGTGGCCCAATTCTCCTGACGGATCGCTGAGGACGGCCATGATCACGATTTCTGTATCTGTTGGATGCTGAAGACCGATGTAATTTGATCCAGCATAATACAGCAGCGGGCTCAACTCATCCCCGTCATCCAGCCGTTGAGCTGCCGCGGGGCCTCGCGCGGTGTCGTCATGCTGTTCGCGGCCAGCGCTCGTGTCGCCGGACGGGCGTTCGGTCTCGCTTGCCGTTGCTTCTGTCGCAGGCCCGTCCTTCCGCTGGACCAGGACCGTGAATCCGTGAAACTCGCTTAAGAGCCGGTGACCCTTCGCCAACTCTTGCGGATCGCTTTCCCGTGCAAGTTCCTCGCGAATGCCGTGCTTCAACAGGAACTGGGTTTGGGATTCGAAGTACGCGCCTCCGCGCAGGGCATGAGGCTTCAACCCGGCTCTTTCCCCGACCTGCATCAACAGCGCGAAATCGACTTGCGCCGTGATGTCGATCGCTCCAGGGTAGCGCAGGGCTAGGCTAACGGGCTTCTGATTCTCCAGAAAAGTATAGGGCGCCTCCATCACGGCTCCGGGGTGACCGTAATCAAAGGTCAGGACATAGCCCTTGTCGAGCGCCGAACCGATCCGTTTCATCCATTCGACGGATCTCGCGTTGACCGTGAGCTCAGTGCCATCCGGCAGCGACGACAGGTCTGTCAACTCGGAGAGATCGGTGTGGACGGCCTCGAGCGCGCGGCTGGCTTCTCCCTCCGTCGTGACGAACTGGCCCTCGTCGTCGATCGTCACGTAGAGTTCTCGGAGATGCTCGCCACGCTTGACGACGCGGTGTACGGGGAAAGCGTCGACGAGTTCATTGGAGATGAACACGCCGCGAACGTCCTGCATCGGCAATTGGGACGCACTAGCGTGAACCCACTGGACGGGCCTGCCGTCCATCATCGCCTGTTGCCGCGGTATCAGACCTTCGCTGCGCTCGACGATGGTATAGCGCAGAGCCTGATACACTTCGGGATGATCAGCCGCGAGTTTGTCGATGATGGCCTTGGCCATATCGCCGTTCCCGGCTCCCATCTCAACGACATCGAAGCGCGGCGGACGGCCCATTTCGATGTGAATATCGACCAGCGCGCGCGCAATAGTGCCGCCGAAATGTCGGGTCAGTGAAGCCGCCGTAAAGAAATCGTCTGTATCGCCGATGCGAGCTAGGCCGGAATTGTAGTAGCCGCCTTCGCCGTCAATACCATAAAGACTCCGCTCCATGAAATCGGCAAAGGTGATCTTGCCTTCCGAACGAACGAAATCGATCATTTTATTCCGGAACTGCGGATCGACCCGCTCGTGAAGCGGCTCCAATGTTCGCCCCGGAACCCTGAGCGGAAGAATCGGTTTGATCGTCGGCTCCGCAGGACTTGTCGCAACGACCTCCGGTCCACCCCCCTCGATCCGTGGGGCTACGAACGGCGACGGAGCATTCCCGAGTCGGGTGAGGTTGGACGATTTCGCCGGCGCCCACTGCCTGCTGACTTCGTCCAAAGACCGAGCCTCAGACAGCCTTGCCTCCAATTCCATCTGTGCATCAGATGGACGTACGACACCTTCAGCTACGTTTGGTTCTCGAAGCTGCACCTCCGACGTGGCGATGCTCTGCCGACCACCAGGAACAGGGCTCCCGGATTTGGAAACACCAATAACAAGATCCAACTCCTGCTTGCCGTCTAGCACTCTCTGAACGAACTTGAAATCTACAGCATCAAGCCCAATAGATCTCACAGTTTTGGCCCCCAGCTTCCCAAGTAAGGAGGCTGCGGGATCGGTATTCCGGGTAAATGCTAATAGTGTGTGCTGTTCGTGAACATTCTTGAATACTAGTGCGCGTTGAGGAGAGAACCCTGAACGCTGAATGAGATCAACAAGTAGTTTGGTGCCGCTTCCGGCTGGTAGCGCGCCGCGGAACAGATGCGTCACAAAAATCGAATCGCAGACGCTGCTGGAGGCACGGTCGACGGAAGATCCTACGATTTCTACTCGGGCGAATACGTCAAGGTTCGGAATGCTGGCTGCCCAGAAGTTGCCTTTGTTTTCGTACTCAACCTCAAGCATACTTCCTTTACGCTGGGGAAGCGCGGGAAGCGCTCTAGGACTTTCCGTCTCAACGTCCGAAACCGTGGACGCATGATCGGTCCTTCCAGTTCCACTAGCACTATTCGTCGTCGTGGGGGAACTGCTTGGCCGTTCGGCCACAGTTCCAGGGTTGTTGTGTAAATCGGCCCTATGGGCACGTTCAGCGTGACCTGCCGCGAGCTCACCTAAATCGGGCCTTCCGGCACTTGGCTGGCTCGGTAATTGCAAAGCATGCGAAAAGATCGCGCGATCACGTTTGGTTCTCAAAGTGTCCGCGACCTGATCGTTAGGGACAAGGTAAACACCCTGCGTTTCCCATCCCATATCGACTGGCGTGCCACCGATTCGCCGCGCGAGATAGTAACGTGTCGTTGTTTTGCTACCCTTCGGCGTCTGATCCACGAGATGGGAAATCAGTTCGACCTGCAATCCTGTTTCTTCATATGTTTCCTTAATCGCGGTGGCCTGCAAAGACAGCCCGTCCTCGACTGAGCCCTTTGGAAAGGTGCGAGCGCCAGCAAAATGGTTGGTCGATTCGATGATCCAAGTACGGCCGTCAGGCTCCATTATCACTGTACCGGCTTTCCTGACGCCGGGGTGGGCAGGAGGCTCCAAAAAATGCGAGTTTTGATCGGCTACATCATGCCAGCCTTTTGACGTGGTTGGAGGCTGCCACGGCATCATGGGCACACTGTTCAAGGCCTCCGGGAAATTGCCGCGAGGTATGAAGATGGCTGTCTGGCTTGCATCAGCCCACGCTGCCGGCTCGCTCGGCTGAGTGGGTGTCGTTATCGTAACCGACCTGCCAAGTTCATCCGGCATGGGGTGAACCATTACAGCTGGCTTGCCGTCTTCCGGAGTACCGCCCAGAGAACCAAGTGTGCGCGTCGAACCCGGAACAACAAGCTCCTCCAATTCCTTGGCCTGGTCCCATCTCAACCCGAACTGGTCGGGTGATTCCAGCCAGTCGCCCATAACAGGTTTCTTGGTATTGCCGTCTCGTTGAGCATCCGCCTGACGAACAGCGTTCTGCCTGATATTCTCCAGCGCGGATTTCGGCACATCGAACAAATGGAGCCGGACATCATCCATTTGCCCGCGTTTGCGCTCGAAGTAACTTCGGGAACGTTCAAGCGGTCCGAAGTTGAGCCAGATCATCGCTTCACGATTTTCCTGGGTATCAAGAAAACTGACGTGACCGCTCTCATCGATGGAGATTCGCCTGTTTTCGGCACCTTCAACACGGGAGACTGTAATTGTGTTCTTGGCGATGGCATTTCCATCCGCCCTCCAGCCATCGTCCGTCATAATCAGGACCGGGCCCCCGAGCGCTTCCGCAAGATCGTGGGCAAACTTGTGTGTCCCCTCGTCAGAATCCAGGGTCAAAAGCATTGCCGCTTTATCGCCAGAGTATCCTGCCTCGCGAGCTGACGCAGCAACGTGTTGCGGCCCTCTCGACAGCAATTCTTTCGAGTGCGCATTGATGACGAACGCTCCTTGCGGGGCGAGAAATCTATCAATCTTCACTGAATCATCTTGAGACAGGACTTCGAGATCGGCCGATTCCCTTTTCTCGAGCAAGGTCCACCTTGCTCGCACAGCTTGCCCCTCCTTTGTGCTGCGCGGACTTACGTCAAAATTCGGCTGGATGACGGGTTGCGTTACAGGATCTGGAAAAAACAGAGCCCACTGCCTATCGTTAAAGTCTCCTATAAGGCCATACACGGGAGCATGAGCCTCTGTCGCCAGCTGTTGGGCGTATGAGTTCCTCCCTCCTGCGGCCGTATATTCCGCAAGAAGCGCAATAGGTTGCCCGGGTGTGTAGGATTTTTCATCGAGACCAAAATGTTCGCTAAGCCGATTGACCAGTCGGTGCGGTGTAATAAGCCTCCGGCGTCTATCCATAATCGCGGTCACCGGGGCGCCCTGCAAATCAAACAGGGCATCGCGTGTACCGAATGCGCTGACGACATAAATATCTGGACTTATCAGTATGGAATTCGACTGGTCTCGACGATCGTGGTTCGGCTTGTAGATCCACTGTGCGTCGACCTTTCTTGCCTCGGTGTAGAAAAGACCTGTTTCCGGTATATATTCAGCCATCCATTCCTGGAGCGGGTACTCGCTCTTTCTCACCGGATAAGCGGTCTGAAATGGTCCGGCTCGTTCAGGCGATGCTGGCAGCGGCGTAACAAAGCGCACGTTCTGCGCTGCGTTCGAAAGTCTCTCTTGGGGTGCTTGATGCGAGACTCCGGAAATGGTGCGCGTCGTCCCTGCCCGCGGCAGATACAATACGCCTGCGGGGTCCTCAACGACGGGAAGGCCGGACTTTAGCAAATGGTCTCGCGTCCCGGGAGCTGCCTTGTCGCGAGTCAAACGCTGCAATGGGGCAAATCGGAACGACGGCTCAGTCGAAGTTTCGGAACTGAGGGATTCAGCAGGAGCATTGTCATCTGACGCGCCACGGATTGACAACGGGGTGACATGCTCTTGCTTGCTCCTGTTTTTGCTCCTGTCGACGCCAAGGTCTGCTTGGTCGA
>NZ_NWTH01000067.1:0-11211 GCF_002531555.1 Sinorhizobium sp. BJ1
GCGAGGCCGCGAAGTCGATTACCGGAATTGCGCTTCCGATCGATGGCGGGTGCTTGGTGGTTTAAGCGTTTCTGAGAGCAGTGTTTCCTCAGCTCATCGTCCCATTTGAATTCGTTATCCTGTCACTGATTGGTGCTTTGGTTGTGCCGAAGTGCACTTGAAATGTTTCAGCGACATCAGTGGGCACGCGCTCTGAATTCGCAAAGTGAATTTTATTCACGTATCGGCTGCACAAAATCAATTGAACAAAGGGCATAGAGAGGTTGACCTCGACATTGCAGCATATGTTGGTGGTTAGCGCCATGGTGGAGGGGTAAGCTACGGCCGCACATTCAGTGGAACTTCCAACAAGTCTCTGCCCGCTTCAAACAAATCGAAGAGGATGATATGATAACCGGAGGTAAACTTGGTTACAATCAATGTTCGGGTGGCCAGCTGCAGCGCCTCTCAATTGCTCGCGCTGGCCTATTCCCCGAGCATTCTTTTGATGGACGAGCCGCTGGGAGCGCTGGACCGGACGTTTCGCCGGGAGATGGCCGAGGAGATCAGGCGCGTCCACCGCAACCTGAAGACGACCTTCATCAATGTCACCCATGATCGAGACAAGGCCATGACGCTAGCCGATCGCGGGCCGATCATGGATGGCGGAAAGATCGTGGCCGACGATCGGCCGGAAATCCTCTATGAGTGCCGGAACTCTGCTTTCGTGGCGAAGTTCTTCTCGGGCATGAATGTGATCCCCGGGAGCCTACTTTCCGGCAACGGGGCTGGGTGGGGACGTCGGTGTCGCGCCGGTCGCGATCGGATTTTCCCGGCCGGAAGCCGAGCATTACACGCTCGAGGCGGTGATGATCGACCTAGGCGACAAGGTGCAGATCCTGCTGTCCGACCCACGTTTGAATTGCGAGCTCATCGCACATGTTCCGGCCGCGCAGTCGGCCTTCGTCCGCGAGCAGGCCGTGATCGCCTATCTCACGAGGGCGAACGTCATGCGGCTGACCTGAGCAAGGGCTTTGCATGCCAGACGCCAGCCTGTTTTGAAGTTGAGAAAGGGTAGAGCGCGTGGGCGAAACGATCAGCCTGAAGGAAGGCACCGGCTATCTTGCCCTGAGCGGTGGGGCCAATGCTCCCGGCGTTGTCGTCATCCAGGAGTGGTGGGGACTCCAGGACCAGATCAAGGGCGTTTGCGACCGCTATGCGGCGGCGGGCTTCGACGCGCTGGCGCCTGACCTCTATGCCGGCAAGACGATACCTTACCACGACGAGGTCGCGGCCGGCGCGGAGATGGACAGCCTCGACTTCCTGAGCGCCACTGATCTTCAAGTTCAGGCGGCGGCGGAACATCTCGCCCGCCCTGGTCGCAAGATAGGGCTTACGGGATTCTGCCTCGGCGGCATCGTCGCCATCCTCGGCGCGATCCGGCTGAGCAACTTCGCCGCGTCGTCCTGCTACTACGGCATTCCGTCGTCTGAACAAGGCGATCCGGCTGAGATCGCCATACCGCTGCTGGGCCATTTCGCAAACCGAGACACCTGGTGCACGCCCGCGATGGTGGATGCTCTTGAAGAGAGCCTCATTCGCCACGGAAAGGACCACCGCATCTTCCGCTACGACGTCGATCACGGCTTCTTCAATCCGGACGTGCCGGAATATGACTCCGCCGCCGCGGAGCTCGCCTGGCAGCGGGACATGGCTTTCTGGGCCGAACATCTCCGTAACTGAGAAGCCGCAGGTTCACGCAAGATCGTACCTACCGAATGCCGATGGAGGAATTGATGGTGAAGAGCTGGTTATTCAGGGACAAGGACGATGCTGGCGGATGGGTCGAGCATCGGCAACGGGACCCGCCGGACGAGCCGGTGTGGGTTCAGGTCGTCGGGTCCGGTCTCAATTACAAGGACACCCGGTCCTTCACCCGCTCGGCGCCCATTTCCCTCTCGGCCCGGCTCCAAAAACGGCTTTGCTGAGGTCTGCAAGCTTGTTGGTGTCAATGCCGACTGAAATCTCCCCAAAAGTGGGCTCTTCCGCAATTTCGGTGCAACTCGGGTTCCTATGATCCGGCAACGAAGGAGATCAATGCCGGCTCGTCCATACATGGATCGTTTAATGAACTTTAGCCTGTTGATTTTGCCCTCTACGGGGCCGGTACTCCAAGGCAATGTCAGCGCAGCTCGAACGGCTTCGATGTCGCGAAGGATTCCTCGCGCAAATGATGACATCGGCCCTCTAACGGCATCGTCCAACCATGGCTGCAGCGCACCAATATCCCGGTCGCAAATCAGGGACTGGAAGCGGCGCGACAGGTCAGCGGCGACGGAGTCCGGCGAGGCGGAAGAGATCGCAGCGATGAAGGCTTTCTCGTTCGCCGGAAGAGTTTCAGAATCTACGGTCAGGAGACGGGTGGTTTTGCGAGGCGACGGTATGCTCCAGGCCGGCTTGGACGGCTTGCCTGAAAGCGACGGAGCTGGAATGTCATCACGCATACGGGCCCCACTGACGAAAGGTCGTTGCTCTCCCGGAATATCGTCTCTCGCAAACCTCCCGGTAAAGCTGGGTAGCGTTGCGACAGCCTTGAAGCCAACGTCTTCGGACGTAGTCTGCGTGAACGTCGGCGGGATGCCTTCCTTTCCCATGTTCCCGGCCGTTTATCTTTCAGCCATTTCCGTATGGTTTTGAGATCGACGCCGAGCTCACGCTTGATCGCCAATTGGCTCCAGCGCAAACTGTTCAGTCGGGATACCTCGTCGAAAAGAACACGCCGGCTTCTGTGCTGATTATTTCGTCGTCGTCCATTTCGCCTTTCGGAATGCATATCTTTTGCACTCACGTCGCCGGCGTGACCATGCGCGCAATATTGCGCCGTAAGAGTTTTCGCAACATCACGAATAAGCCGATAACGCCGCTCGACGACATTCTGCAAAGCATCGGAACAATTTCGCAGGAGATGCCAGCGATCAGCGACTTGTCGCGCTTTCGGCGCTCCTTCGCGGGCGCCACGCGCATAAGCACCAGCCCTGTCTCGGGCAATAATTTCAACACCGGGATGGCCGGCAAGCCATTCTGAAAGCGTATCCTTCTCACGGTCGGGTAGCAGGTCCACGACATTGTTCGTCTCGAGGTCGACAAGGATCGTTCCATATCGCTGTCCGCGCCGCCAGGCCCAGTCGTCCACGCCAAGAATACGAGGTGCTTCATGATCGGATTCGGTTTGTGACCGCACGATCCGGAGGATCGTATCAGCGCTCACAGGCATGCCAAGACGGGTCACGAGCCGCATGCCTGCCTCACCTCCCAATGCCATGCCGATGCTGCGATGAACATCTTCCAGTCGTGCGGTGCGCCGGCGATAGCAGCAGGTCACGTCTCGATCGTTCTCGGCGAATATACGCCTTTGGCATCGCTTGTTGCTGCAACGCAAGCGTCGAACATGACAGTAATCGTAACGGAACGCCCCTGCCATGGAAGGTCGGAAAGTCGTCGATCATAGCAACTATGGATGCGGTAAAAGGTTTTGCGGCAATCGGGGCACTTTGCTCCCATCGACCGAAAACGGCAATGGATCGATACCGCATCTGTCGATCGATGAACCTGATCGACAACCAGAGAGGATGGTATCAACGGTAGAACGCGCTTTCCCATTCACATGCTCCTGCTGATTCGTGTTTTGAATCAACAGGATTCAGAAAGTTGCACCGAAATTGCGGAAGAGCCCACTTCTGGGGAGTATTCATCCGGTATCGACAGATCGGAATGCCGGCGGGTTTCACGTCGGAATCCGCAGATGGATCCTTGAATTGAGGCCATGAATTGCTTCAGAGCGTCCGAATTCGGATTGTCGAATAGCTCGCTGCCGCTTTCGATGATGTTGCCGTCCGATACGAACTGGATGCTGCCGGCAAGCGCCCGCGCAAAGGCCATTTCATGCGATACGATAATCAGGGTGAGGCCCGAACCTGCAAGCTCGCGCATCGCTTCGAGCACGTCGCCAACGAGTTGCGGGTCTAGCCCGAGGTCGGTTCATCGAATAGAATGGCGTCGGGCTCCATCGCGAGTGCTTTATCTATTGCCACCCGCTGCTTTTGACCACCCGAAAGCTAGGCGGGATATTTTTCTTCATGATCGGACAGCCCGAACTGGACAAGCAGACGGCGCGCAGTTGCGATAGCCGCCTGCCTGGCTTGTCCCTTCACAATCATCGGCCCTTCGATAACATTGCCCAGAACGGTCCTGTGATTGAACGGATTGAAGTGCTGGAAGACCATTGGCATCTTCGTCCGCCCTGCACGCAATTGTGGGTCGTGCGCCAGACGAAACCCTCAGGAATCCTCTTCGCACAGTGCTTTTCCCCCCAAGCGGATCGTGCCGCCGTCTGGCCTCTCTAGAAAGTTAATGCAGCGCAACAGGGCAGATTTTCCACCACCGCTCGGCCCGATGATAAAGGCGACTTCGCGCTTGCTGACGCTCAGGTCGACGCCTCGCAACACGGGAACGGCTTTGAAGGATTTCTTCAGCCGTTGATCTCGATCAGCGGACGGTCAGCCTCCACCACCATTATCGTGGACCCCCGTCCGCGATGCGCATGGCTAGGAACGAAGGCGATCGCAGGTAGGCCGGTGTAAGCCACCACTCGACCAGCTTTACAATGCGGGAGGCGAAGAAGCTCATTACAAAATAGATCAGCGCGACAAGAAGATATATCTCCATGCTTCTGAATGTGGAGGCAATGATCATGCTGCCCTGTCGAAGAAGTTCGTTAACGGCGATGAAGGATACAAGGGAACAATCCTTGAGAAGCGCAATGAAGTATCCGCCCATGGTCGGCAAGGCTACCCTGAACGCCTGCGGGAGGATGACACGCTGATATATCTTTGTCTGAGACATGCCGATCGAAAGCCCGGCCTCGCGCTGGCCGGTGCCGATGGACATCATGCTCGCCCTGAACATTTCGGACATGTAGGCGCCCAAGTTGAGGCTCAAACCCAAAACACCTGCCCAGAACGCCGGCAGCGAAATGCCGAAGCTGGGGAGCGTGAAATAGATGACCAGAAGCTGGACGATCTGCGGAACGTCCCGAAATACTTCCACGTAACTGTTTAGGATGAAGCGCAGGATGCGCGACCGGCCCATGCGTCCCAGCGCCACCAGAAGACCGAGGATGGTGGCGAAGATCATGCTTATGACGGAAAGCTGGATTGTCACCGCCGCGCCTTCGAGCAGTCGAGGCAGATACTTGGGAGTGAGTACGAAAAGGAAGTCGTGCATTGAACTACCGCCGAGAGGGGATCGACCCGCAGCGAGACGCCGGGCCGATCTGTAATTTTACTTCATCAGGCTTACTTGGGTCTCATCCCACAGGCCGTACCGCTCGAGGATTTTCTGGCGCACGCCCTGCTCGTTCATCTTCTTGAGAGCGGAGTTAAGTGCGGCCACTAGGTCTGCACATTCGGGTCGAGTAGCGATCCCGACCGCGCCGAGCCGGTAGTCAGCCTTGGCTTCGGCTTCCTCCCACTCCGCTCCCGGCACATAGAACAACGGCTTCCCGATGACGCGCAGGTCGTCGTTCTCGGACATCTGGCCGAGCAGCGTCGCCTGGTCCAGCACGACGGCATCCACCTGATCATTGCGCAGGGCCTGAAAAGGTTCTCCGAAGTTGTTGAAATCGAGCACTTGGCCGACCTCGCCTCTTTCGGCGAGGGAATGGGCCACGATAGAATCCATGGACCCCATGACCGATCCAACCGTTTTGCCCTTGAGGTCCCCCGGCTCCTGATATTCCGAATCCTTCTTGACGATGAGGCGGTCGTTGTACATGAAGTAGGGGTCGGTGAAGACGATGCCACCTTCCTGCATGCGCTGCTGCGTCTTCGACATCGCGGACATTATCACGTCCCATCGCTTTGCGTTGAGACCGGGGACGACCGTCGACCACTCGGTGACGATATATTCGTAGCGCGAAACACCGATCTCTTTGGCAAGAAAATCCAGCATCTCTTTTTCCAGCCCGGCGTAGCTGCCGTCGGCCTCCTGCCATATCCACGGCTTCAGCCCCATGATGCCGACGCCTACTTTGAGAACGCCGCCAGACTTGATGGCAGGCAGGCATTCGGCCTGAGCGAGTGTTGTGGACCCCATCAGAATCAGGGCAAGTCCGACCCCGAGCAGCTTCAACTTCGTCATATCCATTCCCCTTTTTTTGTGTTGCTGGCACTAGTTAACTTCGATCAATCCGACAGCCGATCGGGACCATACTCGGCGATTGAACAGCTGAGCGGTTCACGGGCAGCCTTGGTGGCATGTCGACCATGGGGAACATCGTCCCCATAATCCGACTATTTCCCCATCCAGACCGGATCTCGTTTTTCGGCGAAGGCCAGGCGGCCTTCGAGTGCGTCCTCTGAGCCGTAGAGCGTGTCGACGGTCGCAAGCTGACGGCCTGTCACGCGGTTCATGGTGTCCTGAAAAGTGAGCCCCTCGGCCACACGCGCTGTTTCCTTAATTGCAGCGAAGACCAGCGGCGGGCCACTGGCAAGCAGTCGCGCGATCTCCCAGACGCGCTCCTCGAGCTTTTCCTTAGGCAGCACCTCGTTGACTACACCCCAGCGATGCGCCTCGGCGACATCCATCCAGCGGCCAGTGAGCAGAAGCTCCATCGCGATATGGTGAGGAATGCGCTTCGGCAGCTTGATCGTTGCCGCGTCGGCCAGCTGTCCTGCCCGGATCTCCGGCAGCGCAAAGGAAGAATGGTCGGCGGCGTAGATCAGGTCGCAGGAGAGCGCTAGTTCGAATCCACCGCCAACCGCCATACCACTGACGCAGGCAATAACTGGTTTGTTGAGGTCAGGGAGTTCCTGCAGCCCACCAAATCCGCCGACGCCATATTCTTGCTCGCCAGCGTCAACGCTGGCTGCCGCCTTGAGATCCCAACCAGCACAGAAGAACTTGTCGCCTGCTGTCTTGACGATGGCAACGCGCAGCTCTGGATCGTCGCGAAACTCCTTGAATGTCTGCCCCATTAGCACCGATGTACTCCGGTCGATGGCATTTGCCTTCGGCCGATCCAATGTGACCTCAAGGATGGAACCTTCGCGGCGAGTTTTGATGACATCAGACACTCTTCTTCTCCTGCTCAAAAGGTGCAAAGATCGACTGCAGCCATTGGTTTGCTGCGGCGAGTCCTTCAGAGACGCGGATTTCGTCGTAGCGTTTGAACTCGGAATCCGAAGTCGACATGATCAAATTGGCTTCCGAACCGTAACGCAAAGCCGACTCGAATCCTGCTGCGATCATCGTGTTATTGAGTGCCCGCTTGTGCCAAATTAACGTCGGCATAGCGACCCGCGACATACGCTTCGCAATTCGAATGACTTCTTCCTCAAGCTGTTCCTTGGGGAAAACTCGGCTTACTAGCCCCAGCCGATACGCTTCCTGCGCATCGAACATGTCTCCAGTGTAGATCAGCTCTCGGCAGCGTTGACCCATGATCCACGGGACCGACATCATCTGAATACCGAGGCCATACCGCACCTCAACAGCTCCAAAGCGCGAGTTGTCGGAACAATACCGAACGTCACACATCGTAATGAAATCCAATGCCCCGCCCAGGCAATACCCGTCGATCATCGCGATCACAGGTTTCGAGCACTTGAACGGAGAGTAATGGAACTGGAAAGTAGTATCGAGAATATGCTTATATTCGTCGACGGGGCCCTGCTTCTTCTTCTCGGCGCCGTCGGCGTATTCCTCATCAAGGTCAAAGCCTGCCGAAAAAGCACGTCCGCCCGCACCCGACACTACGATCACGCGAACTTCGGGATCCTTATCGGCCGCCGCGAGCGCATGTTCAATTTCGTCGCAGAGTTCCACCGACATCGCGTTCATTTTCTTCGCTCGGTTCAGAATGATCCGCGCAACTCGATCGTCTATTTCGTAGATAATGTTGCTGTATTCTGCCATCTGTCTCTCCTAATTTCTCATTGCAGATACTATGTCGCTAATTTAGCTCTTCACGGAGGCCAGCAGGTACAATCAACGCATCTACCGCAACGACGCCCCGCTGGCGAACGATCAGCGGATTAATATCAATCGACCGAATTTGCTCGCCGAGGCCCCGAGCGATCGCGTCGAGCTGTCTCACAGCACCAACTAGGGCTTCTATGTCGAGATGAGGGGCACCGCGGAATCCGCGCAGAAGCTTTTGTACCCGCAGTTCAGAAAGCATTTGCTCCGGCTCACCGACTCGAAGACCCCCAGGGCGGAGTGCTGCGTCGTCCATAAGTTCCGTCCAGATGCCACCCTGGCCAACCACTATGAATGACCCAAGAACGTCATCGGTCTCCAGACCCAGGATCATCTCGATCCCATCTCGGACATATGGTTGAATGATGAGGACTAGCGAACCTGCCGCGAACAATCTCGCCGCTGCCGAAGACAATTCTTGCGCATCCCTCAGGTTTACTATCACGCCGGATAGCTCAGTTCGATGCAGCACGTCCGTATCGCCAATTTTCGCAACAACGGGATATCCGACTTCGTTTGCCGCGTTGACTGCAGCGTCGACGTTTGTAACGAAGCGGCTTTCCACAACCGGGATGCCGGCAGCGGCCAGAAAATCCAGAGCCGGCTTTCCTGAGAATGGCAGGCCGCCTGAAGCGCGGAGTCGGCTCGCCATGCTGAGGTTGTCGATCGGCGAGTCATCTGCCATCGGCGGCAAAGGCTGTGACCATGTCACGGCGCGATCGAGGGCGCGGAAAACCTCCCGCTGGCCCAAAACCACAACATTTTTTTCCAAGAAATCTTCGACCTTTTCGGGCGATAACGAACCATCCACCGGCGTTATCAAAGTGACAAGCTTATCCGTTGCCGCAGCGACCTCCACTGCGCAGGCGCCCCACAATTCGTAAACCGCGCCGGTTGCACCATGGTGAGTCGGATCATAGAGAGCTGCGAAGATATCGACATTTGGATCACTAGCGATCGTCTGGAAGATCTTCCTGGAACCGTGCTCGATGTCGTCAATACCCCAAAAGTCCAGTGGGTTCCTGACAACACCGTTATCGGGCAGAAGGCTGCCAAGCGTATCTACTGTATGGCTCTGAAAGTCGGCATAATGAACCGCGGCGCAGTTCGTCAGGCCGTCCGCATACATTTGGACCAGTCCACCTGACGGGCAGGCTACTCCAAGCCTGCCACTACCCGGAGATCGTCCGGCTTGCGCAACGGCGGCGGAAGCGAGCATTTCTTCGAAAGTGTCTACCTGGATCACACCGTGTCTTTTGAACAATTCGCGATAGAACCGATATGGCGCGGTGAGCGCGCCCGTGTGCGCAGTGGCGAGCTCTCTCGATGCCTCGGTGCGTCCTGGCTTCAGTAGAATGACGGGCTTCCCTGCCGCGCGCGCCCGATCGCATTCGAAGAAGAAGCTCTCAGGATCACGAATTGCTTCGATAAAGCCGCAGATCACTCGTACTTTCGGGTCATCCACGAAGTAGCGAAGGAAGTCGGCACTCCCCGTGACGGCCTCGTTCCCGCAGGTGATAGCGTGGCTCCAACGCACGCCGCGCCCACTTCCCTGTAAGGCGAGTCTAGTACCTCCGCCCTGCGAAATGAGGGCAACGCCGCCTGGGCGCAGGACTGGGATTGGGTCAATGCTGAGATGCACACGATCAACCCAATTGGTCACCCCGCCGGAGTTCGGACCAAGAACGGCCATTCCCGAAGACCGCGCGATGTCCACAATCCGTGCTTGGGCTGCCGCACCCTCCGCTCCGGCCTCTGCGAAGCCGATTTCGGGAATTACGGCTGCTCGCACTCCGGCGTCTGCGGCCTCTTCAAGCGCGGCGACCGTAGCGTCGCGATTTCGCAGAATGAGGACAGCATCCGGCACGAACGGCAAATTTTTGAGTGACGGATAGCAAGGATAACCTGCAACCTCATCGTACTTCGGATTCACCGCCGCCACTTTTCCCGAGTACCCGATCCGATTGTAACCTTCAAGCGGCTCGCGGCGCACGTCGGATGTCGGACTTGCGCCAATCACCGCTACCGAATCTGGTCGGAAGAGCGCTGATAGCGCGCGTTGGCTGAGCGGCCTCGATATTGGGGAACGGGAGTGTGGAAGCACGTTATCCTCATTTGTAGTGGAGCGGGCTGCGTCGGCAGCCCCCAAACAAAATTTTAGTAACTTCTATTCGCCGCATGGTCGGCGACCGTGATTGATCATTCAATTGATTTTTTGTCATCTCATGTGAATACTGTTCACAGCACCGGAGTATGAGAACATGCGCACGTGATGTCGCCCAACCTTCATCGCCGAAGGTAGCGGGCCGAACGATCACCGAGTGAATTCTGCTAACGTGAAAATGCCCGTATTGACTTATCGGACGGGCGGGCAAGTCTTCCAGAAACGCAGCGATCATATTGGCGTCGAGGTCGTCCAACCCGAGCGTGGCGAGCTCACGATGGTGACACTGCGCCGCGAATTGCAACAGTAGCTTAAGCGTGTCGCGATAGGCGCGGTCAAGGACGCGATTGCGCTGCAGATCGCAGATAATCGTTCCGTAGCGTTGCCCTTTGCGCCACGCCAGTCATCGACTCCAACTACGCGCGGCGCCGATTTGGGCTCACACGCAGCCTACCATTCGCAGTAGCGTGTCGCCGCTGACCGGCATGCCAAGCTTTCTCAACAGGCGCGAGCCGGATTCTCCGCCCGCGGCAAAGCTAATCGCAAGATGGTGCTCATATAACCGGGTCGTGCGACGTGCTTTTGCAGGCACGGTCTCGGCAAGTCTCTCCGTGAAGATTTTGCGCGGACAACCTGGATTGGAGCATCGCGAACGGCGAGCCTGCAGTTGAACCTCACCACGCACCCATGCCACGGCAGATCGGCGAGCCGACGCTGGTAATGGCTGTGGACGCGCGCAGTTCGCGAGCCGCAACAGGGGCAACATGCTTCTTTCGCTGTCGGGCGCGCAACAAGCACAACCCGATCGGCCTGCGGAAGAATCTGGACTATAGAAAGCTCGGAAGAAATCAGCGGGCGAAGAAGTCCCGCACGGGCAAATCACTGCATTGACTGCGATTCCCATCTTACGGACTTGTTCGCATCCGGTGTGAATCCGCTGCCTGCACCAAATGTGCGGAAGAAAGTCAAATTGTCTTCGTGACAGTGGTGCCGATCATATCGATCGTTCCGGTTTCGAGCGCCGTGAAGAT
>NZ_NWTH01000068.1:0-11105 GCF_002531555.1 Sinorhizobium sp. BJ1
GCCTGGGAAAGAGCAAATGAAGTCGCCAGCGTGTCGGAGCCGGCAAAGTGCCGGTCGGTCAGCAGTACCGCGCGATCTGCGCCATAAGTGAGCGCCTTGCGCAGCGATTCCTCGGCCATGGGCGGACCCATGGTGAGCACCGTGACCTCGCCGCCATGGTGGTCGCGCACTTGAAGGGCCTGTTCGAGAGCAAACAGGTCGTAAGGGTTGATGATGGTCGGCACGCCTTGGCGCATGATCGTGTTCGTCACCGGATGGACGCGGATCTGCGCCGAGTCCGGGACCTGCTTGATACAGACTACGATGTGCATAAGGTCTCTTTAGCTCCGATCGCATGTGAGCATGACGTTTCGCCTTTCTTCCAAGCACCAATCATGCCAACCGGTTGTGGTCCAACAAGCCCATGAAACTCAAGGCGATCTTCGGTTCACGGCATGCCGGCCGCGTGACACTGTTGTCGGCTCCAGGACATGCAATTGTCGCAACCGCGCCACACGTGTCGCTTCCCGATGGCTCAAGACCGAGTCCTAATGGCACAAAGCTGCGGCCAGGCGCACGCCCCTAGCGCGGGAAGAGGAAAAGTGTGTACGGTTTTCCGCCCGCATCCCGCGCTAACCCATTAGAATCGATCACGTTCATGGTTTTAGGTCGATCGGACCTAAAATCATCGTGATCTCGTCGGGTCGCGCCTCAAGCACCGTAAAGATCCGAAACCGGCGTGGCGGTTGCAAACTCCGCACAGGCGCGTTCGAGCGCGCCGCTCGCACCGGCGGCGGCCACCACGGCGCCGAGATCGGAAAAGCCCTGCTCGGCCAGTTTTGTCGCATCCGCTTCATGATGGGAAGTCCATGAGGTATTTAGCACCTTCGGATTATTAGGTGACGTCGAGGATCTCCAAGACGTCCTCGACGGAGCCAGAGGAGGAGGCCATGCCGGGGCAGTTGAGCAGCAATTGTATGGGTTCGCCCACGGCGCCGCCGTGACTCTTTGTGGAATTTGGTAACCCGCAAACGGATTGCCATTGCCGGAGGTCCTGGGGACGCGCTCGAGTAGTCCTTTCTCAAAGCGGTCTCACTCCAACGCGAGTTCGAGGGCTTCGCCCAGACCTACTATGCCGGGCGTTTTTTTAGTGCCCGCGCGCCGGTCGCGCTCCTGGTACCCTGATTAGAGCGTGAAAGGGTACCCCACGCTTCATGTAGAGTACCCGACGCCCTTCGGGCGACAGAGCTTGTGTGCGAAAAGCGCCAGCATCAAGTAGCTTGCCTGATCCTTCTCGTGATGACGTCGCATTCTCGTTCCTCTGTGTTTCTGCGATCAACCGAAGGACTTCCCGCAGGCGCAGTTCTCTCGTGCGTTGGGATTGTCAAAGACGAATCCGGGGGAATTGACACCCGTGGTGAAATCCAGCGTCATGCCGCCGACATGAGGTTGAGAGGCTGAGTCGATGAACACCTTGACCCCACCCGCCTCAATGACAGCGTCGCCCTCGCGTGACTCGCTGTCCAAGCCCAGGTGGTATTTGAAGCCCGCGCAGCCGCCCGCTTCCACTTTGATGCGCAACCCATTCGCCGGCTCGGAAGCCTGGGAAAGCGCGAACTCTATTGCAGCAATGGCACTATTGGTGAGTGTTATCATGGGTTCGTTCTCCTGGTTTCGAGTTGCTTGCGAACGATGCACCTTGTGTGCCAACGAGAAACCATCATGAAAACAACGCGATGTTCAAATACGGCCATGTCGCTTGTACGACACAGTCGTAGTTGCGACATTGAGTGATGAGCCGAGTTCGTGTGAGGCTCTTCACGGCCTGCCGAGCATCGCCGTTTAATCCTCTGCAGCGCTGCTGAGACATCCGGCGCGGGAGGGTGGATGCCTCGTCGTTACGAAGGCTTTTGCCGTGGCAGTTCGTCTTCATACCGCAATATGAACTGCTACGACGCAAGTCCTTCATGTCGGTATACATAAGACGGATGCTCCTCTTGCGAGCGCAAGTTCGATCACGACATCAGTTGTGATGACAGGCTCGCTCATGAGGAAGTCTTCTTCAATTGTTCGATTCCGTGCTCGAAGAGCGGCATAGCAGGAAACAGTATTTCAGTGAAATCGATTATCTCGATGGCCGACATTAGCTCTCTGGATCAAGAGGTCGTCCGCGAGCGGTCCGGCAAGTCACCTTGAGCGCCGATTTCCTGGCGGCGCGGAATTCATCAAAGTGCGATGGACGAGGCCGTTCACTAGCGAGCCAATAGGTGCGGGCGGGGTTCGCTTCAGCACCTGGGCTCCGCAGGATCAGACCGGAGAGCTCGCGCGGCAAACATCAAAGTCTAATCGGGACCGTTGGAAGAGGCGGTCGCGGTATCGAGAGTCCTCAGCGTTTCAAGAATGTTCTGCGGAGAAGATACTCCATAGGGATCGGACTCGCAGTTGTCCAAGAGACCTCCTTCTTCGAACCATCGCTCCACCACGCCATCATTGACCACGGCAGCGTAGCGCCAAGAGCGCATCCCGAAGCCAAGATTGTCCTTTGCAACCAGCATGCCCATCTTGCGAGTGAATTCGCCCGAACCATCCGGGATAAGCTTCACCTTCTCTACGCCCAACGCCTTTCCCCACGCATTCATGACGAAGGCATCGTTGACTGACAGGCAGTAGACCGATTCGATTCCCTGCTTCCGGAATTCGTCGTAAAGTTTCTCAAAATCGGGCAATTGTTGAGTTGAGCAGGTCGGCGTGAACGCACCGGGAAGCGAAAACAGAACGACGCGCTTGCCGCTGAAGTAATCCTCGGTTGTTTTGACTTCCCACCGGTATGGATTTGGTCCCCCTATTGTCTCGTCGCGAACGCGCGTGTGAAAGGCAACGAAGGGGATTCTCTTTTTCACAGGCATTATGCATTGCTCCTTCGGAAAAGAACTGGGGGATGCGCCGCCTCTGGATCCTCTGGCGAAGCACTGTTACTTGATAGTCAGCTCGTCGGCCAACGAGCAGACAGCAAGCGCCGTGCCACTTTAGATCCAAGCCGCAACAGCACTGCTTTGTTGCGGGCATCGCCATGTTGGTGTGCGCGTACTGGCCATTGGCTTAAACTCACGCACACGCACCTTCTCGAGGCTCAACCCAGCGGCAATAGCTGACAGTGCTTGTGCGTCCAACGCGACCGCCTGCAAAACCGATATTTCAGGAGCTTGGCGAGTCGGCGGTTCCGCGTTTCCCATTGATAACCCGGCGGCTGCTTTTGTCAGAGAACCGACATCTCATGTCGCCTTTGTCGTCCTCCCGACATGGCCGCATTCCCCCTACTTCCTGCCAGACCTTCGTTTAGTCCTTGAATGGAACCCACAAAGTTAACTCTTCAGCTCGAGCAGGCTCGATTGGCACGAGTCTTGAAACGTCTCCAGGGGCCACGATTGCCGTGCAGTCATCTCGCGGGTGCCCGGGGTGTGGAACGGAAATAGGGAAGGAAGGAAGGGAACATGTCAAATCTAGCTCAAGTCCGCGCTCTGTCGAAAGGGAGAGCAACAGTCGGAATCAGAATGACCGATCGGCCCGGTTGGCGACAGTTATCCGAATTGCTGGACCTCGGACCCTGGCCGCCTGTAGACATCGAAATGGATTTCGATCAGTACGTGCTTGCATGTGTCCTTTCGCGTGCACTCGAGGAAATCGATGCTGGCGAGGCAACTGCGACAGAGGCAACTGGCCTTTCGCAAATAGAGCTGCGGGACGTCCTGAGCCACAGTTTCCCCGCCCCAACTATTCACGTTTTTCGCTTGGAAGAGGTAAGCGATCCGGAGCCCGGCCCCGAAGAGGAACTTCTGCGCGGTCTGTTGCTCGCGCATGCGCGAGCGGGCGATTCGGCGAGCGTGCGCTTCGCCAAAATCATAGCCCGCCGTACCTTGCGCCACGACCATCTCTGGAAGGAGCTTGGCCTTTTTGATCGAGTCGAACTCAGCCGATTGCTCGCCAGCCATTTCCCGACGCTTGCGGCCGGCAATACCCAGAACATGCGGTGGAAGAAGTACTTTTACCGCAAGCTCTGTGAGGCTGAGGGCTTTTCGCTGTGCACGGCGCCTTCTTGCCAGCAATGTGAGGAATTGGAGAGCTGCTTCCCTGAGGAAGGCGAAAGTTGTTTCGCCTGTAGGACAAGTAGGAGGAGACCTCGAGCTTAAGCGCCGCCTAAGCCGGCTGTAAACCGCTGGGAGGCCTTTTCATCATTTCAGCATGCTCGAATTTCGAAATATGCATGCGCCAAGTGGAGGATATCATCTTGATCGCAGAACATCCCGCGGAGGTCAGCCGCAAGACACCCCTCTATAGACATCTGTATGTCCAGGTCCTCGCGGCGATCGCCGCGGGCATCCTGCTTGGGTATTTCTATCCGGATGTCGGCACCAAGATGAAGTCGCTCGGCGATGCTTTCATCATGCTCGTCAAGATGATCATCGCGCCGGTTATCTTTCTGACGGTCGCGACCGGCATTGCCGGCATGACCGACCTCGCCAAGATCGGCCGCGTCGCCGGCAAGGCAATGATTTACTTTCTGACCTTCTCCACCCTCGCGCTCATCCTCGGCCTCATCGTCGCGAATATGGTCCAGCCGGGTGCGGGCATGCACATCGACCCGGTCTCGCTCGATATGAAGGTGGTCACGAGCTATGCCGAAAAGGCCCATGAGCAGTCGGTCACAAGCTTTCTCATGAACATCATTCCGACGACGCTGGTCGGTGCTTTCGCAGAGGGCGAGATCCTGCAGGTACTGTTGATCTCGGTCCTCTTCGGAATTTCGCTGGCGATGGTCGGCAAGAAGGCGGAACCCGTCGTCGATTTCCTGCACGCGCTCACGTTTCCGATCTTCCGTCTGGTGACAATCCTGATGAAGGCCGCCCCGATCGGCGCCTTCGGTGCGATGGCCTTCACCATCGGCAAGTACGGCGTAGTCTCGATTGCCAATCTCGCCATGCTGATCGGCACCTTCTATCTCACGTCGTGCGTTTTCGTCTTTATCGTGCTCGGCGCGGTCGCACGCTATAACGGCTTCTCGATCTTCGCGCTCATCCGCTACATCAAGGAAGAACTGCTGCTCGTGCTCGGCACGTCCTCCTCGGAAGCGGCGCTGCCGGGGCTGATGAACAAGATGGAGAAGGCCGGCTGCAAGCGCTCGGTTGTCGGCCTCGTCATTCCGACCGGCTACTCGTTCAACTTGGACGGCACCAACATCTACATGACGCTGGCGTCGCTCTTCATCGCCCAGGCGACCGATACGCCGCTCTCCTATGGCGATCAGATCCTGCTGCTCCTCATCGCCATGCTGAGTTCGAAGGGGGCAGCTGGCATAACCGGCGCTGGCTTCATCACGCTTGCCGCGACGCTCTCCGCGGTTCCCTCCGTGCCGGTCGCCGGCATGGCGCTGATCCTCGGCATCGACCGCTTCATGTCCGAGTGCCGGGCAATTACCAACTTAATCGGCAATGCGGTCGCAACGGTCGTGGTGGCGAAGTGGGAAGGCGAGCTTTCCCGGGAGCAGCTTGCAACCGCCCTTGCAGGCAAGGCGCCGATCCATACCATGTCGGCGGTTGTCAAGCCAGCGGAGTGACGCCGTTGACCGCAAGTGCCGTTTTGCGCCGCCTATTTCGCAGATCGCGCCCTTGATGCTCACGAGGAGACAAAGCGCGATTCGTGTAGAATTTTCCCGGTTGATTCCGCTCAGATCTTCGGCGGCCCGCGCAGCTATGAGAGTGACTGAAGGAGAAAGCGAGTGAAAATCAACCCCATTCCAGATCATGTTCCGCCCGGACTGGTGCGGGACTTCAGTCTTTTCACGTCGCCTGGCATGGCGCCGACGCCTAACGGGGATCCGCATGCCGCCCTGGCTTGCGTTCATGATGGCCCACCGATCTTTTACTCTCCTTCCAACACGCGCGATGGACGAGGTACCTGGGTCATAACACGCGCGAGAGACCAGCGCCGGGTCCTGCAGGATACAGAGACCTTTTCCAGCCATCGCAGCATCTTCGCCTCCGCACTGGGCGAACACTGGCCGGTCATCCCCCTCGAATTGGACCCCCCGACCCATGGCATGTTTCGTGCACTGCTAAATCCTTTGTTCTCCTCCAGGCGGGTGTTGGCACTGGAGCCGACTATCCACGAAAGGGCAGGCGCGCTGATCGACGGCATCGCGAGAGAGAAAACTAGCTGTGACGTCATGAAGGATTTTGCCTTGCCCTTCACGGTCAGCGTTTTCCTCAGCTTTCTGGGTCTTTCGCAGAGGCGATCCGAAGTACTTGTTGGCTGGGTAAGCGATTTGCTCCACGGTAACGCGGACAAGCGAACGGCAGCAGCCCGGTCGATCGTGACCTTCATTGATGAACTTGCAGCCATGCGCCGCAAGGCGCCGGCTGTCGATTTCATGACCTTCGTGGTGCAGGCGAAAATCGAGGGCCGCTCCTTAACAGAAGAGGAAGTCCGTGGCATCGGTGTGCTTTTCTTGGTCGCGGGACTTGACACGGTTGCCGCCGCCATTGGCTTTGACATGGCCTATCTTGCACGCAATCCAGAGCACCAGGAGTTGTTGCGAAACGAACCGGATCGGCTCGTGCTCGCCGCTGAAGAATTGCTGCGTGCCTATTCAACCGTTCAGATAATCCGCGTGGCCACGAAGGACATCGAGTTCGAAGGCGTGCCTATACGTAAGGGTGATTATGTTTCCTGTGCCACGATGATTGCTAATCGAGATCCGTCTGAATTCGAGTGCCCCAACACTATCGACCTGGCACGACAGGGTAACCAGCACACCGCCTTTGGCCATGGCCCACACCTTTGCCACGGAGCGCATCTTGCACGGCGAGAAATTGTCATTGGTCTACATGAATGGTTAGCGCGCATCCCAGCTTTCCGCATCAAGGAAGGTACGGCGCCGATTGCTCATGGCGGCCATGTATTCGGGATTAATAATCTCATCCTAACTTGGGCCTGATCGGTCACGCGAGGCGGTAGCAAAGAAGCGACGCTCGCTCCCAAGCCTTCATCGCTCGCCGCTTCCTTCACACTCACCCCATCATGATAAATCAAGCAAGCATAACCAACTTATTCGACCGAGAAGCAATCCGCGACTGTCTCCATCGCTACTGTCGAGGGATCGACCGGGCAGACGAGGCTGCATTGCGCAGCTGCTATTGGCCCGATGCACATGACAATCATGGAAGCTACTGCGGCTCTGCCGCGGGGTTCATTCAGCTTGCACTTAGCGTTTTCGAAACCCAGCCGCGCAACATCCACCAGCTTGGAAACATAATGATTGAGTTCCTCGGCACGACAGAGGCCGCCGTCGAGAGTTATTTCACCGCACTGCAGCGCGCTCCCGACAAAACAGGCGCGATAAAGCAGGTGCTCCTGTGCGGACGCTACTGTGATCTGTTTCACAAAAGGGAAGGGGAGTGGCGCATCGCCGAACGGACCGTGGTCTATGATTGGGTCGAGAAACAGAGGCCTCCGAAATCCTCGGAAACAGAGCGGTTCGGTCCTCGCCAACCGATTGGGGCACCGCATCCGAATGATCCCGTTTACGAGCTTTCGAAGCGGCGCGCTGCTGCGAACAATCATCCAAAGGACCTGATCGGCAGTGGAGAAGAAGAACCATGATACGACTGCGCTATCCTGCGTTTCCTCGAGGCAGCACCCGTGCAGTGAGGACACGCATGGACGATCGCCAGGTTCAGCCTGGGCAGGTCATCGTCGTCACAGGTGCCGCAGGGGGTATCGGCCGTGCGCTGGTCGATACATTTGCCGCGAATGGAGACATCGTTGTCGCGGTGGACCTCCCGGACAGCGGCGTAATTGAACTTGGCCACGAACTCGGCCAGCCCCATCTCGGCCTTGAGCTCGACCTGTCGCGAGAGCACGATGTCATCGCATTTGGTGCCCTTCTGGAAAAACGATTCTCCCGGATTGGAGTGCTCGTCAATAATGCGGGGATTGGGCCGACCATGGCTGAGACCGCCGATACCCCTGTCGAAGATTTTCAACGCGCTCTGGCGGTAAACCTCGTCGGGCCGTATTCGGTGGCGTGCGAAATTGCGAAGCTGATGAACCCTGGCGCTGCCATCGTCAATGTCGCTTCGCTGGCTGGGCTGCTCGGCAACCCGAAGCGCAATGGCTACGCCGCTTCGAAAGCTGCTCTGACCTCAATCACCAAATCGCTGGCATGCGGATGGGCTTCGCGCGGCATTCGCGTGACAGCGGTAGCGCCCGGTTACGTGCGCACGCCTATGCTTGCCGAATTGGAACGCTCCGGCAAGCTCGATGTCAGCGCAATCAGACGTCGCGTACCGATGGGCCGACTGGCGCGTCCCGACGAAATCGCGCGGGCCGTGCGCTTCCTGGCGAGCGCACAGGCGAGTTACATAACCGGGTCGACGCTCGTGGTCGATGGTGGCTGCATGTCATTCAACCAGCCGGGTGGTGCCCACCAGGCTCGGGACAGGACGCCGGGAGCAGAACTCATACGCCCGGTCGAGGACACCGATGCGCGAACAGTAGTCGTCATGGACGGCGCGAAAGGCATAGGCGCGGCCATCGCTCGGCGGTTTGCCAAGAACGGCGACACGGTTGTGATCGCTGACGGAGACGGTGGAGAAGCGGTAAAGCTCGCTGGCTTGCTCGGCAGCAAACACCTGCCAAGGCGCGTGAACAGAACCGCCGAAAGCGAGGTAGTCTCGCTCTTCGAAGAATTGCGGGAGCGCTTCGGCCATATCGACGTCTTCGTCAACGGCATGAATGACACGCTCGTCCCAGATATCGAGCAGTCGCCGGAAGTCCTCAAGCACATACTGGATGTCAATCTTACTGGCGCCTTCACCTGCGTTCGCGAGGCCGCTATATCGATGCGCCCTGGCAGCGTAATCCTCAATCTCGGGTCAAGTTTCAGCCTTTCACCGCTCGCGCCGGGTCACGCCTACAGCGCATACAATGCTGGCATAGACATGCTGACCCGCTGCACGGTGGCCGAACTCGCGCCATTTGGTATCCGCACAGCCACAGTCGCTCCAGGTCACATCCGCACATGTGCTGCCGGCGGGCTGGCAAAGGTAGACGGCATGGATTCTGCATCGCTTCGACAGCGGATTCTTTTAGGCAGGGTCGGGGACCCAGAAGAAGTCGCCGAAGCTGCATACTTTCTGGCCTCTTTTGATGCTTCCTACATCAACGGCTCAATCCTGCACGTGGACGGAGGCTTGATCTCGTCCAGAGAAGCGGCGTGGGGCAGCGAAGTCGGTGGAGAAATTTCGACGGAGAGGAGGACACGGCGCCGGCCCGCGACGCGGCGGCGGCTTCTCTCTCCCTGATGCATTGCACGCTTTTAGCTCTTGGCGCTCCGGTAACTCTGGGCGCTCTGGACGCAAACGGACCATGAGCATGGTCATCGAAAACGTTCGCGTTATTCGAGGCGCGACCGCCACGAGCGGCGGATCCCTGATCTTAAAACAAGGAGACCCCATGGAGTTCGCAACGTTTATTCTAGCTGCCCAGCGTGGCTATCATCAGTCTCCCGATAGCGTCATCCGCAACTCGATCGAGCAGGCAATTCTTTCGGAGCAGGCTGGCTTCAACACAGCCTGGTTCGCCGAGCACCACTTCAACAACTACAGCCTCGTCCCGTCGCCGTTACTGATGATAGCCCACTGTGCCGGATTGACGAGCACCATTCGCCTCGGAACCGCAGTCTGCGTGCTCCCGCTCTACCAACCGCAGCGTCTGCTAGCGGAAATCGGCTTTGTCGACGTCGTTGCGAACGGTCGGCTCGAACTCGGCGTTGGTGCGGGATACCAGCAGTTCGAATTCGACCGCTTCGGCGTCAATATAGATGAGGCGCCAGCCGTCTTTTCGGAATATCTCGACATCCTGCTCAAAGGTCTAAAGCAAAAGATCTTCTCTCACAGCGGTCGCTACATGCAGATACCCCCGACGGCGATTTCGGTGCGCACCCTCCAAAAGCCGACCCCGCCGATCTGGATTGCTACCGCGTCCTCCAAAACGGTGGCCCGAGCCTATCGTGAGGGACACAACCTTTTCGTCACGGCCCTCCATGACGGCTTAGAAACTCTGGGGTTGCTGCGTGGCATCATCCAGACCGCCGCGGGATCCGCGGGCAAGAAGGTCCGCGACGCCAAGATATCGCTGCTGCGGTGCTGCTATGCCAGTGATGATGGAGCGGAAATCAATAACTATCTCGATAACGCCCGCTTTCAGCGCCGGCTGTCCGAGGCACTGCATCAGCGTCGGCAACAGAGTCAGGACGGTTATATGTTGGAGGAGATGCCGACGCATCAGGATCTATCGTTCGATACTATGCGCAAGAACCTGCCCATTGGCAGCATAAATCGCGTGATTGACCGCCTTCTGGAGGAGATCGATGTCTTGAAGCCGGACCAGATTGCAATTCAGACCCAGTTGGGGGATTTGAACCAAAAGACGATGCTGCGCCAGATAGAGCTCTGGGGAGACAGGATCATCCCAGCAGTCCAGAAGTCTCTCGGGCAGGCGGAGGCTTGAAGTTGCACCGTCCTGACCTTTAGGTCAGCTCACTTTCTCAGGCGCCATCAGAGTGCCCGGCAAGTTTAAATTCGACGCCGCAGATGTCGGCACAGATTACAGCTGAACTCTTCGTGAAGCAGTGGCTCGTGGGCGTGATCGGTCGCATACACATTCATGCGCGGATAAGCAGGCTTCCGGCGGCAGTGCTCAGTCGAGCTCCGCTGGCTGAATTCAGTCGCGATCTTAATCGGGTGAGGGCCGGGAAACCCATCTGAAGCAGATTGATCGGACGGCGGACACATCCAGCTGCCAAGGCCCCCGAGAAAAGTTCCCAAACCCGGCGCCTTGTTCCTGATTGGCGCTATCGTCTTGTCGGCTCCTAACGGCCGATAGGCAACGCTCTACGACAATTGCTGGTTACAATTGTCGGCTCCGCGACACAGGCTTGCTTTTAAGTGCGGGTGATCGCTCTTTGATCCAAGCGGCTGAGAAATCGGCAAAAATCGATCGCCGTCGTTCCGCTCCACCGAGTTGGCACGGGTCTTGTAGGCATTCCTGCGCAGGCGGCGGAAGCTGCC
>NZ_NWTH01000069.1:0-10005 GCF_002531555.1 Sinorhizobium sp. BJ1
CATATTCACATATTGAAGCGCAATACGAACCGGTCACCGCCTCCCGTCTGCACTATAAGCCGCCCCGGTCTCAGGATCGCGAACATGAATGTGAGCGACTGCAGCACCCGCCTTAGCAGCCTCGACGGCGGCCGCTGCGATTTCTTTCGTAAGCGGTCAGCCGATAGCGTCAGGCTTGAAGTTCCAGGGCATGAGCGCTTCGATTTCGGATGCGGGCCAGCCTTGAGCAATGCGGGTCAAGGTTTGGGAGAGCCCGTCGAGCGGATCGACGCCATTCATTTTGCAGGTTTATGCCGACCGGCGAACTATGCCGAGCACCTCTTCCAACACATCAGTTGAAACGCGCCTTTCTCGCCGTTTCCGCTGGAGATTTGTTGTAGGCACTCGGCATAGTTCTCATGCTCAGAGGGCATTCAGGAATTCCAGAAGCCGGTCGCTTGGTCGAAATCGCTCGGCCTTGGCGCGTTCGTACGGCTTCAGCTTTGCGAGCGCGGATACCTTCAGTTCAAGATGTGCATGAAGATAGGTCAGCGTCGTTTCCATCGCATGGATGGGGATGACACGGTCTCTGCGCCCTTTGCCGCGTAGCGGACGAAAGCCCGCAACGTGCCGGCTTGTTTGCTGAAAGAGTAGCCGAGCGATTGGCGCAGTTCAATGTAGCGCTCAGCCTTCTCGCCGAGGAATCGGGCAAAGGCGGTCATGCCGCGCCTCCCGGAAAGGGGAGTGCGACCTCGGCAAGCTGCGAGGCCGCAACCTTCACGTACAGCGCCGTTGTGTTGATGCTCCGGTGACCAAGAAGATCGGCGACCTCGTTGATCGGCCGTCGCTGCCCGACAAGCTGGGTAGCAAGGCTGTGGCGCAGGAGATGCGCACCTGCGACCCGCCCGAGTTCGACCCCGCCATGCCGCAAACACTTCCGCACGATCCTAGAAACAGGCGCCGCACACTTGAACGGTCCCATCGGCGGCGTGAACGACAGGAACAGATACGGACTATCCACCTTCGGTCGAGCGCGCAGGATGTAATCGGCGAGTGCGGCGCCAGTCTCCTCGAGGAGTGGCACCACCCGATCACGCTTGCCCTTGGTCCGCCGGACAGAAACCTCGCCAGTACGCCAGTCGATATCCCGCAGCCGAATGGCGCGTAACTCGCCGTTGCGAATGCCCGTGGTGGCGAGCAGCAGCAGGACGGCTCGATCGCGGATGCCGACCGGCGTCGTTGCGCCGATTGCATCGATCGCGTGCCGAACGTCATCCCATGCAAGGCGCGGCGGCAAATGCGCCAAACGCCAAGAGGGCGTCCTTGGGACGACGCGGGCGAGATCTTGGTGATGGCGACCAGCCCAATATAAAAACCGAAGAAATGTTCGAATGTGAGAAGTCGCTGCCGTGCGACTGCCGGAGGTTGCCGATAGCGACAGCCGATGCTCGACAGCAGCAAGGACCTGCTCAGCCGTCAACGCCTCGAGGTCCTGGTCGGGATGGTGATGGCGGAACCAATCCAGAAAGCGGCGGCCGCCCAGAAGAACGCCTTCGCGGGTGTTCGGCTCCAGCCCCCGCATTCTATGCAGATAGTCCGAAAAGGAGGCCAGAAGCGGAGCATCCTGATTATCCTCTTCCCTTGGAACAGAAATAATGAACCGCTCCGGAGCCACTCGCCGTGCGTGTCCTAGCGCCGACATAGCTCCAATGCGTGGCGTATCCGTGGGAAACGTGCGCAAATAGCTATCGACGACATCTTGATGGATCGGCATCGAACCGCAGCGCGTCCCGGCAAACCGGCTAAAGGGCGCAATTCGGCTCAGATAAATCTTGGCCGACGCTCGTTTGTAACCAAGTCTGAAAAAATGCTCCGCGAGGCGATCCATCTCGCCACCGAGCGCACCACTACGCAGGCGCTTGAGCACCCCACCATACGAAAAATAGAACTCGAGCATCTTGCCCCTCCGGAGTAGCGGCGCAGGGGGATCCCACACCCATCCGAGAGGCACGAAATATTATGTGGCGGAGAATTCCAGATTTGACGGGCCACGGCTGGCGCCGAGACGGCCTCCGCCACATAATCTCGCTCGACACATAAGAACGGGTCGAGGCCGCCGTCCCGCACCAGCGCCATCAAAGACGCGGCTCCCTTGCGGAAGTCGACCGGCTGGCACGACACGTAAACCACAACTCCGGACGCGATCATGCCTTGCGGACCACCCGGAGAATCTTGGCCAGGTGATCGGGATCGACATCGACGCCGGCGCGCACCACGACATCGCCCACGACGATTTCCACCATCGAGCTGCCCACCGCATCAAAGCGCGTGAACTTGACTGGCGCGCTTGATCCCTCCGTCAATGGCGCAACCATTCCCGACGAAAGCGCCTTGCGACGCCACGCATAGAGCTGCGACGGATCCAGTCCCTGAGACCACGCAATCGCCGACACATTGGCTCCCGGCGAGAGCGCGTCGGCGACAAGCTGTGCCTTCTCTTCATCCGTCCAATGACGCGGCTTGCGTCGAGACTGCACCGGCTCCGCCGTCATGACCTCGAATGTTCGATGATGATTCACACTGTCGCTCATAGGTTTCTCCGCATGACTCATGCAGAGAATGCGCGTTCAGCAGCCTCAAAGATACGTGGGGTAACCTACGCGCTTACTTTCTTTTGCCAACGAGGTATGTTAGGGGACTTCGATGCAGTATCTCCCGCACCGGTCACAGCACAAGTGATAAAGACCTCGCGGGTGTGGCCGTCAATCGCGATCGACTGTCCTGAAATGATCCGCCCCTGAGGACTGCAGAGATACACGATCATACTTGCGATCTCATGTATACTCACCAGTCTCCGCATTGAAGTCTGATCGAGAGCCGTCTGCCTGATTGCCTCAATAGGCAGCCCGTGTGATTTGGCAGCCATCTGGTGCACCACGTTCAGCCGACACGTCGTAGACGGTGACGTCCAAGCCTGCTCGCATGAAATGCGCAGCCCATCCGGCACCAATAAGGCCGGCGCCGACGCAGGTAACTTTAGAAATTGTAGTGTTCACTTGGTTCTATCTCCGGCGAATCTCTCGCTGTCGCGACGTGCTCGCTGCGGCCGCGCTAGGGCCGCCTGGTAAGTAGGTCGCCACAAGACCTGAAACGCAGGAACTGCGGGTGTTCCCTGGGGAGCATGCAACGACATGATCATTCCCCCGGGGACTTGGCTCTACGAGGCAGATCGCAAACGTTTGGGCGCGGCGCTTGCCGGCGCCTGTGACGCCGGTGTTTATCGCGCCTCGAGGCGCTGCTGCTGGTGGCCGCGGAGCTCCAATATTTGTTCGAAGAGGCTGCACGGAACTACTTTCTGACGGATATATGCATGCAGTGAGGCCGCAAAGTCGGTCATCGGAATTGCGCTCCCGTTCGATGGCGGAAGCTTGGTGGTCAGAGGAGGCCACTCTGAATAGTCCGCTCTTGATAATCGATCTCAAGGCGAGCAGCCTTAGCCATGGGCCGCCGCCCGTTCCACCCGACTGGAGCAAAAGACAATTTGACGCCATCATGGCGAATGGCCCGAACATTAAGTGTTGACTAAGGTCGAAGTGGGCCCGATCCTCGGCTCACAGGCGGAGGTGCGGCAGAATGGTAGCGATGGGCCTCGGCGGCGGCCAGCGCGGCACGTAAAAAACTCAAAAAGGGCTGAGTACATAGGATTCAGCCCTCTTTATTTTTTCAGCTTAAGCCGGCTGTCTTTGTTAGTAGGCCGAACTGGATGAGTTATTCAGGTTGTGGCGCTCAGTGCCCTTGAGTGGCGGATTAAAGACGCTGACGAGGATCAGGTCCTGGTCACGGCCGCCACGAAGGTAATGCTTGTCATGCTTATCGAGCACGTAGATGTCACCCTTGCGGATGGGGAAGACATTGCCCTCCATATCCTCGACCTCGCCTTCACCGCCGATGCAGTAGCAGGCCTCCAGATGGTTGCGATATTCAAGCAATGAGGTGGTGTTGGCACGCACCACCGTATGACAAACGGTAAAGCCCATGCCGTCCTTTTCCGTCAGCAGCCGGTGGCTGGTACCGCTGCCCCATTCTACAAAATAATCGGTGGCTTCGACATCTTGCAGGCTACGCACGAACATTACGCTCTCTCCCGATGTAAGAAAATTTTGACAATTGCGTCGATGCGAGTTCAGATCGATCTCGGCAGGAGTTCCTTATCCGCTGGATTCCTGCGGCTAACAAATGACGATTCCTAACCTGATAGTTGAGGACGTTTTACATATGCTGCCACCGCTTGGTCCCTTGCGGGTCTTCGAAGCAGCGGCCCGTCTCGCCAGCTTTTCCCGGGCCGCCGACGAACTGCATGTGACGCACGCCGCCGTGAGCCATCAGATCCGGCAACTGGAGGAATGGTTCGGCCGTCCCCTGTTTTTGCGAGAAAAGCGCGGCGTCCGCCTAGCCCCGGAGGCCGAACGGCTCGCGGAAGCGCTTTCCACAAGTTTGGACCGCATTGCCGCCGAAGCAGAAGCCCTGAGGCTGAGGACGAAATCGGAGATCACCGTCGCCTGTATTCCCTCGATCGCAACCCGCTGGCTGATCCCGGCGCTTCGCGATTTCCTTGCGACGCATGCCGACATCATGGTCAAGGTGGTCTATGCCATGGCAGCGCAGCGCCTACGCGAAACCGGTTGTGACGTGCTGATCACGCTCGGCGCGGACACCTCGGACGGAGTTCTCTGCAGGCGGCTATTTTCGCGGGCGAACAAACCGGTCGCTAGCCCGCGCTATCTCGAAGGAAAAGGCGAGCTCACGAATGCAGAACAGATTGCAAAAGCGGACCTCCTGCACGACGAGACCATGACCCACTGGGAGCAGTGGTTCGCCAAGGCAGGCCTCCAGCCGGATCGAACGCCAACAGGTCCGGTGTTTCAGGACTTCAACCTACTCGCGACGGCGGCCATCGCCGGCCACGGCGTTGCGCTTTGTCCGGTCGAGGTGTGCAGGCGAGAAATCAAAAACGGCAATCTCGTCGTACTCTCGGACATCACGGTTCTCGACGAGGAAAGCTACTTCCTGATCACCAAGGCAGCGCGGCACAAGGCGGTGGCTGCCTTCTGCGGCTGGTTCCAACAGGTCGTGGATCCGGCAGCACGCTAGAGCGAGCTGATTTTTAGCTGGCTCCGTTCATATCCGATTGGCTTGCGCTCGGCAGAGTGCAGCTAAATCCCTGGAAAGAGGGATCTTCCGGAACGAAGCACTGAGCATGAGAACTACCCGCGGAGACGACGGTACTTATACCGCCCCTCATTGATGCTGACTCTCTGGATTCCCAAAAGCGGGCGAATCTGAATCGATAGCGCAAACAGAAGGATTGCGATGGGTTCAGCGATTTCATTGCGGTTAGACCTTGACGGGGATGGGCTGCGTCTTCTGGCACGGCAGACAAAGGATGCCAGTCAGATGCGTCGTCTGTTGGCGCTGGCGTCGATTGATATGGTGGCTCTCGTGCTGATGCTGGTCGGCCGGGCAGAGTCACGGTGCAGATCGTGCGTGACTGGGTGGCGCGGTTCAACGCACGTGGCTCAGACGGTTTGATCGACGGCAGGGCTCCGGGCAAACCATCGTTGCTGAACGACGATCAACGTGCGGCCTTGGCACAAGCCATCGAGCGTGGTCCCACACCCTATCTCGATGGCGTCGTGCGCTGGCGTCTGTGCGACCTGGCCCAATGGCTTTGGGGGGAAATCCGTGTCTCGCTGAGCGAGCAGAGCTTGGGCCGCGAAGTTCGCTCGATGGGCTAACGCAAACTCTCAGCTCGCCCGAGGCATCATGCGCAGAGGCGATCAGCGCATCGGGCTCGCTACGTACCTTTGCTTCACGCACGATGCGGCCATCCGCATCCATCACGCATACACTTGAATATTCCAACGAGACATCGATTCCGGCATACTGCTTCATGGTCGTCTCTCCGTGATGCTATGGAGCAGGCCATTCCTGACTCCGCGACACCATCATTGTGAGGGACGACCACCAGACATCCAAACCTGGCTGGTTATACCATCTAACTTGCGGCCGCTTCTCTCTCATTAAATCCATGGCTCTCACACTGTCTTTATTGACGTCCATATAGACAGAACATCTAGTTCGCCTCACTTCTCAGCAAGGGGATGCGTATCTTGGTGACGCAGTGGGTTCCGAAGCAATCGAGGATGCGTAGCTGCACGGAGTCACCTTGTTATGAGCGGCGAAAGCGACCATCAAGGCGGACAAGCGATCGCTCACAACGCCCATTGTAATCACCCTCGAGGGCGACAGAACGCGAAGCAACAGCGCGCAAGATCCTCGATCACTTAAACACGCACATCACTCGACTCCACGACGACTTCGCCGGATTGCTCACGACTGGCCGAGCATTGTTCTCACCGACTTGGCGACGGCCCTCTTCTCTGCCTAGAGCACGTATTCCACGCTTATCGCCTCTATTGGGCCGTAACAATTCTCGCATCGACCGCGACGCATCGAGTGGGACCGACAACCAACGGGTTGATCTCGGCTTCGATTACGTTGTGGTGCCCTGACATAAAGCGCGAAACCGCCGCAACTGCCCGAACAACGCCAGGCACGTCAAGTGGTGAACTGCCACGAAAGCCTGCGAACAGTGGCGCAATGCGCAAGGAGGTTAGCATACGCTTGGCGATTATCTCATCGACCGGTGCAAGCGCAATCACGCGGTCACGCCAGATTTCAGTCTTCGTGCCGCCCGCGCCTACCACAACTGTTGCTCCGAAATTCGGATCACGAACGCCTCCAATCAGTAATTCCACACCGTCCCGCTCAACGACCATTTCCTCAACGCTGAAGCCAGTTGGCTTGAGTTGCTTGGTAAGATTTTCGATCTTAGCTCGAAGAGTCGCTTCATTAGGAACCCCGAGGACGACTGCTCCAGCATCGCTCTTATGCAAGCTGCCCAGAGCCTTCAGGACCACGGGATATCCGATGGAACTTGCGGCCGCCGCGGCCTCCTCGAAATCTGCTGCATCTACTGCTCGTGTGAATTCTACTCCACTAACGGCAAGCGCATTTCGACTTGCCAAGTAATCTGTCCCCCCAACGTACGCGGTTGATGACTCAGTCTTCGGCAATTGCCGCGATGGGCGGCGCATGCGGCCAAGCGCCAAACTTCGCGCGGCCTCGACCGGAAAATCGAAAACTGGCACCCGATCTGCCGCAAACTTCACCATTGCCGGCTCGTCTGTCATCATGCTTGCAACAGCCAGCGCAACCTCAGACCCTTTGCAGATGTTGAGGAAGTTGGCAGCGACAGTGGCTTCTGCTTCGGCCGCTCCACCCGCCAGATTGTTGAACGCCCCATTCAGAAGAATCGCATCCACCTCGCTGGACGAGGCTATGGCGCTGATGACCGGCTCAAAAATGCCAAGATCAAGAGCACCAACGATATCAACCGGATTTCCGACTGCGGAATTTGGAAGGGTGAGTTCCGCAAGCTTAGCAGCAAGTGTCGGTGAGAACGCGGGAACCTCAAACCCCTCCGTGATGCAGGCGTCGGTTGCAAGCGTAGCAGGGCCCCCTCCATCGGCCACCACAGCTACTCGTTTGCCTTTCGTTCGACCGGGTGCTTTCAAACCTCGGAGTGCCAAGAGAAGATCACCGACGCTGCGAACGCGAATGACGTCAAGCTCGGCGCATATGCTAGCCAATACATCTTCGCTGGAGACCGTCGAGCCCGTATGGGAGGCGACACTTCTGCCTACCGCCTCGCATGCGCGGGCAACTACGAGAACGACTTCCTTGTCCATCTTCCGCGCGCGTTCAATAGCTTGGAACAAGCGACGACCGCCGCGAAACTCCTCGACATATGCTACAACCACACGTGTGTTTGGGTCGACCGCAAACGCCTCAATGAACTCTGCGACTGAGAGATCAGCTTGGTTCCCAACCGATACAGCCCGCGAGATGCCCAGACCTAAAGGAGGCAGGCGAAGTCCAAGTTCTAGGATCAGACCGCCACTTTGGGAAATGATTCCAACCTGCCCGGGTGTGAGGGTCCAGAATGCCGTGCAGGCGAGTTTGGCAGCCGCGTCGTACAAGCCGATGCAATTCGGACCAACGAGCCTTGCACCAGCTACTCGTATTTTCTCGCGAAGCTCGACTTCCAAGCGGCGACCTTCATCGCCGATCTCACCGAAGCCTGCCGCAGTGCACACAAAGTAACGAGTCCCCAGCTCAAGAGCCTCTTGCACAATACGGGAAACATTTGCCGCTGGTACGCAAATGACGGCGAGTTCGGGTGCCTCGGGAAGCGCACCCAAAGATGTGTGGGAAGGTTGTCCAAATATCACTTCACCGCGGAGATTTATGAGATAGATGCGCCGCCTTTCAGCACCGGCGAGCAATTGGCGAGCGTACTCATGCCCCCACTTGCCCGGCGTCGACGATGCACCAACTAACGCCACAGACCGGGGATTGAACAATCCGTCGAGTGCGTTGAGATCGTTTCCTGTGATTTTCATTATCATCTCGCTTTGCGTTGAACTAATAGTGGGTCACGGCCCATGCGGGCTCACGGGTATGTTCCGTTATCGTTGCGGCGAGCGTTGCCACCCAATTTCGGGGTTTTGGCCCCATGGATCGCCCATGCCGCGAAGACATTACCGACGTGGAGCCTCGGAGTAACCGCTTACCCCGAGGAGTTGACAACGTCGGAGTCGAAGCCGCGAGACGCGAGGAAGTGTGTGTTTCGGCACTGAACTTTGGCTGCGACTCATTTTTGATGCAGTTGTAACGATGCTGCGTTGCTGGTTTCACAAAAGAATCAGCCTGATGAGCACGAAGCTCTGCGCTTCTGATTTGGTACCGGCTGGCTTCATTGCTAAACGCATCACCCACATTGACGATGAACCTGCATCTGCTTTCCCGAACCAGTGTGACGGCAGCTTGTCCAGCGTGCGGACGAATGTCTCGAACGGTCCGAAGTCGCTATTGCCGCCAGTCGCGGACCTTCCCCTTTCAGGAAGGCGCGTCAAGCTTCTCGTTGGCACTCGTAGGTTCGCTTGTGATTCCGTGCTTCGTGGGAAACAGATATTTGCTGAGCGGTTCGGCGATGTGCTGCCGCCCTATGCTAGACGAACTGGAAGCCTCCAGCATGTTGTCCACCATTTGGCGCTCGCGCTTGGCGGACGCCCGGCGGCGCGTTTTGCCCAGCGGCTGATGCTACCGGCCAGCAACGACACTCTGCTGCGCGTCATCCGCAGGCAGGGCCTTCCGCCATCAGCCCCACCCTCGGTAATTGGCATCGATGATTGGGCCTGGCGTCGCAATCATCGCTACGGCACGATCGTGTGTGATCTGGAAAGGCGGAGGCCGGTCAGTCTGCTGCCAGACCGCGAGCCAGCGACCGGCGGAGGCTTGGCTGCGACGGAACCCCAAAATCCAAATCGTTGCCCGCGACCGTGGCGGCGCTTACGGGCTGGCGGCAGCAAGGGCATTGCCGGATGCCGTGCAGGTCGCTGATCGATGGCACTTGATGGAAAATGCCAGCCGTGCATTCCTGGACGCGGTCCGCAAATCGATGCGGCAACTCCGCAAGACGCTCGGTGCAACGCGCGTCGATCCCACGCTGCTGACCGCGGTCGAACGCCTTCAATACGAAGGTTATCTCAGACGGGAGCAGACCAACGCGGCCATCATGGTGCTGTCGAAGGACGGCATGACGATCAAGGAAATCGTGCGGCGCACCGGTCACAGCCGCGGCTTGGTCCCAGGTGCTCAGAGGGCAACGAAACGATGTCTTTCGGTCTCGAGAAAGTTCGTTGGAAATGTATCTGGAGTGGCTCGACGCACAATCGGCTGCCGGCAGGCGGAACGGCGGCGTTTGAGAATACAGGGCTTTCGCGGTTCGCGCCGAGTCGTGAGTGAATGGACCGCTCGCCTCTTAACAACCAACAGAGACAACCATCGCCGCGATCGAAAGCGGCGGCCCGCTGCTTATTGCGGCTCGCGATATCATTACCG
>NZ_NWTH01000070.1:0-9741 GCF_002531555.1 Sinorhizobium sp. BJ1
CGGTAATGATATCGCGAGCCGCAATAAGCAGCGGGCCGCCGCTTTCGATCGCGGCGATGGTGACGGTTTCGGATTTCGTCAGGTTGTCTCTGTTGGTTGTTACGAGGCGAGCAATCGTCCTGGCGGAGAGAGTGCGGGTCAACGTAACCTACGCGCATACGTTCGTCTAGCATAAGGCGGCAATACATCGCCGAACCGCTCAGCAAATATCTGTTTCCCACGAAGCACGGAATCACAAGCGAACCTACGAGTGCCAACGAGAAGCTTGACGCGCCTTCCTGAAAGGGGAAGGTCCGCGACTGGCGGCAATAGCGACTTCGGACCGTTCGAGACATTCGTCCGCACGCTGGACAAGCTGCCGTCACACTGGGGAAAGCAGATGCAGGTTCATCGTCAATGTGGGTGATGCGTTTAGCAATGAAGCCAGCCGGTACCAAATCAGAAGCGCAGAGCTTCGTGCTCATCAGGCTGATTCCTTTGTGAAACCAGCAACGCAGCATCGTTACAACTGCATCAAAAATGAGTCACAGCCAAAGTTCAGTTGCCGATTGACACCCTCGACAATGAGTCGCCGATGCAGTGGCACCGAATTGGATGCTTTGGCAGAAGGGGCATCAGACGCGACGGCGACGCCGTCAAAGCGGCCATCCCATCCCTGGAGCACAAGTCCGGTCGAAGGCCACATCAAGCGCCTCAAGACACTCAAGCGTGAAATGTACGAATGTACAGAAGGGCGACGGGCCGCATATGGGCTGCTGCGAAGCCGCCTGTTTGCAGGCGCCTGAATACTCCAGGCGGAGATGGCGGGGCCGGAAGCACTGCTCTGCACCAAAGTGCGAAGGATCCCCAAATTGCCGCTGTCTCTCTAAGGAAGCGCGGGTCCGCTCCGCCGACCGGTAGGGCCGGCGGCGTGTTCCCTATGTAAATGCGGAAAATTATCGACGCACCGTGCAAACTTGTGCGCGCCGCAGGTGATCGGCTGATAACGCGCCGGGCTATCTTTCGAGACGAAGCTACCCAAGGGTGCGATGACCGCGTCATGGTCGGCATCGACGAAGAACGGAAGCGAATAGCGTTCGCGTCCGGAAATGTTCACCACCCGATGCAGGTTGGCGAGGTAGCGACCGTTGGTCAGCTTCTGCACGAGGTCGCCGATGTTGATGACGAAGGTGCCAGGGACAGGATTAGCCTCGACCCATACGCCGTCGCGGTTCATCACTTGAAGTCCCCCGACGCTGTCCTGTGCGAGAATCGTAAGGTTGCCATGGTCGGTATGCGCGCCCATGCCGATGACCTTCTCGTCGACTGCTCCAGTCTGAGGCGGATAGTGTAGCAAGCGCTGGATGGTGATTGGCCTCCTCATCTGTGGTTGGAAGAAATCGGCTGGCAGATCAAGACTGAGTGCGATGCCACGCAATATCTTGATCGAAAGCTCCTTCATCGCCTCGAGATACGAGAAAACGGTCTCCCGAAATCCGGGCAAGCTGGTCGGCCACTGATTAGGCCCGAAGAAGGGACTCTCGAGAGTCTGCCGCTCGGGACCAATATCGAAGCACTCCTTCAAGTCGTTGGTTTTGGCCGGATCAGTGTTCTCGCCAAAAAATTGGATATATCCCCGCAATGCCACGCCTGAATTGCTGATATGCAGCTTCATCTTCTCCTCGGCTGGCAAATCGAAGAATGCTCGGGTGTGGGCAAAGGTCTCGTCTATCAAACGCGCAGGCACACCGTGGTTCCTGATGTACACGAATCCAGCATTGGCCAGCGCCCATCGGATCTCCTTCGCCACCCTTCCCGCGTCGCTTCCGTCCACAAGGGGGGCGAGGTCGAGAAGTGGAACTTTATCGAAGGACTGCCGCTTTGCCTGAAGGCTTTCGTCGAGCTGGGCGAGGTTCGATTCAATCATGGTGCTTCATCCATACAGATTGTGTGCCAGTGTCTTATTGCGCGACGGGGTTTGCCCCGAGGGGAACTTTGGGGACCAAAGGCGTCCTCCCGCCGCACTGAAGAGATGCGCTGCGCCCGGGTAGACTGAGGCAGTCGGAAGAGATTGCTCGTTGGCGTGCTTCCCTGAGCCTAAACGCGTCCAATTTGCGCCGGAAGCCATTTAGACGGGCCAAGTCTGGCAAGATTGTGCGAATTAATCAAGGATCTGGCGGAAAAATAAGGCGCCATGTTCGTTAAGACACGTTAACGTTTTGTTGTGTTGGTAAGGATGTTACATTTTCTTTATCACAAGCAGAACGCAATTTAACAAATATGAACTTGAAAGTACTTCTAGAAGGTTCACTCTGTTCGGAGAATTATGGTCACTTGGAGGAGCTCTTTCGAATTCCGGTCTTATGAGCTCCAATCCAAACGTGGCTCAGGCAAATAGGCGAAGCAACTGGCAGGAACTTTTGCCCGTCAAAACACCATGGTGGCGCGACGCTTGAAAAGTCCTCCCGATACCGACGTGGTCACGCTCGCCGTCCTGGTGACGGGAACCGTCCAGACCGGCCCCGATGGCTACCCCGTAGTGCTCAAGGCCCTTGGCATACTGCACAAAAGCGATTCACGGGCAGTCGTTCGTTCTGGAGATCAACGACGAGGCGACGTTGCGGGGGAAGATCGAAACACTCATCGGTCAGCTCAATCCGATCGGCTTCAGCGTCGAGGATTTGATTGTCGAGCGCGACGGCGTGGAGTTTGCCAAGATGCCGCCGCCCCATCTTTGCGCTTAGTCGCCGATGAGAGAATTGACATCACGCGGGCCGACCACGCTGCTTAGCAGTCGATACTGGATTCGCTCGGTTGGAGCGGCGTGCTGCCAAGCAGCGCCGCACTCAATAAAGATCCGATTTTATTGATAGGAGTAAATGCAATGCCGCTCGCTATGAACCGCGAAGTCTTTATAACATGCGCCGTTACTGGTGGCTCCGATACCGCCGGAACCACACGAAATGTACCCCGCTCGCCAAAAGAGATCGCGGACGCCGCTATTGAAGCAGCAAAGGCTGGTGCTGCCGTCGCGCACATCCATGTTCGCGATCCCGAAACCGGTGCACCCTCGCGGCGCAACGATCTTTACAAGGAAGTCACCGACCGTATTAGGCAGGCCAGCACCGACGTTGTGCTGAATATCACGGCCGGGATGGGAGCAGACGTGGTTGTCGGCAGCGCGGAACAACCGCTTCCACTCGCCCCATCAACCGACCTTTGCGGCGCCACCGAACGCTTCAGCCATATCGCCGAATGCCTTCCCGAGATCTGCACTCTCGATTGCGGCACCATGAACTTCAACGATGGCGACTTCGTCATGGCCAACACGCCGTCAACACTGCGGGCCATGGCAAAGATGACAACCGATCATGGTGTTCGGCCCGAAATTGAGGTCTTCGACACTGGGCACCTTTGGTTTGCCAAGCAACTAGTCGACGAGGGTTTGATCGACGATCCTGTCCTGGTCCAGCTCTGCATGGGAATTCGCTGGGGGGCGCCCAATGACCTGAATACTTTTCTAGTAATGGCCAACAGCGTTCCTGCGAATTGGACGTTCTCTGCCTTTTCTATCGGCCGCGATGCAATTGCATATCCAGCAGCGGCGGTGCTTGTCGGTGGCAATGTCCGTGTTGGCCTCGAAGACAATCTGTACGTGAGCAAGGGCCAGTTTGCTACAAACGGCCAGCTAGTCGAACGGGCTGTGAACGTCGTCGAGAACATGGGAGCGAGAGTGGTTGGACCGGAAGAGGTTCGGGAGAAACTGAAGCTCACGAAGCGGTAAGCAAAGAGTTTACCAAGAGCGCATCCCGAGAGGATGTTTATGGCCGGGTAGCGTCGCGGGCTCACCACTGTCGGTCATCGGTCGGTCTCCTGGTCAGGGGGTGGTTCTCAACACCCCAACATCCAAGTTCCCAATCAGGAGACCGCGCCTCCAAACCCCACCTCTCCCGCGTCAGCGGGTTAGTTCAATCGTGAATGTCGATTGAGCCATCGATCTCACGCTTCAGTTCAACCACTTCACAGCCGGTCTTCTGGTGAAGCTGCGTCGCAGTGGCGATCGCTTTTGGAGCCACATCTCCACCGGCCGCTTCCACCAGCGGGATCAGATAGGGAGGGTCGAAGGGATGGCCGATGATGATCCGCTCTCCATACGTTGGCCGCACCGAGGCTGCCCGCATCATGTGTTTCGAGACCCTTTTGGGTGCACGAGATAGCCAACAGGCTGGGCGAAGGCTTCGCCCTTGAGAAGCAAGATTGCGCGAGCATACACGGGCTTGATTGGATATGACCGGGAGTCTGATGCGCCCCCCTACCAGAGTTAGTATCTCGATACTTGACCATTCAACTGGCATTAACGCGTTCGACATGCGCAGCGCTTTACCACCGCGAAAAGGTCAGGGAAGGCCAGCATATCGATATCTCACTGGTTAGCACCGCGCTCCGGTATGAATGATGTGTTTGAGGAAGTTGCATAAGCAACTGCTTTGGGGGATCAGTAACAATGCAACAAGAGCCGGTTGATTTAGGGCTTCTATCCGGGCGCTGGCACATATAGGGGAGGGAAACCAATATTGTGAGATCGCCGTCAATAATGAAAAAACGCCGGGGATTGTTTTGCCGGCTATGGAACGCAAGGACCCGATCACCGACCCGAGATCAGGCTCCTTGTTGTCAAGGGTGAAGAACGCTCCCCTTCTCCATTCCTTCATCGAGGACCGGGTGGCGAGCTTTGAGGACCCATCAATGTCGCACTGGAGAAGCGTTCCCATCAGCAAGGTTAAGGCGGTCAGGATCTCGTGACAGATGAACACTCTCTCGCCAGAGGTGCATTACAGATATTCCTTCACCAACGAGTGTACTGGCGCGCGGAGTCATGACGATACGGGCACGGGGCCCCTGACGTGTCTTGGCCAAAGCGCCCCTCCCGACCTTCGCGAACACAATGTCGCTTACGCAGTATGGCCTTGGTGCGGAAGAAATCGGAAAGCTCCAGGAATAGTGGATTAAGTCGAAATAAGAAAATCCCTGACTCGGCCGTCATAGTCTTTAGGCATGCGTTCTTCGCAGCAGGTTCTGAAAATCAGCATATATCAGCGCAATAGACATCAAATATTAAGAAGGGAAATAACTTAACATGCCGTACACAAAATTAGCCGTTGAAAAACAAAATGGTTATGTGGTGGCTGCCATCAATCATCCGCCAGCTAATGCGCTGGGGCAACGGGTCCTAATTGACCTGAACACTTTGTTGGATGAAACTCTAGAATATCCCGAAATCAGGGTTATTGTGCTCACTGGCACCGGAGAGAAGCTATTTTCCGCCGGAGCAGACGTAACTGAATTTAACTCGGTTCAAGCCGAAGACAAGTCTAAGATTGAAGGCAACGATCTCTTCTCAAAAATAGAAAACTATCCGAAACCGGTCATCGCAGCCATCCAAGGAAGCGCGTATGGTGGAGGCACTGAGATAGCGCTAGCATGCCATTTTAGAATTTTGGCCGAAACGGCCAAAATTGGTCTTCCAGAGGTCAAATTGGGGATTATGCCCGGCTGGGGCGGTACCCAGCGCCTACCTAGATTGATTGGTAAAACCAAAGCTTTGGAAATGTTGCTGACCGGGGACCCGTTGAGTTCAGAAGAAGCGTTTAGCTTCGGCTTAGTCAATAAAGTGGTTCTAGCCAGCCAAGTACTGCCTGAGGCTATGGCACTTGCTGCCAGGCTTGCGCAGGGGGCACCCGTTGCGATCCGAGGAATATTGAAGGCAGTGACTAAAGGGCTGGAGTCCACGATCGACGAAGGGATTAAGATCGAAGATGCCGCCAGTGCAGTGGTTTCTGCCAGCGAGGATGCCAAGGAAGGTCCAAGAGCCTTCCTAGAGAAGAGGAAGGCTAACTTTCAGGGCATCTAAGTTCGAGAATTATTCGGTTGGAGAGTGAAAATCCGAGCTTTAGAGCTCTAGTTTTTCGAAGACTCGGCCGAATCCATTAGACGCCATTGCAAAACAGCGGTTTGCCTTGACGCGAATTCAGGTGAAGACAAAAAGGACAGGTTTATGAAGGCGTTGCTGAGTAAGGGGATCGGAGGGCCAAAGACCCTGGTTTTGGAGGACGTGCCTAACCCGAAGGCTGCGCCCGGGTCTGCGGTGGTCGAAGTAAAGGCGGTGGGCGTCAACTACCTCGATGTGCTGGTCATCGAGGACAAATACCAATTTAAGCCGCCGCGGCCCTTCTCGCCGGGCGGAGAAATCTCGGGCGTGGTAAAGGAAGTTGGCGATGGTGTGGTCAATGTTAAGCCCGGTGACCGAGTTCTGGGCACGCCTAACTTCGGTGGCATGGCTGAGGAGATAGTCATCGAGGCGGCAAACTTGGTCCGCATTCCAGTCACGATGCCTTTCGACGAGGCAGCAGCGTTTATGTACACCTACGGGGTCTCCCACTATGCCCTGAAGCACCGCGGCCGCTTGAGGTCAGGCGAAAGTCTGCTCGTTCTCGGCGCGGCTGGCGGCGTTGGGCTGGCGGCAGTGGAACTCGGTCGGTCCATGGGCGCGCGGGTAATTGCGGCTGCGTCATCTCAGGAGAAAGTGGACCTAGCACTGGCTCGGGGCGCCGAGTCAGGCGTTGTCTATCCACACGGCTCCATCGACCGTGATGGGCAGAAGGAACTCGCCGCACGGTTCAAGCAGGCTGCTGCCCCGGGTGGCGTGAACCTAGTGTGCGACCCTGTAGGGGGGGACTACGCCGAGGCGGCGGTGCGCTCGATGGCCCGGGCGGGGCGCTACCTGGTAGTTGGCTTCGCCGCCGGCATTCCACGCATCCCCCTGAACCTGCCGCTCCTTAAGGGATGCGACATCCTCGGAGTCATCGACGACGATCGTGATCCGGCGGAGCACCAGCAAGACGTCAAGGAGCTTTTGAAACTGTATGCCGCTGGCAAGATCAAGCCGCACATTTCGGAGCGCTTTTCCCTTGCCCACGGCGCCGACGCCATCGGCCACCTGGCGGCCCGCAGGGCCCTGGGTAGAGTGGTGGTGCTGATTTAGATACGCGAGCGAACGTGGTACTGACCCCATTGAACTGGGTCCATCCTCAAATTGTCCGTCGTCGAATGATTTGAGACGGTTCTGGGCTTTGGAAGAATGGAGTTTCCGGCTCGGTTTGCGGGCTGATTTAGGCCCTTTTTTTTTTGGTGGTTCAAGCAGCGATGCCTGATGGTGTCTCGTTTGGTCCTTTCGCGTTCGAGCACGATGATCTGGCCACGCCCGAAGTGGACATCGGTCGGAGTGAGGTTGTCAAGGCTCTCAGGGTATCGGCAATAGTTGTAATGCTCGACAAAGGCCGCAATCGGGCTTCAAGGTCTTGCTGGAAGAAGTACTTTCGCGCAGGGGGCGCGGTTCTTCAGCGTCTGGTGCCAACGCTCGATCTTGCCCTGCGTCTGCGGATGGCCCGGGAGCACCATGAACCTGTTCGATGGCATATTTCTCTATCCATTCCGCCAGGTCTTTAACCACGTAACAGGGGCGGTTAACCGACATCAGGCGCGGCCTATGTTCGACCTTGACGCGGTATCAGCCTGATGCGGCAAGCTCCAAGTCTAGCCTATGTCGATACCGGATCAATACTCCCCAATGTGCCGTTTGAATCTTCCCCAGTCTGCGCCGTGACCGGTTTTCCGGCGCGTGCCCGGAAGACCGGTCAATGCCATCACTGCTTCCGATGGTCGGAAGGGAATTTCGGTGATCAAGCTGAGGGAGATGATGATGATCCTGGAATCTACATCGGCAAGGTCTGTCGGTGTCAGCGATTCGCTTCGGAAACTTCCACGCCCCGTATTTGGCTCTCCAGTTATAAAATGTCGCTTCCGTAAATCTCTACTTCTTCATTCGTCCGTGCTTCAACAGGCCGGACTCTCTTATGTTCATTTGCAAGCTCTTAGCCGCGTTTTTTCCTTCGCCTTTGACGACGAAGTCATGCGTGAAGCTGATGCACAAAGCAGGAGACAGGGCATTTAGATGACGGCTGGCATACTCTTATGCGCGGGTTTGGCACCGCATTTCCGTGTGTTCGTCTGGGGCTGCCTCTGTCTAATCTCGGGCATGGATGTATCCGCCACACAGAGTCCGCGAGGTTCCCCCACCGGAGCCCTACCTCCAACTTTGCACATCAGACAGATGATTGAGTTTCTCGATAATTTTCCGCCGACGGTCGGTGCTTTGAACCTTTGTTGCAGGAGCGACCTCCTGCCCAATCGCCCACAGGAAAGCGGCCATTTCTCTGGCAATGGCGGTGACAGCGATGACTTTCGGCTTGCCTGCCGCCATCAGCCGTCGATAGCGCGCGCAGAGCCGCACCTGGCCTTTCCAGGCATTCTCGCGAACCGTCCTTGGCAAGTCCCTCCAGCCGTGCCTGGATCGTCGGGCTTACCCGTGCAGGGAAGCGATATGTCCGGGCCCTTCAATGAGGACCGTTCGAGCCCTTGTGTTACCCGCCTTGGTGATCCCACGACGCTTGACCCGTTCGCCCGCCGAGCTCTCCGACGGCACGAGACCGAGATACGCCATCAACTGACGGGGATTATCAAAGCGCCTAACGTCGCCGATTTCGACGACAAAGGTGGCCGCTGTCGTGAAAGCAATGCCGCGCATCGCTTGATAGGCGGCCACAACCGGCGCCATCGACCAGGAAGCTAGCGGTCTCCACTACCATCTTCGTCAGCCTGTCCAGACGCACCCTGGCATCCTCGATGGCCTGGCAATATTCTGCCAACAGGTTTGGTGGGCGGCATAATCAAATGCCTGGCATGCCAGCCATCGTACATGGGCGCGCGCGTCCGATCGTGGCCGATCTGACGCTGGACCGCGAGATGCTGCAGAATGTCATTCGCCGAAAGCCCTGGGGCCTGCTCGCAAGGATGAGATGGTGAAGGGCATGTGCCGCGATTGGATGATCTCGATCCGGCGTGCCGGTGGAGCGTTGAACTTCGATAGGTCGACCTATACTACACCTTTCGCCGTGCCGATCAGGCCGGCCTGGAACGTCGTATTCGGGAGATCTGCGAGACCCGTGTGCGCTATAGCTATCGTCGTGTACATGTGCTTCTAGAACGCGAGGGTTGGGGCACCAACATCAAGCGAACCTATCGCATTTACAGAGACCTGGTTCTGCAACTACGGAACAAAACACCGAAGCGGCGAGTGAAGGCAAAGCTGCGCGACGACAGGCAGAGAGCCGTCGGACCAAACGATGTTTGGGCGATGGACTTCGTGCACGACCAACTCGCGACCGGAAAGAAGCTTCGGGTGCTGACGGTGGTCGACACCTTCTCGCCCTAATGCCGGTGCTTGATGCACGTCACAGCTATCGCGGTGAAGATGTCGTGCAAACTTTGGAACGGGTATGCCGGAAAATTGGCTATCCGAAGACGATCCGTGTCAATCAGAGGACGGAGTTCGTATCCCGCGATCTTGACCTTTGGGCCTGTCAAGGGCGTCACCTTGGACTTCTCAAGCCCCGGCAAGCCGACGGATAATGCTTTCATTGAAGCGTTCAACGGCCGCTTCCGGGCCAAATGTCTGAAGCAGCGTTGGTTCCTGACCCTTGCGGATGCCCGCGAAAAGATGGAGGATTGACGTCGATACTACAACAGGAACGGCTCATGGTGCGATTGGCAATAAGGTGCCGATTGTCAATCGGCACTGAACTTTGGCTCTGACGCAGATTTGGTGCATTGCTTTCATGTCGCGCCAATCAGGCGGGCTTGAAG
>NZ_NWTH01000071.1:0-9569 GCF_002531555.1 Sinorhizobium sp. BJ1
GCCTGGGAAAGAGCAAATGAAGTCGCCAGCGTGTCGGAGCCGGCAAAGTGCCGGTCGGTCAAGAGTACCGCCCGATCGGCGCCATAAGTGAGCGCCTTGCGCAGAGATTCCTCGGCCATGGGCGGACCCATGGTGAGCACCGTGACCTCGCCGCCATGGTGGTCGCGCACTTGAAGGGCCTGTTCGAGAGCAAACAGGTCGTAAGGATTGATGATCGTCGGCACGCCTTGGCGCATGATCGTGTTCGTCACCGGATGGACGCGTATCTGCGCCGAATCCGGGACCTGCTTGATACAGACTACGATGTGCATGAGGTCTCTTTAGCTCCGATCGCATGTGAGCATGACGGTTCGCCTTTCTTCCAAGCACCAATCATGCCAACCGCCTTTGGTCCGACAAGCCCATGAAACTCAAGGCGATCTTCGGTTCGCGGCATGCCGACCGCGTGACAATGTTGTCGGCTCCAGGACAATTGTCGCAACCGCGCCACACTTGTCGCTTCCCGACGGCTTTAAGAAGGTACAAAGGTGCGGCCAGGCGAGCGCGGGATGAGGAAAAGTGTGTACGGTTTTCCGCCCGCATCCCGCGCTAACCTAGTAGAATCGATCACGTTTATGATTTTAGGTCGATCGGACCGAAACTCATCGTGATCTAGTCGGCTCGCGCGCCTCAAGCACCTTAAAGATCCGATGTGAAAACGCCGCGGTGGTCGCAAACTCCGCACAGGCGAGCGCGCCGCTCGCACCGGCGGCGGCCACCACGGCGCCGAGGTCGGAAAAGCCTGCTCGGCCAGTTTTTGTCGCATCCGCTTCATGATGGGAAGTCCATGAGGTATTTAGCACCTTCGGTTCATAGGAAACGCCGAGGCTCTCTAAGACGTCCTCGGCACCCGACGGATCCTTTACGCGGCCGAGAATGTCAGTAACATGAGCGGCAAAGGTTTCGTCATCACAAGACACTGCATGTGTCCATTTTAATCCGGTTCATATCCTGCCGCTGCGAAGTAGTTGGCGCATACCTGCGGTTCGAACAGTCTGACGATGTCACCGACGGTGCCAGAGGGCATCCACCGGTCGCTCTGGCCTGGCTCGCAACAGCGCCTTGAGTTTGGACCGGGTTTGTGGGTTGATGGAATATCACTTCCTGCTCCTGATTAAACAGCCCGCCATGATCGGATACGCCGCTCAAGCGTGCGGCGAATACCGACCGTCTCAGGGCGCGGCCGCAGCATCTTCGCCGACGCTGGTCCGATGAGTTCAAAGCACGGGCGGTGGCTGAGGGATTGAAGCCGGCAAGAGCCTCTGGGCGATCGGATTGAACGAGATACTCAACAAGACAGATGCCTGATGCGGATGCCTGGCCCAGCTGGCCGAGTCGGCTTCTACGAGGCGGTTCAGGTAAAGTCCTTTGACAGTGTGTTGACGCGCACGCTGGTTGGCAATCAGCTCCTGAGCATCTCAACCCAACTTGGCAATCAAATCCGCAGCCTGATGGAGACATTCGGCCTTATCCGCCCCAAAGGAACGGGTCGGGTGGTTGCGAGTTTCTGACGGAGATCCCGGGCATCGGCGCCGTTACGGCGGTATCCTAAATCGCAGCGGTTGGCGCTCGGTTAGCGCCCGGGACTAACAACGAGACCCATTTCTTGCGTAAGAGGTGAAACCCATCTGCGGGAGCTGCTTTATGAAGCGGCGACGGTGCTTCTCACGAGCGCCAGTGCCAGAACCGAATTCTGCTGGACACGGGAGAGCTTGCCTGTCGCTGCGTAATCAGCGACCAGGGCAGCGAGAACCAGAGCAGACAAGAGAATTCCGCCGCCGGTGGATAAGATGTCCTTCGCAGGACGACCGATGGGGTAAGCTCGCGTGGTTGTCTGTTGCGGTCGCTCATCGCGATCAGGTCGCCGATTGGATTGTTCCGCCCCATTCTTCTGGTCCACAATGGAGGGAGCCCGGAGAGAAGCGCGATACTGCGAAGACATCATTCACCATAAGTACGAATAGTCAGAAGGTGCTTGACCTCACCACGTCGAATAGAGAAGACTCGGCAAACGCCACTGGACGCGGCGGTCCGCTTTTGGCTACCAGGCTTGCATTGTTCGGCATACTACATTGTTGGAATGCTGACATAGCTGGTTCGATCCATACCCCTGAATTTAAGGCGTTTTTTATTAGGCACGGACGTTGCTCTCGAGACGCGTCACCAGCGAAAATTGTGCGGAGGATGTGGAAATGTCAGAACCATGCTTCATGCCGGGTCCGGGCCGGCCGCCCTACCGCAGAACCTTCCGGATGGTAGCGGACGCGGGGACGGTGTGGCTAGTGGACGAGACCTTCGGGGCCCTGCCGCGCGGTCCGGACCTGCCGGAGCGCGTGAGGCCGCAGGAGCCGGAGCGGACCGTCGTGCTCACCGATCCGCGCGTGACCGTTCGGGCGTATCTGCTGCCTCGCGAAAACTTCTCATCGTCACCAGATGTTCGATCCCAGGCTCAATGCGGAGTCAAAGGAGCAGCGGGCAGGCGCGCATCGCGGCCTCTCGCCGTTCGACGGCAGGAATGACTGAAGTGTCCCGGCACTACAGGCGCGATGCTCTCTAGCACGACCGCTCCTGCGACGCAGGACATCTGCTGCCAACGACACTGCTTGACCCCGCAGCAGTGGTCTTCGAGTAACTCACGGAAACACATCGACACCAACCCGCTAAGCTTCCCAGTTGAGGCGTAATCCGAAAGCGCTTAGGGTTGGCCTTCGCCGACACCCAGATGACTCAATTGAGTTTCTGACTTTCAGTTGAGCTCTGCTAAAGGAATGTCCGGGACGTGGAACTCATATCATATCTCCCGAAGAGCCATAAGATAGCCGGATTGAGGAGACGAATATGCTGAGTATTAACTCTGAAACAACAAGACGTAAGCCAAACTCGGTGGATGCCCATGTTGGCCGGCGAATTCGCCAGAGGCGTTTATGGCAGAACATGTCGCAAGCCACTCTTGCCGAAGCTATCGGGGTGACGTTTCAACAGGTCCAAAAATATGAAAAGGGTGTGAACCGCGTCGGTGCGGGCCGGCTTCAGCAGATTTCGAAGGCTTTGAAAGTGCAGCCTTGCTACTTCTTTGAGGATACGCCTGACAAAAACCAGTCGGACGGGCAGTCCGCTGCAAATCAGACTGAGATCCCACCCGAAGTGGTTGAATTCGCTGCAAGCGAGGAAGGGATCGAGCTTATTAGAGCCTTTTCTCGCGTGGGCGACAATGATGTACGCCGCCGAATCGTAATGCTGCTCAAGTCTCTGAGCGCACACGAGTGGTGACTGGCCCGCTTCTGTGTGGAGGCAGAGTGCTCTCTAACGTCAGACGGCCACCACAACAGTGCGCCAACCCACACATGGCTTGGTGCATCCACAGCGCCGATGGTTGCCATGCGAACAAGCGATTTCTCGAATCTGGCCGAACGCTGCATAATGCTGCCAGTACCTTCGTCCGCATCGATGTGCTCGCTGTTTCGTTCATCCCGGTTGATGAGGCGGCTTAGACGAAGACATGAGGAGCCGGCCATAACTGCAAACGCACGCTATGCAGCTATATTGAGGATGCTTTCTAAAGAAGGAGTGATAGCAATATGAGCGGTGGCGTCAGCGTCATCACGGCAGGGAAGGGCGAAGACCGTACCGGAGCGACTGTTACTTCCGCGACGGCCCTGTCGATCGAGCCCCCTGCATGGTCGTTTCCCTCAACCGTTCCTCCTCCACATGTGCTGCGGTTGCGCGATTCGGCCATTTTTGCGTGAACGTCCTGGGCCACACCCACCAGATACTTGCGAATCAATTCTCCACTCAAGGCGGGCTGAGCGGCGCGGAACGTTACCGCGAGGCCGGGTGGACTCAACTCATCAGCGGCGCGCCCGGCCTTCGAGATGCTGCGGCGGCCATCGATTGCGTGTTTGAGGAGGCCATAGAACGGCACAGCCATGTGATTGTGCTCGGCCCGTGTTGTCGGCATTTGCACCGGTAACGGTGGTTCATTGGTCTATCATGACGGCCGGTACTTTGCATTGCCGAGTGGTGCTATAGGCAAATAGCTCTGGGGTCACCACACCGAAATTGAACAGCCATTGAACGATTGCGCCGCGCCTGTCTATGATCTCAATCAATTCATCTGTAGTTCGTTCGTGCTAGTTTGCACGCAGCTTTAGCCGCCGACCACGATCGGGCTTGGAAGAGAGCGATGTTTGCTACACCGTTTTCACCGGCGAGAGCGGCAACAAGAGTCAAGCCGACCCGGATCTCCTATTCTGAGAACTCAGAACGGGAGATCGAAATCTTTTCATTTGTAGCCTGCCGCGGAACGAGCGAGCGCTGACCTGAAGTTATCCGGGTCCGCTGCGTGAGCCCCGAATACGACCGGACCTGATATCAACCGACGTCAGAAGCCATGGATGTTGGAGGAGAGAAATGCACACATTGCTTACTCCCTGGCGCGGTGTCGCTGCGGGCTTTCTGTTGAACGGGATCCTCTTGGGGACCTGGGCTTCTCGCGTTCCCGCCATCATGGCTCACTTTCACGTTGACAAAGCGAACTTCGGGGCTTTGCTGCTACTCCTAGGGTTGGGCGCATTGATTTCGTTCCCTGTTGCCGGAAGGTTGTCCGATAGCTTGGGTGCAGTGCGGGTCGCCCGAACGATCGCTATCCCGTTCCTAGTTTCGATTGCCGCTCTAGGGTTTGCGTCGACAATACCGCTGCTGGCGATCGCCCTTTTTTTCTTCGGCATGTGTCATGGCTCCATTGACGTAGCGATGAACAGTTGGGCGAGCGAAGTAGAAAAACACATGAAGCGGTCAGTGATGTCGTCGTTTCACGCCATGTGGAGTGTGGGGGCTGTTCTGGGCGCAACGGGCGGTTATGTTGCCACGATCCTTCAGATCCCAGTATACGTCCATTTTATTGTTACGGCCGTGATGACCGGCGGGATGTTCGGACCCTTCCTTCTGCTCGATTGGCAATCAACTATCCGGGCAGTAAGTGGTTCAGTGGGATTGTCGTTACCTACCAGCGGTCTTTTTCTTGTGGGCCTCATTGCTCTCGCATCGGGATTAGGAGAGGGTACAGCTCTCGACTGGAGTGCGCTATATTTGCGTGATATAATCGGGACCGAAGAATCAGATGCCGCCCTAGGGTACACGGGCTTTTCTGTAGCCATGGTGGTGATGAGGCTCAAGGCGGATTCTCTTGTCACGCGATGGGGATCCGCCACTGTCACACGCATAAGCGGATTCTCGGCGGTCTTTGGCATTTTTCTGATCGTTGTCGGTGAAACCTTGCCGTTAGTCGTGGCGGGCTTTGTGCTGATGGGGGTCGGCTATGCGGCCGTCCTACCGTTAGCTTTCAGTCGGGCAGCAGCCGATCTTGTAGTGCCGGCGGGGAAAGGCATCGCGTCCGTCGCAACCTTCGCATATGGCGCGATGACGTTAGGCCCCCTTGCAATTGGACTTCTCGCCGAGGCAACCACAATGCGTGTCTGCTTTTTTTTCGTCGGACTGTTCGCAGCGCTCGTGGCAGTATTGGCTCCAGTGCTCAAGCAATAAGTGAAATCCTCGCTTGCTCCATGACACGTGATAGATCTCCGCATTTTGCCTTCGCCCGCTTCTGCAAGCGGCTTTAATCAAGGACTGCGGGCTCCGCAGGCGAAAAGGTTGGGCTGGACTGGGATCAGGAAACACCCAACGTGTTGCATTAACGGACCTGAGTACAGCTTACCTCCGGCCATGAGCGACGGGATGTTACTTGACGCGAAGGCCTTGATATACTTTCCGCGTGGCACGACGAAGTTTGGAGCATGGGCAAACCTCTATGCCGAAGCTGGCGTTGCAATCACCGCGCCACGGGATACGCTGCCGGGTCGGAGGCAGCGTCGATCTCTCAACGACGTCCGCTTTGCTCAACCAGCTGAAGCGTCTCGCACACGCGCCCCCAGGCCGGGGGACCATTAAGACAACTCTGATCTCTGCGTCGTGGAGCTCAGCGGAATCCAAAAGCTGAGACCCGATTCAATTCGTCCACGTCGATTTCTTGTGACCTTGCCCCGTTGAAATAATCCATTTTGAAGTAAGCTCTGGCCCATTGAGAGGACCAGGGAATGAAGCGCAACCGTTTCACGGACGAACAGATTATCGGCATTCTGAAGGAGCACGAGGCGGGCACGCCGGTGTCGGAGCTTTGCCGCAAACACGGTGTCAGCGACGCCAGCATCTACAAGTGGAAGGCCAAGTTCGGCGGCATGGACGTATCCGAAGCTAAGCGGCTGAAGACGCTGGAGGACGAGAACACAAAGCTGAAACGGCTCCTGGCAGAGGCCATGCTCGACAATGCCGCTTTGAAAGACCTTTTGGGAAAGAAGTGGTGACGCCCGCAGCAAGGCGGAACGCTGTCGCGCATCTGATGGATCGCCACCAGATGAGCGAACGGCGGGCGTGTAAAGCCAGCGGCTTTTGCCGGATGACGATCCGTTATGAAACCAGGCGCGACGATGATCATGATCTTCGCGAGCGCATGAAAACGTTAGCCCATGAACGCCGTCGCTTCGGCTATCGACGCATTCATGTGCTGCTCAGGCGCGAGGGGCGGCTTGTGAACCACAAGAAGCTCTTCCGGCTCTATCGGGAGGAGAAGCTCACCGTGCGCAAACGCGGCGGCCGGAAGCGAGCAATAGGCACACGAGCACCGATGCTGATCCCGATGACAGCCAATGATCGTTGGTCGCTCGACTTCGTGTCGGATCAACTCACCGATGGACGCAGGTTCCGGATTCTGACGGTCGTCGACGATTGCACCAGGGAATGCCTGGCACTTGTCGCCGATACATCGCTTTCCGGTCTGAGGGTTGCCCGTGAGCTGGATCGGATCATCGAGGAGCGCGGCAAACCGAAGATGATTGTCAGCGACAACGGCAGCGAGTTCACCGGCAACGCGATCCTGCAATGGACGGACCGAGCCAAGGTGGATTGGCACTACATCGCGCCGGGCAAACCGATCCAAAACGCCTTCATCGAAAGCTTCAATGGGCGTCTGCGAGACGAGTTCTTGAATGAGACTCTTTTCTCGTCACTGACCCATGCCCGATCAGCGCTTTTAAACTGGCGAAGCGATTACAACGATAACCGACCACACTCTGGCCTCGGCTGGCTGACACCTGCCGAGTTCGCTCAGACCATTAGCCCGCGACGTGATGCGGTGCTGCGCAGCCGAAATGGCTCCGCACCGCAACCCGCCGCTACCGCCGCAACTGCAGCAACCCAAAACCGCTGGAGCGAACTCAAAACTGGATAAAACTTGGGGGCAAGGTCACTTGATATGGACCCGGCACGTCTCTGCGGCGCATTAGGTACTACCATGAGATCGCTTCTCCCGGCGTGCACCACATAGTCAGCTAGATCGTGCGGATCAGCACTCCCTTGCCAGCGTGCGTTAAGGCCGTAGGTCCTCAATCCAGGGCTCAGGCCGCGCGCGCCCAAGAGGAGAGCCATGGCAGGATTCGAGCCCAAGACATGAGCAATCTTAGGCGCTAATCGACATTCTTATATACATAGCATCAATAGCTGCGATGCAAACAAATGATTTTACTGAATAGATATAGGGGTAATAGAAGAAAGTCCATTAAGTCGGAGCCAGTGAATGGGCGGCACTGTTAATCCCACTCGCGTTGACTGTCGGATAAAGCGGCTATCCTCTGCGACTGAAAGGGAGAAAACTATGTCTGATGCAAAACTGCAAAGCGTACTTTCTTCTCTTTCGAAAGTGCACAGGCAGCTGGACTCTCTTCCATCCAGTCCGGCACCAGGTGCCAGGTATGTCGAGCTCAATACAAACGAGAATCCATTCGCATTGCCGGCCACGGTAATGGAGAGCGCTGTTGCTGCTCTCAAGCGGCAGTATCTGTATCCAGAGGATGACAACATCACCCTGAGGGAAGCCGCCGCTGCGTCCTATGATCTTTCCAAGGATCAGGTGATCGCCGGTAACGGATCGTCCGAACTCCTTTCGCTCATATACAAAGCATTCCTTGACCCGGGTGACACTGTCGCGATGTTGTCCCCTGGCTTTGCATTCAATCACAAGCTCGCGCTGTTGCAGGGTGCTCGATTGCTTGAAATCAAATGGGGCGAAACGTGCTTGTTGCCGATACACAAATTGCTTTTCGGTCCTGCAAAGGAGGCCAAGTTCATTCTGCTGGCTAATCCGAACAACCCGACGGGAACATTTGTCCCTATAGCGGATATTGAAAGCCTCGTCGCACAATCTGACCGCTTGATCGTGCTAGATGAAGCCTATGTGGACTTTGCGCCTGACAGCGCTCTGCGTCTCATCGACCGCTATTCGAACCTCCTGATCTTAAGGACGTTTTCGAAGAGCTATGCAGCGGCCGGCATTCGCATTGGCTTCGGCCTCGGTCATCCTGAGGTTATAGGCAGGCTGCGCAATATCCAGAACATGTTCAACATGAATGTGATCGGCCATGCGGTTGGTGTCAGTATCCTTGCCCACCGCGCCGCCTATGATGAGAACCACAGCCATATCAAATATGAGAGAGAGCGGGTGAGCGTCGCGCTGTCGCAACTTGGGTTCTCTGTAACGCCTTCCCATGCGAACTTCTTGCTGGCGCGGGCGCCAGCAAGACGGGACGGCGTTTGGTGGCACGCCTGCTTGAAACAGAAAAAGATACTCGTGGCCGTCCTTCCTGATAAAGGTCTGGAAGATTGCATTCGCGTCAGCATCGGGACAAAACCACAAATGGATGCGCTTCTTGCAGCTGTCGAGTGCATTTTGGGAGTTCAGACGTTTCAATGATCGGACGTATAGCAGCCTTAGGCTCTGCTCTTTTGCGCGTGAGAAAGGACAGTGGCAACAAGAAAGAGAGCAACAACGGGAAGACTGATCTCCCCCACAGTGTTGACGATGCCACGCCCGCGGGGGAAGCTAAGTTCATAGTCTGTCGCCTGCACGTTTCTACGTCGGGGCGTCCTCCATTCAAACTGCATCTGGGCAAGGCTGCTGGGGCGGGAAAATTTCGTCTGCAGGTGCACAGGAACTGTTGAGCAATAGCCGAGCGTGCAAGGACGTGGCCGTTTCGGCGGCTTCAACGATCCGGCTTCCGCCGGCCTGAAACAAAGGCAGACTCGCCGTGAGTAGCGATGTGCGGCGAAGAAAGGCCCCCCGTCTTACTTCGCTTGAATCGAGGTCCGGGGGGCATCCCGGGATAAAGTCGGAGACGATTTAATGAGAAAAGCCCTTCCTTCGAAGCTAGCTTTCGGCATATTCGACCATTTGGACGAGGACGGTGGTGACATTGCACGACAATACGCAGACCGCCTCAGGCTAGCGGAAGCGTGTGATCGGCTCGGTTTTTACGCTTACCACCTGGCGGAGCACCATTGTTCGCCGCATGGGAGAAGTCCGTCGCCGAATCTGTTCCTATCGAGCGTCGCGCAACGCACCCGTCGACTTCGTCTTGGCCCTCTGACCATGCTGCTTAGCCTTTGTCATCCGCTGCGTGCGTTTGAGGAGATCTGCATGCTTG
>NZ_NWTH01000072.1:0-8970 GCF_002531555.1 Sinorhizobium sp. BJ1
AACACCATCCCATGCGCCATTGATGACCCAAAACGTGCGGCCGTCGTCCTCCATCGGCCCGAACTCGACGTGAATGGTCTTTTCGTCGGGCTTTGTGCCGAGCCACGCGACAGTCTTGTCTTTCAGATCGTTGAATCCAACCATCACGCCGCCCTCTTCTCTTCAACGACATTAAACCCCGGCACCTTCCGAACCCCACGCCGCACCGATTCATCGGCAAGCGACTGGATAAGCTCGCGGAAAGCATCAGGGCGCTCGCCGTAGAACCAATCGAGCGCGGCAGCCTCGTCGACCAGCTCGGCTTTCCAGACTGTCCTCAGCCCCGTTCCCGTCGTGGCGGCCTTGTTCGCTCTGCCCGCTTGGCGCTCTAACTTCTTCGCATCGGCCAGCAACTCTTCAGCAGCTTCCCGCTCCGCGAGATTGCCCGAGGACGCGCGAATGGCTTCCGTCGCGGCTACCCTAGCCGCCTCCGCTGCTTCCGCCACACGCGCCGCCTCTGCGGCCTTTTCCTGCGCGATGCGGGTGCGCCATGGAGTGAGCAAGGCGTCGAGGGCGGACTTGGCTATATCGACCTTGCCTTTTTTGGGTTGGATGAAAGGATTGTAGCGGTCTTGGATAGACTTAACCTGCTCATCCAGCGGGCGCTTCTCCTCGACTCGCAGAGCATCGGCTCGCTTGCCGGCGTCGTGGATGCTGTCGCGCAGCCGCTCGATGGCGTCGTGCATCTCTTGGGATGCAATCGGCTCGCCGTCGGCGAAATTGCGCGCCTCGTCGTAAAGGTCTTCGATTTCCTGGCGGATGATGTCAAAAGGGGATTGATTGTGCCCCTTGACGGCTAGCGGGTTGAAGTCGTCGGCGACCGTGGCGATTGCGGGGGCGGGTCTCATGCGGACACCTGCTTGCCAACCGAAATCATGATCGACTGAAGAATCGCGAGGCTGTCTTCCTGCCTGCGGAGCGCGTCGCGAATGTCGTCTGTGTTCTTCTTGACAGCGGGCCAGACTTCTTTGGCGAGCATGCGCGCGAATTCAGCGCACGCCTCTGCCGGCATCTTGCTGGCCGCGCCGAGCATGTTTTCGGCGCTGAACTGGTTCGTTCCTGTGCCGTTGGCGTCGTTTCCTTCGAAATCGATGAACCATGTGAACGTCAGGCCGCTTTCGTGCGGCGCGATAGCGCGCGCCGAAGACGGCCCATTTAGGCGGAAACACCCGCCTGTAATCACGCTCTTAACATCGCCCCACGGCAAGTCCCGATCATTGCCGTCGAGGTAGATTTCCTTCTCGCCGATAGCGAGGTAATGCTCTACCAGCGGGATAATCTCGCTGAATCGTCTTCTTCTCATCTTCGTCTCCTCTTGTGGTGTGTGTCGGCATCGGTAGCGCCAACATATGTCTGTTTTACAAATTTGTCAACCGTCTCCGGCTACTCACAGCGCCCGCGCGCCGGCCGTCTTCTCTTGTAGCCAGGTCGTTGAAGTCTTCTTCTCGTCGAGTTTGCATTCGCCATTGCGAATCCCTCCGTTGTTGATGCCGGAGAAATACGTTGGCTCTACAAATTTGTCAACGTACCCGAAAGTGGTACTTGTGGATTTTTGTCGGGCATCCGATTGCTCTTTCGAATGTTGTCTGCGGCCCATAGCGGCTGAAGATTTGATAGGGCCCAAGCTTTCTTGAAGTCAGGATCGTCTGGAGTCTCGTAGTTGAAAGCTGTCAAGGGCACGATGTGGTCGATGTGCCAGCCACGTATTCCCCAGTTCCCCCATGTCATGCCATCTACGAATTGTGCCTCTATGTGGCGCTTTAACTGTTCTGATGTGTATCCCAGTATTTCGAATGTCCGCCGCTCCCCTGCCGAGCCTCCTAGAAGTCCGCGGCGCATGTACGTACTGACTGACTCTTCTAGCCGTATTTTTAAAGATTTCCGACGCTTTTTGTTTGACCTCTGAACCCTCTCCCTTACTTTCTCCGGGTTATCTGCGGCCCACTTCAGTGAAGCTGCAATTACTTCATCTCGATTGTTCTCGTAATGTTTCTTCTTTGAAATCTTTATTGCGTCTTTGTTGGCCGATCGATACTCCGACGCCTTAACCAGTATGTTTTCCTTGTTTCGTTCGTAATACTCCTTTCCCTTTATCTTTATTTTTTCTGCATTCTTGGCTGCACTCCGCTTAGATGCCGCAGCTACCTTGTCGGGGTTTTCCTCCTTCCACTTTTTTAGCGGCGCCCTCCCGCACTCAATACATATCGATTTCTTCCCTAGTCGCCCATATTTGTCTCCGTAATATCCACTCAGAATCTTCCATTCACCACATTTTGTGCAGACCTTGCCGTCATCCTGGCCAGTCTTTTGGCCGATATCCCTCGTCATAAGCCCTCATCAACATTGCCACATGCCTTGGCACTGGCTTTGGATTGGTTTCGCGTTCGATCTCGGAAACCTGCATCACGTGCGGATATCCAAGAACGGTGGCTAGCTGCGCCTGGGTCAAACCGAGGCGCTTGCGAATGGCCCGAAATTCATCGTTGTCCATACATCACCTATATAATGATTTTTCATTGGTTGATCAAGGGTAGTGTAATGATTTTTCCTTAGAATGGAATAGAATCTTCAAGCTCCCAAGCCCAGCTTGGCTTGTTGTCGTTTGCAGGCTCGGCTTGATTATCGTTAGCGGCGGTCAACTCTCCGACGCGGTGAGCGACGACGTCTGGGTATCGACTGTTGCGGCTGTAATCTAACTGCACCTCAACCGTGTCTCGGAGCTCGTGCTGGCGGCTTAGCCACTCCATCACCGTCGATGGGAATGGCCTTTGGCCGCCGTGCGCCGCCCACCACCTGTCGGCCTTGCTCTTCGGATACCCGGAATGCGCGCAGCAGTGCCATTCGTTCACAGACTTCAGCCCGACCATGTATGTGCACTTGATCGAATCGGGCTTCCCCTCTTTGCCTGGATGATGGCGGAACGTCCTCGACCGCACCTCATGCCATGGCTTCTCCGAAGACAAGACGGGCGTCGTATCGGCGCGAGCCGTGATCTTCTCCTCCTCGCTCGGCGGGAAGATGTAGCCGCAGCAGTGGCACGTCATCTGCGAAATCGGGATGAGCTCGCCACAGCCGGTCTTGCCCTCCGTGTCCTTCGAATCCTGCGGGCAAAGCTTGCGAGGCTGATCGCCTGTTCCCTTACCTGGCTCTCGCGGCTGAATCTGATCGATCGGCCCATGGTAGGCCAAATTCCGGCCGTGGTCGGCAACGAGGCAGTCGGTTTTCCCTGGCGAATTTCGCGTTCCGCGGCCCAAAATCTGCACAAGTTTGCCTGCGCTTTTGGTGCTCAACAAAAGCGAGATGAAGTCCACGAACGGGAAATTAGTCCCCGTCGTGATCATCGAGACCGACGAGATGGCCCAAATCTTACCGGCGCGGAAGTCGGTGAATATCTTGTCCGTCTCGTGCGCATTGTCACTGGTGAGGACGGCGCATGTACGACCATGCCGACGGATGGCCTCCGCGACATGCCGAGCGTTCTCCTTGCTGGTGCTGAAGAACAAACCGGCGCGCCGACCTCCGGACGCGATCATGTCCTCGGCGATGGCCTCCTCGATGATGCGCTCTGCCGCCTCGGCGACCTGGCCTGGGATGTACTCACCGCCACGCGTGCCGATGCCCTTGAGATCGATCTTGGCCGCCGTCTTCTGGCTGGTGAGCCGCGTCAGGTAACCTTGCTCAATCAGGTCGCCAAGCTTGGCCTCATAGACGACGTCGTGGAACAGCTTGAATCGTACTGGTGCACCGTTCTCGTCAACCGCTTCGTCGTCGTCCAAGTCGTCGGTAAGGCGGCCAGAATCCATGCGGAAGTCGGTTGCGGTCGTCCCGCAGACGCGGCTATCAGGATTATGCTTGCGTACCGCCTTGAAGAACTTGCCGTACTGGGTATTGGCATTGCGTGAGATGGCGTGCGCCTCGTCGACGATGATGAGGTCGACGTTCCCGATCTGCTCAACCTTGTTCCAAACAGACTGGATGCCGCAGAAGAGCACCTGCGCGCGAGCATCGCGCCGCTTCAAACCGGCCGAGAAAATACCAGCCGGGGCGAACGGCGAGAGGCCTATGAACTCCTTGAAGTTCTGGGCCACGAGACGCGAATCGTGAGTAACATTCAGGATCCGCATATCCGGGTAGTCGGCCAGCAATTCCTCGATGAGCTTGGCGATGACGAGCGCCTTGCCAGCGCCCGTCGGCAGGACGATCAGGCCGTTGCCGCCTCCTTCTGCCCAGTAGGCGTAGAGAGCATCGAGGCTGGCGCGTTGATACTCCCTAAGCTGCAACACGAACCCACTCCCCATTGTCGTTGCATGCCCACCTCCACCAGTTATCCTGACGGTTGTGCTGCTGCTCCGTTCCCGTCGCCCACCGGCAGTTACCGGGCTCGTAATTTCCGTTTACGTCAATTCTTTCAATGGTCATCCCGTTCGGACGCTCGCCCATGTCGGCTAGGAACTCGGAAAAGTTATTTGACCACCGATCACATATCGCTATCCCCCTCCCTCCATACAGCGGGTAGCTTACGTGGCTTGGCTGCTCGCAGCGGCATTTCATCGCGTGCCAAGTCTGCCAGGTTGGGCTTTTGTATGCGAGAGTGTTGTGTCCATGCACAGTGTTGCGATCAATGGCGCGCTTGCGGTTCACGTCCCGCATCAGGCAGCCACATGATGCGGTGTGACCTGTCGTAAGCATGGAGGTCTGAACAACTGACTCCCCGCCGCACGAACATTTGCACATCCACATGGTCTTGCCCTTTTTATTCTTAGGCGCTGGCGCTATGACTTTGAGTCTACCAAAAACACGCCCAGTCAAATCCTTCTTGGCCGTCATACCGCCACCCTCTTGCGCAATCGACCGCGCTCACGCTCACCAAGCTGCCGCACGCGCTCCTTCGAAATGCCGTAGTCCGCCCCGATCTCGGCAAGCTCATCACCCATAGCGATGCGCATGAGTACGTCGCTATCTCTTGTGCCGGAGAGGCGCCGCAGCGTCTCGGAGAGTTCGGCGTAATCTAGTTGGGTGGCGGGTGTCGACGCGACGCACTTATCGAGGTCGACCAGATCGACCGTTCGCTTCATCCGGCCAGCCTTCTGTCGCTGGTCGCCGATGACGTGGCGCGCCACAAGCACAATCCACGTCCCGAATTTGTAATCGTCCCGGTATATGCGCCAGCGGTTCATTGCTGCGACGTAGATGTCTTGCGCCAAGTCGTCAGCGCCACCTCTCCTGCGGGCTTTGTACGCTAGCCGCTTAATAAACGGCATGTAGTCAATGACTTTCTGGTCATACCAGGCTGGGCGGTCTGTCATATCGTCTCCTCATTATGTGGTGCGGCTAGGCTGTGGTGTCTTGGTGGCGGCCGTCAATGACGGCCCAAATCTTGCGAACTGCGGCAGGCACCAATCGCGCCCGCTCCTTCGGCATATGCATCATGTGGCAGTCACTCTCCGGCCACCCTGTCGCCCATGACAAAGCGCGGTAAGCCTCGCCGCGAGCCAGGTATCCAGCCTGCCAAAGCTGATCGAATACGCGGTGAGCCTCCTTGCGCGCTTCGTGCGTCTCGGCATCTGCCAGCGGCTTATTGCCCCACGACCACAGACCGCAGCAGTCGTGCCGCCGGCCGTATTGCGTCATGGTCCGCTTGGATCGCTCTCCGCAGATGGGGCAAATTGGGCGCGGCTTTTTGCTCATGCCGCGTCCTCATTGTCGTTCGCTGCGCCGTCGATCCAGAGGGCACCGCTGGGTGTGCGGTAGGTGATCGTCTCGTTTTCGGGGTCGCAGTCGACTTGTTCGTATCCAGCAAGCATCTTCGGAATAAACAAATGGGCAGGGCAGCCTGCGTCCTGCTCGGCAAGTGAAAGAGGCTTGCTCCACCGGCTGCAATCCCATCCCGCGTTGCCGTCCATCAGCGGCGTGGCATGAATGCACGATCGGCAGTGCGAACGCGGCATAACCTCACCCCAGCAGACTTCGGCCTGCCGGCAGAACTTTCCGCGGAAGTCGTCTCGCTTGGTGCAGAGGCGCGACGGCGGCTCCGGCATGTTGATGATGCGTTCGATGCGCGCGACCTGCCGCATAGCAAATTCCGCATCGTAGTGCACACGCTCAAAGTGCAAGTCTTCCGTATTCTTGCAACTCATCATGTAGTAGACGCGATTGAGACCAAGGCCGTACATGTAGAACTGGAAGGTGGCGTAGTGTTTCGGCATGCCGATCTTGACGCCGTGCTTCTTCACCGGCTTGAAGTACTCCTCCTTCGCCGACTTGCACTCGACGACGTGCTCGGTGTTCGGCGCCTCAAGAAGCCCCAGAACGCGGCCGTCGATCTTGCCGCGCAAGTGCCCACCAGCAGCGCGCACTCGGTCCTGTTGGCCCCAGACTTCGCAGCCGGCCAGCCGCAGCAGGTCGAGCAGGCGCTCCTCCTCTATCTCGCCGCGTTCGAAAATCCGACGCTTCCGCCAGTCGATAAACTCCGGCACTGACGCGCGCCGGAAAGCAAGCCAGATTTGACGGTCGCACTCTATACCGATGTCACCAGCGGGAACGCCGACGGATTCCCACTGGTCGTTGTTCTCTTCCAGCCTTTGCTGGACGAGGCGAAGGGTTGAGGGAGTCGGCTTGGGGATGGGGGCCATTACAGAAGCCACCCATTCCTTTCGGCCACGTCCCACTGATAGGCTTCGCGGGCCTCATGCGGCGCGTTGAACTTGGGCCGAATCGTCCTCTCCAGAACAAGGAGCGCCGCGTCAACGTCGCCATTTTTAAGGTCTGCGATTGCCTCTTCGATGAGTGCTTTTATTTCTCCGTTCATGTCAGAAATCCCCCTTAAACGCGCATCGGCATGAGAGTGACGTCGAGCAACGGCGCGACGGGAGACGTAATGCGTGCGGGCGACATCCCGTCGTTAAGAGCAATCTCCACTTGGCCGTCTGGGAAGACTTGCAGCGCGTCCCTGAGGTAGATCGCATTGAAGCCAATCTCGATCGGCTCTCCGCTATATTCCGCCTGCACTTCGTCCTGTGCTGCGCCGACCTGAGAGCGAACGGAAAGCGCGATAGAACCCGGCGCGACGGTGAGCTTGACGCCGCTACCGCGTTCGCTGCTGACCGTAGCGACTCGGTCTGAAGCTTTGAGGATGTCTGATTTGTCGGCGCAGGCGATGAACTCATTCCCTGCGGGGATTACGCGCTCGTAGTCTGGATACTCGCCATCGACGAGATTACTAGTGAGTGTGAAGTCGCCCTGCTCGATGCGGATTTTTTGCTCGCTCACCGACACACGCGCAACTCCCTTCGGCAGAAGGGAGACGGTCTTCGGCCCGACGATGATGCCCTTGAACTCGGGCAACGACTCGCCGAGGTGTCTCGACAGCCGATGGCCATTCGTCGCCACGGCTACGGCTACACCCTTTTTCGTATGGAAGTAGACGCCCTCCAAGAATTTCCGGTTGTCGTTTACGGCAATCGCAAACTGCACAGGCGCAAACAGCGCCGCAATGTCGAGGTCGAACGTCGCGTCGTACTTGCCGTCGGGGGGCGTGGGGAAATCCGTTGCCGGCAACGTCGCCAAAGAAAACCGGCTACGACCTGATTTTACGATGAGCTTGTCACCCTCCAGGCTGAGTTCGACGGAATCGGCGCCAGCCTTCGCGGCGATGCTGCCGAGCAGTTTGGCGTCGACGCAGATTGTTCCCGACGCATGCACGTCGGCCTCGGCGCTGGCCGTGGCGGTGATGTCGAGATCCGTGCCGGTGACGCGAAGCTGCTTGCCGTCGGCGGATAGAAGCAGATGGCTGAGTACCGGAATCGTGTTCCGGCTCTCCACCACCTTGCTGACGGCGCCAATGACGCGCGTCAGATTGGCGCGGCTTATTGAAAGGCGCATGTTGGTCTCCTCTGCTGCGGGTTGTCCCGCGTGTGGTGAATGCCGGATGGTGGTGGGCCACCCGGCAGTGTTGGTTAGGCGGCGAGCGTGCGAGCAGCCAAGATGCGGTAAGCCTCAACAACGCCAAGCGCCTGCGACTTCGCATCGTCGAGAGCGTTGTGCGCCGTGCCGACGTCTGGCTGTGCGGCGCCAGTGATATCGAATAACGTCCGCACGTCGCGCGGCGTCCTGTAGTGCCATGGAATATCGACGAAGCAGGATCGGAAGGCCGACTCCAGCAACACAAGGTCGAAGGACGGTGGCTTGGCCCAGACTCGGGTTGCGCCCGCCGCCTTAACGAACTCCGAGAGCGCTAGAAGCGCCGTGGTCGCGTGAGCCGTGCCAGAGAACGCCGCAGCTTGCGCGTCTGCCGACTGTTCCATCCACCATTTTATGGTCGAGACGTCCATGGTCAGTCCGTTTGCCACCGCGCTGGATGGCTCAATGGCAACATAGAACTCCTCACCGAACTCGCCAGTTTCGGCATCGAACGTGACGGCTCCGATGCTCAGAACGACGCTGCCAGGTGCAGTGCCGAGCGTCTCGATATCGATCATAAGATCGCGCATATTTGCTCCTCTTGTGTGGTGGGTTACGGGCCGCCGTTGGTGCAGCGGCCCGGTTGTGGTTAGCCGAAGAAGCCGCCCCAGTAGAGAATGCCGAGGCATATTGCTGCCCCGACTAGCGCACTCCAGATGCTATAGGCCGGCCGAGGCTCGCCGTGCTTTGCCAGGTTCACGCCAAGCCCTAGCGCAGTAAGCATCAGGTATGCAACTTGCGACCACCCCATCACTTACTCCACGGATTCTTGCGAGCGCCGCCGGCAGGTGCCGCAGCTGCGGCTGGACGTGCTGCAGCCTGGCGGTTGTCGTTGGCGGGTGCAGCGGCGGGTGTCGGCTGTACGGCGTCGATCGCCGGCTCTGGAACGTTCCCCTCGTCCTCGAAATAATAGCGCTTCACCTCGGCGCGGGCCGGATAGCCATTCTGCGCCTTGCCGAGGCCGATCTTGGC
>NZ_NWTH01000073.1:0-8293 GCF_002531555.1 Sinorhizobium sp. BJ1
ACGCTCCCATCGCCGATCTTCGAGATGCGACCGCTATGATCGGTCTCGCCCGACTGATATTTCTTCGGCATCCCCGGCATGAAGCCACTGCGACAAGGGACCGGCCTCCAGACCAATTCGCTCCATCGCCACGCCGTGCTCGCCGAACCAGGCGATCAGCGCATCGGGTTCGCTGAGGATCTTTGCTTCGCGCACAATGCGGCCGTCCGCATCCACCACGCACACACTTGAGTATTCCAGGGATACGTCGATGCCGGCATACTGCTTCATGGTCGTCTCTCCGTGCTGCTATGGAGCAGGCCACTCCTGACTCCGCGACACCATCATTGTGAGGGACGACCACCGACCTTCAAACCTGGCGGACCGGGTCCCGCCCGTTACACCATCTTTTGAGCGCAGAGCGCGAACACCTTCGCAATCCGCCGCGCACGAGGCTCTTTAGGAATGACTGCCCTCGGACCCAAACATGTCATTCGGCAATCGGCTTGGTGACGACCGCTTCGTCCGCTGTTCGGCCGTGCAGTTTGCCCGCAGCGATCGGCTCGATTGAGCCCAATCCGGTCCTTCTAGGTGTCGCTTTCAGCGGCACAGGTGGGAGGAAACAAGAAGTCCGACGCGATCGGGTGGAACGGCCCCTTTGCAGCCTGAAGCGGTCATCCAGCAGCTCCGAGTCCCGGCGAAAACAGGCTAGCCGGCAGGGAGGTACGCTCTCTGCGCTACAGCCAGCGGCGGACGCGGGTCCTGTAGGCGCGGTAGACGTCGCCGAACTTGCGCTCGAGATAGGCTTCCTCGCGGGCGACCACACCGTACCGAATAACGAAGTAGAACGGCACCAGCATGATAAGGAGCCACAGGCTGTCGAAGCCGACGGCGAGGCCGATCAGGCCGAGAAACATTCCGACATAGATCGGGTTCCGGCTGTAGCGGTAAGGGCCCTCGTCGACGATCGTCGTCGTCGGCTGGACGGTCTGGATATGCGTGCCCGCCCGGCGAAAGGTCGTCGCCGCCCAGACGAGCAGTCCCAGGCCGGCGAGGAACACGATAGCGCCTATCCAACCGGGCGGCATGGCCGCCGACAGGAAGGGCAACGGATAGAGAGCATCCAGCACGAGCCCAGCCAAGGCCGCAACTGCCCAGGCGATCGGTGGCCGCACCACCGCGCCGGAACTGTCGCGAAAACTGCCGCCCGCGTCATTCATCTAATTCCCTTCCGCGTGCCCGTGCCGGAAGCATAGCAAGAATTCGGATCGCGTAGCAGCCTGGGATGGGAGGAAGGAGCGCACAGGCCGATCGAGCCGTGAGCGTGAGTCCGGCAGCATCAAGCGTCAAATGCCGCCGGCCATCGACCTAAATCAGGCATTTGCTCCGACTGTCCAAACAAGCCCGGCGACGGCGCAGGCGAGCAGCGTCGCGATGATCGAAGCCTGATAGCGGAAGATTGCGACCGCGGCCGCCGCTGTCAGCAGGAGTGATGGCAATACCAGTGAGGATGGATCGGGAACGTCGAGGGCGAACCATCCGAGCTTCCACGTCACCACCTCCGAAAACAGTGTGTGCAGGCCGAACCAGACGGCAAGGTTGAGGATTACGCCGACGACGGCGGCGGTGATCGCAGACATCGCGCCCGTCAGCGCTACGTTGTTGCGAAGGCGCTCGATGAAGGGCGCTCCGAGGAAAATCCAGAGGAAGCACGGCACGAAGGTCACCCAAGTCGTCAGGATCGCCGCGAGCGTCGCCGCCGTCATCGGGTTCAGCGATCCCGGATCACGGTAGGCTCCCATGAATCCGACGAACTGGACGACCATGATCAGAGGGCCCGGTGTCGTCTCGGCCATGCCGAGGCCGTCGAGCATCTCGCCGGGCTTCAGCCAGCCGTAATGCTGAACCGCCTCCTGGGCGACATAGGCGAGCACGGCGTAGGCTCCGCCGAAGGTGACGACGGCCATCTGGCTGAAGAACAGCCCGATCTGGGTAAAGACATTGTCCACGCCAAGAAAGGCGGTCAGCAGCGCCAGTGGGACGAGCCAGATCGCAAAGAACACCGCCGAAACCCGAAGCGACCAGGAAAGGTTCGGACGGGCATGCGCCGGGGTTCCCTCGCCGAGCAGCGAATCCTCGTCCTTGAGCACCGGGCCAGTCCCTGCCTTGTGACCGCCGCCGATCCGGAAGAGCGGCGAACCGGAGCGGCCGCCGATGTAGCCGATGATGCCCGCCGCCAGAATAATCAGCGGGAATGGGACGCGGAAGAAGAAGATGGCGATGAAAGCGGCTGCGGCGATGCCGAGCATCAGCCGGTTCTTAAGCGCCCTGCTACCGATGCGGAACACGGCATGGATGACAACGGCGAGCACCGCGGCCTTCAGGCCGAAGAACAGCCCTTCAACAACGGTGACATTGCCAAAGGCGGCGTAGATGTAGCTTAAGCCCAGGATGGCGAGGAAGCCCGGCAGCACGAACAGCGTCCCGGCGACGAGGCCGCCGGCGGTGCGGTGCAGCAGCCAGCCGATATAGACGGCAAGCTGCTGCGCCTCGGGTCCGGGCAGCAACATGCAGTAGTTCAAGGCATGCAGAAAACGGTGCTCGCCGATCCAGCGCTTCTCGTCGACGAGGATGCGGTGCATCACCGCGATCTGTCCGGCCGGACCGCCGAAGCTCAGGGCCGCGATCCTCGCCCACACCCGGACGGCTTCACCGAAGGGAATGCCGTGAGCGTATTCTTGCCGCGCCGCAGCCGGCGCGGCCCTGTTTGCAGTCTCGGTCATTCACGAATCCTTCTTCGGCGACGGCCAGTTATGCGTTTCGTCGGTAGCATCCCGGCACCAGCGGTAAAAGGCGTCGTAGAGCAGCATCCCGGCTTCCAGTTGCTCGAGGTCGTCGGCATACATGCGCGACAGGCCGAGAGATGCCGCAAGCAGGCCGGGCGCTTGTGGCGCAAGATCGAGGCGGGACGTATCCGCCCCGCGCACGATGGTCGCGAGCCGTAGCAGCGGTTCGGTCGCAAGGCCGAACTCTTCGACCATGACGTCGAAGGTGCAAAGCCCGCCCCGGTGGCTCCAGCGGATCGGGGCATCAATGTCGAAGGGGGTCGCGGCGAAGCGCTCGGCAACCGTCTCGACCTCGGGTGGCGACACGTACAGGAAGACGGCCTGTGGATCGACAAAGCGGCGAATCAGCCAAGGGCAGGCGATGCGGTCGATCTTCGGCCGCGCCCTTGTCACCCAGACGGTGCGGCCGCTGGCGTCCCGCTTCGGAACTGCAGAAGCTGGCACGGCCGCATAGCCGCCCTCGGCCCAGGCCTCGAAGCCGCCTTCGAGAACGTCGGCGGCAATGCCATAGTTGCGAAGCCAGGCAGCAACGCCGCAGCTGAGCTTCTTGCCGCGATGGCAGATCACGACTGCGGAGTCTGAATCGAGCTCCGCGGCCCATTCCTGCACGTTGCGATAGTCGCGCCGGACCGAACCGGGTAGCAAGCGCGGATCCTCGTCAAAATCCTCATCGATGCGGACATCGATGAGCGCGGGGCATTTCGGGGTGCCAATAAGGCGGACGAGCTTCTCGGGGGAGATTTCAAGAAGTGACGACATATGACGCGTCCTCCGTGTGAGCGGTTGAATGGACGCGATGCTTCGGCTGTCGCCTCGTGGGGTGATCGCAACCCCATACCGGGTGTTTTCCGCTCATTGTCCGGCGCTGTCAAGCGGCTCGGTTTATACGTCAATGGCCTGATCTTAGTCGCCGATTCGCCAAGCTCGACAAGCGCGCGGGTGTGGCCGAGATTCTCCACCGGCCACTGGCAACCGACACTTCGTTCCGGCATCTTTGTCGGCTTCAGGTGGGGCGCGGCAAACGCCACGCCGTTCATGCATCTATCAACGACCGAGAGACCAGAACGGTGCTGCGGATACACCCTGCGACTTTCCTCTTCGCGGCGCGCGCCCTGCGGGACATCGGCGACGGCTTCGTGGCCGTGCTGTTGCCGATCTATCTGCTCGCCCTCGGATTTACGTCGCTAGAAGTCGGTGTCATCGCGACCGCATCGCTGCTCGGTTCCGCGCTGCTGACGATATGTGTCGGCTTCCTGGGGGCCTGGCACGATCACCGCCAACTTCTGCTGGCTGGCGCGAGCTTGATGATTGCAACAGGTGTGGCCTTTGCCGTTGTCCACGATTACGCGCTGCTGCTGGTCATCGCATTTGCCGGCACGATCAATCCCTCGGCCGGCAGTGTCAGCGTGTTCGTGCCATTGGAGCATGCCGTGCTCACCCGCGAAGTGACGGAGCGTGAGCGAACCAGGATGTTCGCGCGCTATAGCCTCGTAGGCGCGTTCGCCGGAGCGATAGGTGGCCTCGCAGCAGCGGTACCCGACCTTCTTGGCCCGATTGGCCTTGATCGTCTTGGCGGCATCAGGGCGATGTTCGTCGTTTACGCGCTTCTCGGGCTGCTCGGCGGCTTGCTCTACGCGCGCATCCCAAGCCGCCCGGCAGCCGACGCGGGCGCTGCGGCCGCGCTCGGCCCGTCGCGCCATATTGTTTTCAAGCTGGCGGCGCTGTTCAGTCTCGATGCCTTCGCCGGCGGCTTCGTCGTCCAATCACTGCTCGCCCTTTGGCTCTTCGAACGTTTTGGCCTGTCGCTTTCGGAGGCTGCTGTTTTCTTCTTCTGGTCGGGCGTGTTGTCGGCGCTGTCGTTCCCTGTGGCCGCATGGCTGTCGCGACGCATCGGCCTGATCAACACGATGGTGTTCACGCACATACCGTCGAGCATCGCTCTGATGCTGGCGGCATTTGCGCCCACACTAGCCCTCGCGCTTGCCTTTCTGCTTGTCCGGGCTGCATTGTCGCAGATGGACGTGCCGACGCGCTCGTCCTACGTGATGGCCGTTGTCACCGAGGCGGAGCGGGCCGCCGCTGCAAGCTTCACGTCGGTGCCGCGCAGTCTTGCAGCCTCGGCCAGCCCTGTCCTGGCCGGCGCCCTCTTCGCCGCATCATCCCGAGCATGGCCTCTGCTTATCTGCGGGGCATTGAAGATTGTCTACGATCTGCTGTTGCTGATGCAGTTCCGGCGGCTGAAGCCGCCGGAGGAATGCTGACGCAACCGGCGGCGAACCCTCTTCAACGAATGAGGATCTCCCGCAATGCGATGATCACCAGGACCAGACCGGTGAGGGCCTCGACAAGCTTCGATATCTTGGCCAACAGAGCGTGCCGGGTCGCGAGCACTTTCTCGATCCGCATCCGGAAGAAGACGGTCGCGAGTGCCACGCTGGAGAGGGTGAGTGCCACCCCCGTCATCATGACGAACGCGAACATGATCCCGGCTTCGGGCACGCCGCGACATGGCGAAGGTCATGACGAACAGCGTCAACGGACAAGGGATCAGGCCGGCCATGAAACCGACGGCGACACCTTCCCTTTCGCCGTGCACATGCGGCGGCCGGAAGAAGGCAATCCACAGCATCGCCTTGATAGTCGACTTCGCCTTCGCCGAGCATCGCAAGGCCGATATGGCTGAGCAGCGTCATGTCGGCCTATCGCGCCAGATCGAGCGCGGGAACTGGTCGAGCGCGATGATCAGGGCCAGCCGTCCGTGAGGATCGTCCGCCCAGTGGCCAAGTTCGTCGCGTGCAGCTGCTTCAGCCGTTTCGGTAAACCGGGCGACGATCTCTTCGTCCGCCCCTCCACGCATCCGCCACACCCAGTATTCCTGGTGGCTGCGGACATCGAAGTCCGGCCTGCACCTCTCGGGAAACCAGAAGTCCAGAACGGCGTTCCATTCGGGAATGTCGATCGCGCTCGTCATGGTAGCACCCCAAAGCGTTCGTCAAAGACCAGTGACCGCTGCACCTGGAAATACCCAGGCGCGGCGGTGGCATGGTATCGTGTGCCTCCCGACCGCGCTGCCTTGGCGATGGCTACATCGCGGGTCATCGTTGACCGCCCCTTCAACCTTCTGAAATTCTATTCGATAGATCACTTCCTTGCCCGTCACAAATGCCCGGTGCGGCGTGATCACCAACCGGTCGCCACTGGTCGAAAAAGGCAGGATCAAGTTGGATAGTCCCCAAGCGGATTCCAGCTTGCGTCAACGTGATGGGCAACCCTGCCGTTTCCGACCGTATAGGAAATCACTGTAGGCCAGCATGATATCGAAAAGGGCGACCTTTTTCGTCCTCCGTAAGCCTGGGACCCTTGGGTATCGGTCGCCAGGGGCGGACCACCAACGCCATGACTCGGCCGTCCGCCTGATACGAGAGAACCGGGTCCGGACCCATGGCGTCGGCTACCTCGCCGGAGGCAACAACTTGCCGTGTCCATGAGAGCATTCGCCAGGTTCCGAGTAATGCGGATGCATTTGGCGTGCGATCCCCTCCAAACAGCCCCCGCAGGATCGCCCACAATACCATACGGAGTTGGCGTGCACACCGCCGACAAGAGTATATTGTGCCTATTTCATGCTGAGGGCGTAGCGTCTGGTCTGGTTCCGGGAGCGGTCATGAGAGAGGACCGCGCTTTTCCTACGTTCGGCGATCGTTGCGTCGAGAGTTTTCCTGAAGTACGGTCTCCCTTGTGATTTGGGATGCTGCGAGCATGCGGGACGGACGCGAACAACGCCTTCGTCCTTAGAGTTGATCGCCTTCCATGTTACTGTGAGCGCAATCGTCCATTTCGGCACGGCAGGCTGGCGGGGCATGGCAGGGATTCTTGATGTCGTTGTCATTGGAGCGGGTTCGGCCGGGCTTGGGATCAGCTACTTCCTCAAGCAGAGAGGTCGCGATCATCGGGTGCTCGAACGGAGCCGGATCGGAGAGACGTGGCGGACCCAACGCTGGGACTCCTTCCGTCTGAACTCGCCGAACATCCGCTCGTTGCTGCCCGGCGATTCCCCTGACGGGCCTGACCCCTGGGGGGCCAGCACACAGCATCAATTCGTCTCCTATCTCGAGAGTTATGTCGAGCGGCATCATTTGCCGGTGATAACTGACGCTCCGGTAGAGGAACTGTCCAAGGATCGCGGGCTCTTTCTCGTGGCGACACCACCCGGTGTACTTCAGGCCCGCAACGTGGTCATAGCGAGCGGTAGCCTGAACTGTCCGAAGCGACCGCCTACGGCGGCGGAGCTGCCGACAGCACTCCGCCAACTCGACTCTTCGGCCTACCGCAATGCCGCCGAACTGGAACAAGGTGCTGTCTTGGTGGTCGGCAGCGGCCAATCTGGCGGCCAGATTGCCGAGGACCTGGCGCTCGCGGGACGCTCGGTCTTTCTGGCGACGAGCCGAGCCGGCCGCCTGGTCCGCCATTATCGCGGCGGCGACATCTTCAATTGGATGACCCTGTCCGGCTATCTCGACGTGCCGCGAAGCGAAATCGTCCTGCCTTCTGGGAAGCTGCCGCCGCGAGGCCTGCTCGGTGCCACCCACACCATCAGCCTGCAATCGCTGAGCACTGAGGGCGTCGTGTTGCTCGGTCGCTTCTTGGGTATCGAGAATGGCAGCCTGATGTTCGGCGACAACCTGGATGAGCACATGCGCTTTGCCAACGAGAGCTCAGCCGACGTCAAGCGCTTTATTGACGATTACATCCGGCGCGCCGGGCTGAACGCGCCGCCAGCCGAGGATGACTCAGCCGAGATGATCGCCCCACGCCTGCCCAGTCCACCGATCCGCTCAATCGAGTTGGCGACAAGCGGCATAAGGTCGGTGATCTGGTGCACAGGCTTCAGAGGCGATTTCCAGTGGATCAAAATCCCGGACACCATCGACGACGACGGCCAGCCTATTCACCAGAACGGAATCGGATTCGTTCCCGGACTGTATTTCTCCGGCCTCGACTTTGCATCGACACGGAAGTCCGGAACCATACCCGGGATTGCTGAAGAGGCAGCACGCCTGGTGAACCATCTCGCCAGGCGATCAGTGAGTTAACGGCCGGAAGGCATGCACAGGAGCAAGGTGATGAGTCACGACCTTTCGGTGTGGCTGGTGGTAGGGCAAAAACGACTTTCGTGATCGTAGCCGGGGCGAGTGTCGAATTCGGAACCGAACGTCTGAAAGCGAATTTTCTCCAAGGAACATTTTAGAATGATGGCAGATTGCGGAGTGACGACATCGATTTCGGCGAATCGCGGTGACGCGCCTGACGACGCAACGCGGGCGAAGAGGCATTTACCGCGAGTTCTCAATGTCGTGTGTGCGGCCAAAAGCGGTCGTCGTGATGCCGGTAGCTGAACGACCGAAATGGGTGGAGGCTGTGTGAAAACTCCCGCTCATGATAGTCTACCTCCAGTTGAGCGGGGGATT
>NZ_NWTH01000074.1:0-8247 GCF_002531555.1 Sinorhizobium sp. BJ1
AAGCTTGAGAGATGATGTCTAAGTCATATTTCACCCTCTCTCGCGCCTTCACGGCGCACCAACCATGTCCACATGCACGATTTTGCGCGGCCGCTCGCTGCCTTCGTCGTTTGTCATCGCTAGCTTCCATCAGGACCATCTGTATCGTCCAGACATGGGAAGTGCGCGCTGCATTTGTCGCCCTCCGGCGTCTGCATGCGGTCGCAGCCCATCGCCATGCGCCGGCGGATCACCGCGAAGCTCACACCGTCGCCGAATACTTTCACCAACAGCTTGCGCTCAAGCGCGCAGTGGCGATGACATGGGCGACAGATGAATTCAATGAGCGGCTCACGATGATCCTTCAGTCTCGGCCCCAGATCGTTCACAGGCTCCTGTCGCGCCATGCGAAAAAATTCCCATTCCTGCCATCGCATTGAATCCGTTCACGGATTTCTTCGATGGGCACTCCCACTCAACTTCCGCGCGCCACGTGCGCATTGACTCAGTTTCGCTTTGAGAACAAATACAGAACATAATTCACCATCTCAAGCCGAAAACGGGTTGCTGTCTGCCGACCTGTTGGGGCTTTGCCGAGCGCGATGAAGCATTCCGGCCGTCGACTGGCCGCGGCGATGAGTTCGCTCACGGTACCCCTGGAAGTCCGGATTCCCGCGAAAAAGCGCTTCCAGGGGTTCGGTCGAGAGATATGTTCGTGCCAGATCTTCATATCGACGACCTGAAGATCAAGAGCCGGAATTTTCAGTAGTGCTCAAGGCTGACGACTGGATCTTCGGTTCGAATCCTTTCAAGGCGAGTGATCGGAATCGACATCCCGGACTGGCGGCATGTTGCCGACTTCCGATCGTCTCGGTCGGGTGGAACTTTTCCGTTCAACTCGCCCATCGAAACGAGCAAAGAGCGCCAGGAGCAGTTATTGCTAATCGACTACTCTAACGTCGCGTTCGGGGCCAAGACCGGACATCAATCGAAGTCGACGCCCGGCCGGTGCGAACGCGCCTCGCACGAGGACCCCAGCGGTTTGTCGATCTCTCGGAGCCTCTCGCCCACGAGCGTGGGCGAGACAGTCCAAATCGGATGTTCCCGTTGACTCTTAGTGGAAGCGGCTCAACACTGATTGGTTGCATACTTTTTTCCGGAACAAATTGGCTAGGGAGGAAGCAATGGAAGCCGTCAATCGTAGATCCACACTCGCGCTCGGTCTTACAATGGCCGCCACACCTCTGATCGCTTGGGTGACACCAGCAGCCGCCCAGACCTACGGCCCGGATGAGGGTGAGGAGGTCGGTCCCGGTGTCAGAGTTGTTGCGCTTGGTGAGCGGGCTTCCGTCATACCGGCTTATAAAATGGTCAAGCTGCGCGATGTTGTTATCCAACCCGGCGCGAAGACGCCGGACAACGTGATGAAGAACGACATGCTCTGCCACATGACTGAGGGAGAACTTTCAGTCATTCAGAACGGAAAGAAATTCACAGTCGAGAAGGGTGACGTTTGGACCTGCGCTAACGCCGATACAACAGAAGGCACCCAGAACGCGAGCAGTGCGGTCGCGATCATGCGGGTCATCGATTTGATGACCTCATAAGGAAGGGGCGACAACGGCGGCTCTAAGCGGCCCCGAGTCGTCGTTGCCGTCATGCGGGCGATCTGTGTGCAGGAATGTCCGCTGTTGGCGCAGTGCTGCTGTTCACAGACGTAAGCGTGGACGTCGCCTTGGGTCGATCTTCCACGTTCCTTACAGGTCGCGAGAGGGTGGAATGGAGACCCTTCCTCGGTCGGGCTGCGATCAGGCGCGGAGACTGTACGAAGCTGTCAGGGAGGCGCTTCACAGTTAGCCTCTGTGATTTCGAGCAGAGGCCGGCCCCGTCATGCGCCTTACCTCTTTTCAATGCACCCGGGTGAAGGAGAAGCTGCCGGGGCGCAGGTTGCCCGAAAGCGGATAGACAGATGACAGTTTTCTCGCGGTCGGGGATGCCGGCGATAGTTTGGCGGGAGACTGGCGTCGCGGACGAGCGACTGAAGTTGCGGATTGCCGCGATCTGCTGGCGCTGGAGGCGAAGGGCTCGACGAGCGAGGCGGAGGCATGGCCGATGTTCGAGCGCCGCAGACGCGACTTTACTTTTCGCTACGCAACTGCTTGCCATCCCTCGCGGATGTGACGGTATCCATCGCGATAGACGGCCTCGGGCGTCTCGGAAAAGTCGCGCCAGACCTTCGTTGCAGCCGCAAGCTCCTTTAGTGCACGACCGAAGGCTTCGATCGTCAGCCATTGGTCATAGCCGCTTGCGCGGATCGCCTTGAAGGTCTCGGTCCAGGGGATGTTCCCCCGCCCCGGCACGCCGCGGTCATTCTCCGAGATGTGGACGTGTACGATGCGGTCCTTGTTACGGGTGAAGGCTCCGATGGGGTCGGCTTCTTCGATATTGCTGTGGAAGGTGTCGTACATGGCGCGAATGTTCGGATGCCCAATTGCATCAATATGGCCGGCAAGGTCGTCCATCGTGTTAAAGAGATAACATTCGAAGCGGTTCAGCGCCTCGAGCGCAACGGTGACGCCGCGCTCAACGGCATGATCGCCGATCGTGCGCTGCGAGGAGATGGACCGCCTCAGTTCCGCGGCGGTGGGCCCGGTGCCTGAGAACTGGCCCAGCGTAGAATGTAGGGGGCCGCTTAGCGTGTGCGCGCCGAGGGCGGCGGCGCAATCGATAGCCCATCGCATGTAGGCGATGCCGCGCTTGCGCGTCGCGGTGTCAGGCGAAATCAGGTTCATGGAAGGGTCGCTCATGGCAGACACAGCAGTGCGCTCCAGGCCGATCCCATCGAGCAATGCGCCGAGGCGGCGGTAGTCGTCCGGAGCGCCCTCGAAGATCGGAATCTCAACCCCGTCGAAGCCGGTCGCCTTAATATCCCGGAGGAGCTTCTCATGTTTCCGGCCGACGCTCGTCGTCCAAAGAAACATGCACATACCGATCTTCATCGTTCCTCCTCCGGCCGCGCGGCAACAGCTTCCCCACCTTCCAATCTGGTAATACCAAAATCGCAATCTGGTCAAGGTGACAAACGTCATGAGTTCGAAGCGAAGCGGCCGAGCTTCGCCCCGCAATCGCGTGAAACGCTGAAAAAGGTGAGGAGGCGCAGGCGCCCGTGCTCCGCCGGCAATAATTCGGGGTAGAGCCTTGACAAGGGAGAATTGGTCAAACCAGAATGGGGTCTAGTGGAGCCGCGCACCCCCACGAGTGTTGGGAGTAGCCAGCCTGGGAGGACGTCTATGCACCTTTCGACGCACAACTGGATGCGGGCGGAGCCTCTCGCCGTCACGCTGAAGCGCATCAAGAAGTACGGCTACGAGAGCATCGAGATTTCAGGCGAGCCGACCCAGTACGACATCAAGGACACTCGCGCGCTGCTCAAGGAACACGGCATTCGCTGCTGGGGCGCGGTGACGCTAACGCTCGGCGAGCGCAACCTCGCAGCCAAGGACGAGGGCCAGCGCGCAAGCTCAGTGGATTACGTGAAGAGTGTCATAACCATGGTGAGTGAGCTCGAAGGCGAGATCGTCACCCTTGTGCCGGCGACCGTCGGCAAGGTCGTTCCGGACGGCACCGAGGAAGAGGAGTGGAAGTGGGTCGTCGATGCGACCAAGGAGTGCTTCGCCCACGCCCAGAAAAAGGGTGTCCGGCTGGCAATCGAGCCGCTCAACCGGTTCGAGACATACCTCTTCAACCGTGCCGCCCAAGCGCTTGCGCTAGCCGATGCAGTTGATCCCGATTGCGGTGTCTGCCTCGATGCCTTTCACCTCAACATCGAGGAGGAGGACATATACGAGGCGATCAGGCTCGCCGGAAACCGGCTTTTCGATTTCCACGTGGCGGATAACAACCGCTTTGCGGCGGGCCTCGGCCATCTCGACTGGCCGAAGATCGTGGCCACTCTGAAAGAGATCGGATACGACGGCGCGCTCACCAATGAGTTCGTGGCTCCGGTCGACCGCACGCCGGCGGCGAAATATCCCGACATGGTCGAGCGCAACCCGGTCGACATCCCGCCGGAGCAGCTCAAGTTCATCCAGGACCACGGATCGAGCCTGCTGACCGAAAAGTTCTACGACGACCAGATGCGGATCACCGCCGAGACCATCCTGCCACTGATCAAGTGAGGGCCGGTCCCGCGCATGCCCTGCGGCCGGTGCGCCGCGAGGTTGGGGAGGCGAAATGCGTATCAAGACCGTCCAAGCCTGGTGGGTTCGCATACCCATCGAAGTGAGCCGGCAGCATCGCAGCGATTTCGGTCGCCTGACAACCTTCGACGCGGCGATCCTGCGCATAGAAACAGATGACGGGATCGTTGGGTGGGGTGAGGGCAAGAATGCTGCGGGCAGCGCGGGTACTTACGGAGCGCTCGTGCACATGCTCAACCATGAGGTGGGGCCGAAGCTCGTCGGTCGCGATCCCTCCGACATCTCCGCGATCTGGGAGATGCTCTACAACGGCGTGCGCCACGAAACGGCGGCGATCTCGGGTCATGCGATGCCGGAACTCTCGCGCCGGGGCCTCTCCGTTGCGGCGATCAGTGCGGTCGACATCGCTTTGTGGGACATTCTTGGCAAATCGCTGGGCGTGCCGGTATGGAAGCTTCTCGGCGGGCGTAAGGCGGACCGGTTGCCTGCTTATGCTTCCGGCGGCTGGGAGAGCGCCGAAAAGATCGGCGGCCAGCTGCAGTCTTACATTGCCAGTGGCGGCTTCCAGGCGGTCAAGATGAGGGTCGGCGCAATGGACCGCGCGCCGCATGTCTCGGCCGCCCGCGTGCGTGCTGCCCGCAAGGCGCTAGGCCCCTCGGTGGATCTCATGGTCGATGCGCATGGCACCTATACGGTTGCCGACGCGAAACGTTTCATCCATCTCGTCGAAGATTGCGATCTCGCCTGGTTCGAGGAGCCGGTGATCGCAGACGACAAAGCCGGCATGGCGGAAGTGCGCGCCGCTGGAAAGGTGCCGATCGCAGCCGGCGAGAGCGAGGCCACGCGGTTCGCCTTCCGCGACCTCGCGGTGCTGCGCTCGGCCGATATTTTCCAGCCCGATCCGGCCTTCTGCGGCGGCATTACGGAAGCCATGCGCATTGGTGCGATCGCCAGTGCCTTCAACCTCCGTTTCGCCCCGCATTTGTGGGCCGGTGCCCCGTGTTTCTTCTCAGGCCTGCACATCTGCGCGGCTTCCCCGGCAAGCTTTGTCATCGAATACTCGGTTGGCGCGAACCCGATGATCCACGACCTCGTCGAGGAGACCGTGGCTGTGAGAGACGGGATGATGGAGATTCCTGATAAACCCGGCCTGGGATTTACGATAAACGAACGCGTTCTGGAGACTCACGTGCAAAGACTGTAACCATGAAAGAAAACAATCTGCTTTCCGATCTAGCGGCCCATCTATTTACGACTTCAAGCAGCAATGGGCGAACGCCATCGGAGCGAGAGCTCGCCGAGCACTTCGCCGTTAGCCGGGGGCAGCTTCGGGAGGCTCTGGCAATCCTCGAAGCCATGCGCATTGTCGAGCGCCGGGCGAAGTCGGGCATCTATCTGACGACGACGGAGGCGAGCGTCGAGGCGATCGCACTCTTTGCGCGTGCCGGCGTGCCACTGGACCCGATCGTGATCTACGAGACGGTGGAACTCCGCAAGATCCACGAGATCAAGGCGGCGGAACTCGCCTGCGCGCGGGCGACGGAGGAGAACTACGAACGCCTGCGCGAAATTCTCGCCGCTTCCGAGGCGAAGATCGCTGCAGGCGAGGGCCTCGCGCGTGAGGACAGGGATTTTCATCTGGAGATCGTTCGGGCGACGAAGAACAGCGTGTTTCACCGCGTCTGCAGCGTTTACTACACGATGGGCGAACAGCGACTGCCCATCTACTTCGCTGATATCGCCCGCAGCCGCCGCTCGCATGAAGAACATATCCGTATCTACGAGGCGCTGCTCGCACGCGACGGCAATCTCGCCCAAGCTTTGATGAATGCGCATCTGCAGGGCGCGGAGAGCTACTGGAAGGGCCTTATAGGCGGGCCTGCGACAACCGCGGAGTAGTCCCCGGTCGGCAATGAGGAGGCCGATGAGTTTCATTTTCTCGACCCATCCCCTGCACTGCGACGCCGAGGCCATGTTGAAGGCGGCGGGTGATCTCCGCGTCGCGTCCGCCCCCGATCCCGAGATCTTGCTTCGCGAAGGCGAGGGTGCGGAGATTGTCATCGTGCGCGCGCCGATCCCGCCCGCCTTCTTCGAAGAAGCGCCCGCCCTGCGCGCGGCAGTGCGGCACGGCGCGGGACTCGACATGATCCCCTATGATGCGGCCACGGCGGCCGGTGTGCTTATCGCCAACGTGCCAGGCGTCAATGCGCCGACTGTTGCGGAACACGTCTTCATGGTGGCGCTTGTGTTGCTTCGCCAGTTCCGTCCCATGGACCGCGATCTCAGAAGCAGCGGTTGGAGTGCCGGGCGAGCCCACTCAGACCGAGCACTCGACCTTGCCGGACGCACCATGGGCATCATCGGCATGGGCAATGTGGGAAAGGCGGTCTTCCGCATCGCGAAGTACGGCTTCGGGCTGGAGATCGTTGCCAACAGCCGCTCGCCGGAAAGCCTGCCCGGCGGTGTGCGCTTTCTCTCGGTCGACGACCTGGTTGCGACGGCGGATATCGTCGTTCTCTGTTGCCCGCTCACGCCTGAGACGACCGGGCTCTTGAGCCGCGAGCGGATTGCGCGCATGAAGCCGGGCGCGATTCTGGTCAATGTGTCGCGCGGCCCCGTCGTGGATGAGGCAGCGTTGATCGAGGCGCTGGAGATGGGCCGTATCGGCGGCGCTGCCCTCGACGTGTTCTCAACACAGCCCCTGCCGCTGGAGCATCCTTACTTCCGGCTGGACAATGTGATCGTGACGCCGCACCTCGCCGGCATCACCGAAGAAAGCATGATGCGCATGGGAACAGGGGCTGCGGCCGAAGCGATCCGCATCTTGAAAGGCGGGTTGCCCGTTAATCTCCGCAACCCTGAGGTCGTCGAACACTATAGGCGACGGTTCCCGGCGTAAGGCATCGCGACTTCGCCCCGCTCTGGATGGAGAGGCTCTTCTGCCACAATCGCTCCTGTATGTTTTTCTTAAATCGTATTCGATTTAAGAAAAACATGCAGCAATTCAAAGCGCTGCAGCGACCTTTGCGCGTCTGATAAGACGCGGGGCGCTGTAGGTGTAGCCAGCTTGGCCGTTGTCTATCGGGACTCAGCCAGAGTGGCGCAGGCTCATTCCGCTTCCGCCGTCGAAGAGCACGACCTTTTCTGGATTCCAGGAAAAGCGAACAGATTCCTCGATCTCGAGGTCGGTCTGAGCCGGCACCGTCGCCTGCAAGAAGTGGTTGCCTGTGCGAAGCGTGACGATCTTCTCGACGCCATGATTCTCGACGTCGTGGACGCGGGCTTCGCCGGGTGCGCCGCTTTCGAGAAAGAGATCCTCAGGGCGGATGCCGAAGGTGAGGGGCCGGCCGTCAACCGCAGTGCCGAACGCCGCCCCAAAAGGCAAACGATAGCCTTCGTCCGCGATAACCTCGCTGCCCGCAAGTCTCCCTGAGATCAGGTTCATCGGCGGCGAGCCAACAGCGCGTGCAACGAAAGTGTTGACCGGATTGCGATAGATCTCCTGCGGCGTGCCTGTCTGAACGAGATGGCCGTTGTTGAGGACGCCGATCTTGTCGCCCATCGACATGGCTTCGATCTGATCGTGGGTGACGAAGAGGAAGGTTGCCCCGAGGTTCATCTGGAGGTTCTTGAGCTCCGTGCGCAGCGCCTCCCGCAGTTTGGCGTCAAGGGCGGAAAGAGGCTCGTCCATCAGAAAGACGCGCGGCTTGCGCACGATGGCCCGACCGATGGAAACGCGCTGCATCTCGCCACCGGATAGGCGGTCCGTCTTGCGGTCGAGCAAATGCTCGATGCGGAGCGTCCTCGCGGCGCGGTCGACACGCTCCTTGATCTCGGCCGGTTCGACCCGCCGGATGCGAGGTTTGAGTGGGAATTCGAGGTTCTCGCGCACCGTATAGCGGGGGTAGAGCGAATATTGCTGCAGCACAAGCGCCACGTCGCGTTCGGCGGCGCCCCAGTCGGCGACGTCCTCACCGTCGATGAAGATCTGTCCGCCGGTCGGCTTCTCTAGAGCCCGTCCGTTTTAATCGGGGTCATATCCTGCTGCGGCGAAATAGTTTGCACATTC
>NZ_NWTH01000007.1:0-291488 GCF_002531555.1 Sinorhizobium sp. BJ1
CACGCCGCAACCTTGAAGATTCATGTCCCGCCAAAACGCGTTTCCACACAGTCTCCACCCCGTGCAGACGGTCGATTGATTGGAGAAGCTCACGGCATCATCGCCCCCGCCGAAGCCCGAGGACTTTGGTTGGCTATTCGGTCGTGAAGGCAGCGATGGGGTGCCGACGTTAGGCAGCGGCTCGGTTGAGGCGGACCCAGCCACGCCTTCGCACTTCTGGATCCTGACGACGACATTGTTCAGCCTCAACGGTTGATCGATGCCTACGGGGAATTCGTGATCGTGGGGGGCGCAGCGGTGAATGGGCAACGAGCATCGACGGGCGGGCGCGACAGGGACCTAGACCTCCTCCTCCGCCAGACAGACGCAAACCTCGAGCGCCTGATCGACGTGCAACTCAACTGGTTACGCTTCAACGACACGCGCATCGCCAACTCAAGGAAGCGGGCGCAAAAATCCAGGATCGTAGACGGGGTCTAGGCGCGTCTGCTTACGGGTGGCGCTCAAGGCAATCATCTTCTTGCTTCGCGCACGTTTCGATGGTCGCCGTATCTTCCGCCACCGCGCTGACGCGATGGGAGCAGGAGGGGATTTACGCATGCAGCCGGGCAAGCGGATATGGTCAGCGGGTCCACTTCGAGCGAGGACGCGCGGATTCGTTGGAAAGAGCTTAGGCTAGAGCCGCTGCTTTAATGGTTTTCGCCAAACAATTCAAATACTTACTAGTGTACTGGCGGAGAGGGGGGGATTCGAACCCCCGATGGGCTTGCACCCATGCCGCATTTCGAGTGCGGTGCATTCAACCACTCTGCCACCTCTCCGCGGGGCCGGTTGGCGCTATGTGAGCGCGGCCGGTTCATAGCGGCAGTTTCCGCCGCTGACAAGGGGCAGAAAGAAGAATATCTTCAACTCAGTACCTTTCGCCTTGACAAGGCAGGGCGACTCCCTTAATCCGCGCCATGAAGTGGTGTGGCCTGCCCGCACCGCGGCGGGTCATGGTTTGTGCCCGTTCACTGGCGGTGGCCAAGAGTTTCCCTCAAGGCGCTCCGCTCAACGTAACGACTGAAAAAAAGACGGCCTTGCTGTTTCAGGCAAAGAGCCGGACCGAACATGAAAGGATAACAAATGTTCGCAGTCATCAAGACCGGCGGTAAACAGTACCGCGTGGCAGCCGACGACGTCATCACCATCGAAAAGTTGGAAGGCGTTGCAGGCGACAAGATCGAATTCACCGAGATCCTGATGGTCGGCGTCGGCGCCGATGCAACCATCGGTGCTCCGTTTGTCGAAGGTGCCGTTGTCAGCGCCGAGGTCGTGGACCAGGGCCGCGCCAAAAAGGTCATTGCCTTCAAGAAGCGCCGCCGCCAGAACTCCAAGCGTTCGCGCGGCCATCGCCAGCATCAGACGACCGTCCGCATCCTGGACATCGCTGCCGCCGGCGGCAAGGCGAAGAAGGCTTCGAAGAAGACCGAAGCCGCCGCTGAAGCTGCAAACTGAGTTCGGGATCGAAGGTTTAAAGGAGAACACCAATGGCACACAAGAAAGCTGGCGGTTCGTCGCGCAACGGTCGCGATTCTGAGTCCAAGCGCCTTGGCGTGAAGAAGTTCGGCGGCGAAGCCGTCATTCCAGGCAACATCATCGTGCGCCAGCGCGGCACGAAGTGGCATGCCGGCGCCAATGTCGGCCTCGGCAAGGACCATACGATTTTTGCGCTTACGACCGGTAACGTGGACTTCCGTAAGAAGGCCAACGGCCGAGTCTACGTGTCTGTAATGCCGAAAGCCGAAGCAGCGGAATAAGCCGGTAGCGCTCTAAAACAGCCGGCGTCTCATCGACCCGGCTGACGCACCCGCAAGGTTCTAAAGCCAGACTTCAAAGGGGAGATGGGGCAATACCCAGCTCCCCTTTTCACGTATCTGGAGGAAGAACCATGCAAACCGAGCTCGTCAGGGAAGACCAATCCCGGTCTCCCGAACAAAGGCTGAGGCCTCAACGGTCAAGGACCGATTGCCCGATATTGTTATCGCCCCGGCTCGTTTTGCGCGCCCCGCATGAAGACGATATCGACGCCCTTGCCCATCTTGCCAACAACGCCAATATCGCCACCATGGTCTCGCGCATGCCGCACCCCTACACCACGGCGGATGCGGCCGATTTCGTGCGACGCGCAAAAGCCGGCACGATTGGCAAGTGCGTCTACGCGATCACCAAAGCGGACAATGGCGCATTCCTCGGCTGCTGCGGGATCGAGCCGCATGCCGACGGCAGGACGGTCGAACTCGGCTACTGGCTGGGCGAGCCCCATTGGAACCAGGGCTATGCCACCGAGGCGACGCAAGCGCTGACCGACATGGCCTTCCGCACCCGCGACATCGACCAGATCGATGCGCGCTGCCGGGTCATGAACATGGCTTCGCGCCGGGTCATTCAGAAGTGCGGCTTCCAGTTCCAGGGCTCCGGCATGGTCGACAGCCTGGCGCTCGGCGGCACCGTCGCCGTCGAGTGGTACAGGCTCGACCGCAAGACCTGGGTTTCGCTCAAGAGCTGGGGAGGCATGCGATGAACGCGCTCGTCACCGAACGGGCGCGGATCGTCGCAAAGCCCGATCCCGGCCCCTGCCCGGACATCGAGACGAAGCGGCTCAGACTGCGGCCGCACCGCCTCTCCGACGCGGCACCGATCGCCGAATCGCTCGGCGATTTCCGGGTGGCGCGCATGCTGGCGCGGGTGCCGGCGCCCTATCACCAGCAGGACGCGCTCGACTGGCTGAACCGCCAGGCGGCGAACGTGCTGCCCGACTGGACGTTCGCCGTCACGTCCGGCGACGAGGTCCATATCGGCTGCGTCGGCATCGAACTGAGACACGGCGAATGGCATGTCGGCTACTGGCTGAACCGCTTCTATTGGGGCAAGGGCCTAGCGAGCGAGGCGGTCTATGCCGCGGTCGACCGGTTCCTGCGGCGGATGCCGGAGGCGGTGCTGCATTCGGGGGTCTTCGCCGACAACCCAGCCTCGCTCAAGGTGCAGGAGAAGCTCGGCTTCAAGATCACCGGCTGCAGCCAGATCTATGCGCTCGCCCGCAACACCATGGTGGCGCATATCGAAACGCGGCTGTCGGCCGAGGACCTGCGCCGGCCAGCCTGACGAACCGAACCCGCCAGAGCCGGCTCTGGCGGGTTCTTTTGCACGATAGTCTTTGACCTCCGCCGGAACCGCCTATATCGATGGCGGCGAAGAGGCGGGGTCATGGAAAACTCCACGCGGTTTTGCGCGCGCAGCCCGCTCTGCAGACAATCAAGCCGAACATGCAAGAAATGGCGAACCGATGAAATTCCTCGATGAAACAAAAGTCTATATCCGGTCCGGGGATGGCGGCGCAGGCGCCGTCTCCTTCCACCGCGAGAAATTCATCGAGTTCGGCGGGCCGGACGGTGGCGACGGCGGTCGCGGCGGCGATGTCTGGGTGGAGGCGGTGAACGGTCTCAACACGTTGATCGACTTCCGCTACCAGCAGCACTTCAAGGGCAAGACCGGCATCCACGGCATGGGCCGCAACCGCACCGGCGCCAAGGGCGCCGACGTGACGCTGAAAGTGCCGGTCGGCACGCAGATCTTCGAGGAGGACAATGAGACGCTGATCGTCGACATGGTCGCGGAAGGCCAGCGCTATCGGCTCGCCGCCGGCGGCAATGGCGGCTTCGGCAATGCCCATTTCAAGACCTCGACCAACCAGGCGCCGAACTGGGCCAATCCCGGTCTCGAGGGCGAGGAGAAAACCATTTGGCTCAGGCTGAAGCTGATCGCCGATGCCGGCCTCGTCGGCCTGCCGAATGCCGGCAAGTCGACCTTTCTCGCCGCCTGCACGCGCGCCCGGCCGAAGATCGCCAACTATCCCTTCACGACGCTCCATCCCAATCTCGGCGTTGCCACCATCGACGGGCGGGAATTCATCCTCGCCGACATTCCCGGGCTGATCGAGGGCGCCCATGAGGGGATCGGCATCGGCGACCGTTTCCTCGGCCATGTCGAGCGCACCCGCGTTCTTCTGCACCTGGTCTCGGCGCAGGAGGAGGATGTCGCCAAGGCCTACACGACGGTCCGGCACGAGCTCGATGCCTATGGCGGCGGGCTCGAAGATAAGCCGCAGATCGTCGCGCTGTCGCAGATCGACGTGCTTGACGACGAGGAGCTGAAGGCGAAGGCGAAGGCGCTCGCCAAGGCCTGCGGCGCGCCGCCGCTCCTCATCTCGGCCGTTACCAACAGGGGCATGACCGAGGCGCTGAGGGCACTGCGCGACGTCATTTCCGCCGCCAAGGCGGGCGAGGAGCAGGTTTGAGATGGCTGCTACGCGCAAACCGCTCGCAAAATACCGCCGGATCGTCATAAAGATCGGCTCGGCCCTGCTCGTCGACCGCAAGACGGGGCTAAGGAAGAGCTGGCTCGACGCCATGTGCGCCGACATCGCCGCCCTGAAGGCCAAGGGTGTCGAGGTGCTGGTGGTCTCCTCCGGCGCCATCGCCCTCGGCCGCACCGTGCTGAACCTGCCGACCGGAGCCTTGAAGCTCGAGGAGAGCCAGGCGACCGCCGCGGTCGGCCAGATCGCCCTGGCGCGCGCCTGGTCGGAAAGCCTTTCGACCGATCAGATCATCGCCGGCCAGATCCTGCTGACACTCGGCGATACGGAGGAGCGCCGCCGCTATTTGAACGCGCGCGCCACGATCAACCAGTTGCTGAGGCTCGGCTCAGTGCCGATCATCAACGAGAACGACACGGTCGCGACCACCGAGATCCGCTATGGCGACAACGACCGGCTGGCCGCCCGCGTGGCGACGATGGTCGGGGCAGATCTGCTTGTGCTGCTGTCCGACATCGACGGGCTCTACACGGCCCCGCCGCATGTCGATCCGGAGGCCCGCTTCCTCGAGACGATTGCCGAAATCACCCCGGAAATCGAGGCGATGGCAGGCGGAGCGGCGTCCGAGCTGTCGCGCGGCGGCATGCGCACCAAGATCGATGCCGGCAAGATCGCCACCACCGCCGGCTGCGCGATGATCATCGCTTCCGGCAAGCCGGAGCACCCGCTCAAAGCGATCGAGGCGGGCGCCCGCTCCTCCTGGTTCGCGCCTTCCGGCTCGCCGGTGACGGCGCGCAAGACCTGGATCGCCGGGCAATTGCTACCGGCCGGCTCGATTGCGATCGACGCCGGGGCGGAGACGGCGCTGCGCTCCGGCAAGAGCCTGCTTCCGGCCGGCGTGCGGCAGGTGACGGGAAGTTTCAGCCGCGGCGACACGATCGCGATCCTTGGCAGCAGCGGCCGCGAGATCGCCCGCGGGCTTGCCGGCTACGATGCCGACGAAGCGCGCCAGATCGCCGGCAAAAAATCGGCCGAAATCGGCGCGATCCTCGGCTATGCCGGCCGCACCGCCATGGTGCATCGCGACGATATGGTGATGACCGCCCCCTCCGGCCCGCGGCCCGAGGAGGAACTGGATGACAGGAAGGGCAAGCTCCATGCTTGACGCGGCCGAAAACGGCAAGGATGTCAACGCGATGATGCTGGAGATCGGCCGGCGCGCCAAGGCGGCCGCCCGGCCACTCGCCATCGCCAGCGCCGAGCACAAGCATGCGGCGCTCGTCGCCATGGCGGACGCGATCGTCGCCAAAAGCGACGAAATTCTCGCCGCCAATGTGATCGATCTCGAAAACGCTCGGGAGAGCGGTGTCGCCACGGCCTTCATCGACCGGCTGACGCTGACGGAGGCTCGTATCCGCGACATGGCGGACGGCATTCGCGCGATCGCCGCGTTGAAGGATCCGATCGGTGATGTCATCGCCGAATGGGACCGGCCGAACGGGCTGCATATCGAACGGGTCCGCACCCCGCTTGGCGTCATCGGTGTGATCTATGAAAGCCGTCCGAATGTCACCGCGGATGCCGGCGCGCTCTGCCTCAAGGCCGGCAATGCCGTGATCCTGCGCGGCGGCTCCGACAGCTTCCATTCGTCACGGGCGATCCATGCCTGCCTCGTCGAGGGGCTGAAGTCGGCGGGCCTGCCGGAGGATGCGATCCAGATGGTCCCGGTTGCCGACCGCGCTGCCGTCGGCGCCATGCTTTCGGGTCTTGAGGGCGCGATCGACGTGATCGTGCCGCGCGGCGGCAAAAGCCTCGTCGCCCGCGTCAAGAACGAGGCGCGCGTGCCGGTGTTCGCCCATCTCGAAGGGCTATGCCATATCTACGTCGACGCTTCCGCCGATCTCGATATGGCGAGAAAGATCGTCGTCAACGCCAAGATGCGCCGCACCGGCATCTGCGGCGCCGCCGAGACGCTGTTGATCGACCGCAATGCAGCCGATCGGCTGGCAACACCGCTGCTCCAGGGGCTGCTTGATGCCGGATGCGAAGTGCGCGTCTCCGAAGAGTTGCAAGACCTGCTTCCCGGCCTGAAGGCGGCGAGCGATGAGGACTGGGCGACCGAATACCTCGACGCGATCATTTCGGCAAAGCTGGTCGACGGCATCTCCGGCGCCATCGAGCACGTCAACAGCTGGTCTTCGGCCCATACGGAGGCGGTGATCGCCGAGGACCCGGCGGTCGTCGAGCGCTTCTTCACGGAAATCGACTCGGCGATCCTCCTGCACAACGCCTCGACGCAATTTGCCGATGGCGGCGAATTCGGTATGGGCGGCGAGATTGGCATTGCCACCGGCAAGATGCACGCCCGCGGTCCGGTCGGCGTCGAACAGCTCACCTCGTTCAAATATCGCGTGCGCGGCACGGGACAGGTGCGGCCCTGACGACACCTGCCGATGTGAAGCCAAGCTATCTGCGCATGCCGCATGTCGAAAGCGGCATGACGGTCGGTCTGTTCGGCGGGTCCTTCAATCCGCCCCATGACGGCCACGTGCTCGTTGCCGAGACGGCGCTGCGCAAGCTCGGGTTCGACCAGCTGTGGTGGATGGTGACGCCCGGCAATCCGCTGAAGGACCGCAACAATCTCGCGCCGCTTGCCGAGCGCATCGCGATGAGCGAAAGGATCGCCCGCAATCCGCGCATCAAGGTCACCGCCTTCGAGCAGGCGCTCGGCCAGAGCTATACGGCACGCACTTTGGAGTTCGTCCGGGCGCGCAATCGCGGCGTGCGCTTCGTCTGGGTGATGGGGGCGGACAATCTCCGGAATTTTCACCGCTGGCAGAACTGGCGCCGGATCGTCGGCACCTTCCCGATCGCGGTGATCGACAGGCCGGGCGCGACGCTCGCCTATCTGTCGTCGCGGATGGCGACGACTTTCAGCCATGCGCGAATCGACGAGGACGACGCGACGACGCTCGCCTTTCAAAGGGCGCCGGCCTGGACCTTCATCCACGGGCCCCGCTCGTCCTTGAGCTCGACGGCGCTTCGTTCCGCCAAATCCGGGTGAATTCCCGTCATTTACTTCTCGCGTCTTGAAACTGCACCGGTTTGGTGCCTACATTTGACACATGGTTCGTCCTCAGATCACGAACCGGAAGTGCATGTTCTGTTCATTCGGAAAGGAAAGACCCTGACAACAGCACACGCCAAGGGATATGCGGTCTCCGCATACCCGCGCAGCACGGGATCGAGCGACGAAGCCGCTGTCCGTGCGCTTAAGCTGGTCCTCGAAAGCCTAGAGGACTCAAAGGCAGAAGACATCATCACCATCAACATTGCCGGAAAGTCGGCGCTGGGAGACTTCATGGTCGTCGTCTCCGGGCGTTCGAACAGGCATGTGATGGCTATTGCCGACCACCTGGTGAGAGACCTGAAGGACGAGGGACTTGGCAATCCCCGCGTCGAGGGCCTCGAGGGTGGTGACTGGGTGCTGATCGACACCGGCGATGTGATCATTCACATCTTCCGGCCCGAGATCCGGGAGTTCTACAACATCGAAAAGATGTGGGCCGCCCCGGAGATGGAGGACAGTACCCTGCACTGAGACGCGCCGCCCGTCCCTGACCGATCGCCTCAGGACGGAGCGACGACCGGTGCCGATTTGAGATGCGGCTGTCATCACCCGACCGGGCGGATGGCAGCAAGAGGGTTTTTGCCGACCGAAACCTACAGCGCCGTGCGTCTTTTCAGACGCACAAAGGTCGCTGTAGCACTTTGAATCTCTGCATGTTTTATCCTTGAACTGAGAACGGTTTAAGGAAACAAACAGTAGTCGGTCGGATGCCGGTGGGGACGGAACGGGTCAATGCGTATCGGACTTTTCGCAGTCGGCCGCCTGAAGGCGGGTCCGGAGAAGGATCTCGCGGCCCGTTATCTCGATCGCTTCTCCAAGGCCGGGCCGGCCGTGGGCCTGGACCTGGCGCGTGTTGTCGAGGTCAATGAGAGCCGCGCGGCGAACGCTGAAACGCGCAAGCGCGACGAAGCGGCCCAGCTCGAAAAGGCGCTTGCCGAGGGCAGCCTGCTCCTGTTGCTCGACGAGCGCGGCAAGGCGCTCGATTCCGAGAGTTTCGCCACGCTGCTCGGCGCGTTCCGGGATGGCGGCAAGCGCGATCTGATGATCGCCATCGGCGGTGCCGACGGGCTCGACCCGGCGCTCCACGCCCGCGCCGATGCCGTTCTCTGCCTTGGCAAGATGACCTGGCCGCACCAGCTCGTCCGCATCCTCATCGCCGAACAGCTTTATCGCGCCGTGACCATCCTTGCCGGCCACCCGTACCACCGCGCGTGAAAAGAGTCGAAGAGCATCCTGCAGAAGACCCCCTCCCCAACCCTCTCCACAAGGGGGATGGGCTTACTTTGCCGCGATCCCGCCTCCCATTTCGAATGTTTCCGCGATAAGCGGTGGATGGAAAATGGTAGGCGGTCGCAGCGAACGAGATAGCCCCTCCCCCTTATGGGGAAGGGTCTGGTCGATGCGCTTCACCGCAATAACAAGAATATGTATTGGTGGCCTCCGACAAATCGGATTAGGGTTCCCTGATTTAACTGCTAGCCCACGAGACAGGATGACGAGCGCCAGGAACAGAGCCGACGTCGCCCGGTTGAGATCTGCCGCGAGGCAGATCCGCCGGCACGCGGCGATCGCCGCCGTTCTTCTGTCGATGTACGGGCCGGCGCTTGCGCAGGAGGCCGCGAGAGACGTGGCTCCAGGCCCGACCGCCGCGCAACAGGGGCCGCCCGATCCCGCGGCCGACCTGACGTTAAGACGCGACAGCACGCGCAGCGAGCTCGACGCGCTGTCGAAGACGATCGGTCTTTCGCGCGACCGCGCCACGGCTCTCGAGCAGACGATTGCCGAGATCGACAAGAGCAATACGGCACTGCGTTCCGCGATCGTCGACTCGGCTGCGAAGCGCCAGGAACTCGAACGGCAGATTGCCGAGGGGGAGATACAGCTCAACGAACTGCGTGCCAAGGAGGACGTGGTCAAGCGTTCGCTGAGAGCCCGGCGCGGCGTGCTCGCCGAAGTGCTCGCTGCGCTGCAGCGCATGGGCCGCAACCCGCCGCCGGCGATCCTGGTGACGCCGGAAGATGCGCTTGGTTCCGTTCGCAGCGCAATCCTGCTCGGCGCCGTCGTTCCGGAAATCCGCGAGCAGACCGACAGCCTCGTCGCCGACCTCAAGGCGCTTGCCGACATCCGCGCCGGCATTGCCAGACAGAGGGACGATCTGACGGCGGCGATGACGGCCGTTCTCGAGGAAGAACGGCGCATGTCGATGCTCGTCGCCGAGAAGGAAAAGCTGCGACAGCGGAACGCGGCGGAACTGGCCTCCGAACAGCGCAAGGCTGACGAACTCGCCTCGCAGGCGACCAATCTCGAGGGGCTGATCTCCTCGCTCGAAAACGAGATCTCCTCGGTGCGCGAGGCCGCTGAGGCCGCCCGCGCGCAGGAGGAAGAACGGCTGCGGATGAACGAGGCCGAGCGTCAGGCGGCACGGGAGTTGGCCAAGAGCGCGGTGCCCGACAAAAACCGCATTGCGCCCGCATACGTGTTTTCGGAATTGCACCAGAGGCTCAGCTATCCGGTCGCAGGCTCGATCCTGCGGCAATTCGGCGACGCGGACGGCACCGGGCACTCGCTGCAGGGGATCATGCTGGAAACCAATGCAGGCGCGCTGGTGACCACGCCGGCGGACGGCTGGGTCGTCTATGCCGGCAGCTTCCGCAGCTATGGGCAGATGATCATTCTCAATCCCGGCGACGGCTACCACATCGTGCTGGCCGGAATGGAGAATGTGAGCGTCCGCCCGGGGCAATTCGTCGTGGCAGGCGAGCCGCTCGCGACGATGGGTGCAAAAAGAGTGGCGAGTGCGGCGGCCTTGACGCTGGAAACGGACAGGCCGACGATTTACATTGAATTCCGAAAAGACGGAAAGCCGGTTGATTCCCGACCGTGGTGGACCGCAGCAGAAGTTGGAAAGGCGCGAAATGATACGTAGAGCTTCACTTGTTCTGGTCGGGGCGCTGATGGGAGCGACGGCGATGGGCGTCGTCTATTCGGCAACGATCCCGGCCGTGGCGGCCAATTCGTCCACTTACCGCGAGCTGGCGATTTTTGGCGATGTGTTCGAGCGTGTGCGCGCGCAATACGTCACGCCGCCGCAGGACGACAAGCTCATCGAGAATGCCATCAATGGCATGCTCTCCTCCCTCGACCCGCATTCGAGCTACATGAACTCGGCCGATGCCGAGGATATGCGCACCCAGACGCGCGGCGAGTTCGGCGGCCTCGGCATCGAGGTGACGATGGAAGAGGATCTCGTCAAGGTGACGAGCCCGATCGACGAAACCCCTGCCGCCCGCGCCGGCGTGCTGGCCGGCGATCTGATCTCGAAGATCGACGGGCAGGACGTCCGCGGCCTGAAGCTCGAGGAAGCGGTCGAGAAGATGCGCGGTGCCGTCGGCACGCCGATCAAGCTCACCATCCTGCGCAAGGGCGCGGAAAAGCCGATCGAACTGACGATCGTTCGTGACGTGATCGCCGTGCGTGCGGTCAAGGTCCGCGTCGAAGGCGATGTCGGCTATCTTCGGGTGATCTCCTTCACCGAGAAGACCTTCGACGATCTGAAGAAGGGCATCGAGAAGATCCAGGCGGAAGTGCCGGCGGACAAGCTCAAGGGCTATGTGCTTGACCTGCGCCTCAATCCGGGCGGCCTGCTCGATCAGGCGATCAATGTTTCGGACGCCTTCATGGAGCGCGGCGAGGTCGTTTCGACCCGCGGCCGCAACCCGGACGAGACGCGCCGCTTCAACGCTACGCCGGGGGATCTCGCGGACGGCAAGCCCGTCATCGTGCTCGTTAACGGCGGCTCGGCTTCGGCATCGGAGATCGTCGCAGGCGCGCTCCAGGATATGAAGCGTGCCACAGTGCTGGGCACACGTTCCTTCGGCAAGGGCTCGGTTCAGACGATCATTCCGCTCGGCGACGCCGGCGCGCTGCGCCTGACGACGGCGCTCTACTACACGCCGTCCGGTAAATCGATCCAGGGCACCGGTATTACCCCGGACATCAAGGTCGAACAGCCGCTGCCGCCGGAACTGCTGGGCAAGGTGGAAGCGCAGGGCGAATCCGATCTGCGCGGCCATATCCCGGGGCAGAACGAGACGGACGAAGGCTCCGGCTCCGTGGCTTACGTGCCGCCGGAAACCAAGGACGACATTCAGCTCAACTACGCGTTCGACCTGTTGCGCGGCAAGAAGACGGATCCGACCTTCCCGGCCAATCCGGAACAGGCCGAGCTCAAGAAGTGAGGCTGGGTGGCTCATTGGCCTGATCCAGGGAGCCACGCGGCCGATCGAACCGAATGAGACAAAGGCGCCGGGCTGTTCAACCCGGCGCCTTTATATTATTCATCGCCGATGTAGCCGACTGCCGATGATTCTTCGCGTGCGGGCGCATTCCTCACCGCAATTTCCTAGAGCAATTCCAGGAAAGGTGCGTAACGGTTTTCCGTCCGGAATGGCGTGAAAACAGAAAGATAGAGGCGTTTTCGCGATTCGAAGAAAAGCGGAAATGCTCTAAGGTCGAGGCTCCGTTTGGGAACTGATCTCAATGCCCCCCTTGGCCACGGCCCGAAGAAGAGGCCAGTGCGCAAGCGCGACCCGCGCCGCATGGTCGGCTATGGGTTTCTCGGCATCTTCACGCTTGCAGTCGCTGGGCTCTCCGGCTGGGCCGCTTTCGCGCCCGATCGCCTGCTCCAAACGGCCGACCCGACCACAAGCGCTGACACGACTCTGGCGTCCGCCGGGCAAGCCGCGCCTTCCGCCAAACCCGAGGGCGCAGTTCGCTCGCTTCGGCCGAGAGGGGCTCATTCGGGAGCCCATGTCGAGGAAATCCTGACGGATGACGGCGCGACGGTTACAAAATTCACGCCGAGGTCGCGCGACGGCGGCGGCCCAGCGCTGATCACTGCCGGCCCGATGCGCGGTCAGGATCCTCGCCTGGCGGCGCTTCCGAACGACGATCTCATCGAAGATACGCCTCAAGGCCGGTTGCCGATCGTCGGTCCGGACGGATTGAGGCCGATGGATCAGTATGCCCGCCCCTGGTCCGGCGCCCGCGGCACGCGCATCGGCTTGGTCGTCGGTGGTCTCGGCCTCAGCCAGACGGGAACCCAGCGCGCGATCCGCGACTTGTCGCCGGACGTGACGCTCGCCTTCGCCGCTCGCGGCAACAGCCTGCAACGTTGGATGCAGGATGCGCGGCGCGACGGCCACGAGATCCTCCTGCAAATCCCGATGGAGCCCTTCGACTATCCGGACAACGACCCGGGGCCGCATGCGCTTCTCATTTCCCGCAGCGCCACGAAAAACCTCGCCGAGTTGCACCGCAGCATGAGCCAGATCACCAATTATACCGGCGTCATGAACTATCTCGGCGGCCGGTTTCTCTCCGACGCGGATGCGCTCGAGCCGGTGATGCGCGACCTCGGCAAGCGCGGTCTGCTGTTTCTCGACGACGGCACCTCGGCGCAATCGTTGTCCGGAACGCTCTCCGGCGCCTTCGGGGTGCCGCACGGCTTCGCTGATCTGGTCCTCGACGGCGAACTCAGCCGCAACGCGATCCTGCGCAAACTCGACGAGCTCGAACGCGTCGCCCGGCGCAACGGCAAGGCGATCGGTGTGGCCTCCGCCTTCGACGAAAGCGTGGCGACGATCGCCGAATGGATGGAAGGGGCCGGCGGGCGCGGCATCGAATTCGTCGGCATTTCGGCCCTCGTCAACGATCCGCAACAAAACTGATCTAAGCACGCGAACGGGCTGAACAGCCGGCAGCAACCATGCAGGGAATGGCGAGATGGGTAAAGACAAGGACAAGGTTTTGAGGGCAGAGTACCTTCCCTATCGGCCGTGCGTCGGCGTCATGGTCCTCAATCACGAGGGGCTTGTCTGGGCCGGGCATCGGCTCGCCGTCGGCAATTCGGAATATGACGGCTCGCCGGAGCTCTGGCAGATGCCGCAGGGCGGCATCGACAAGGGCGAGGATCCGCTCGAAGCCGCCTATCGCGAACTCTACGAGGAAACCGGCATGCGCAGCGTTTCGCTGCTTGCCGAGGCGCCCGGCTGGATCAACTACGACCTGCCGGAGCACCTGATCGGCATTGGCCTCAAGGGCAAGTATCGCGGCCAGACACAGCGCTGGTACGCCTTCCGTTTCGAGGGTGACGAAAGCGAGATCGCCATCGACCCGCCGCCGGATGGCCATGATCCCGAATTCGACGCCTGGGAATGGAAGCCGATGCGCGAGCTGCCGAACCTGATCGTGCCGTTCAAGCGCAAGGCCTATGAGGAGGTCGTCGCGGCCTTCGCGCATCTGGCGGGTAGGTAAGTCATCCCGCATTCCGCTGCCGGGCCATCTCCCCGCAGGTGGAACCAGAAAACGCAACCCGCCTTTTCATCGGTGAAAAAAAGCGCCGCGCGTTCGCAACGCGCGGCGCTCCGTTGAGATCGAGCCGATATTACTCGGCTTCGTTGGCCGGGGCGGCGTTGAGCTGCCCGTATTTCTCCTCGCCAATCGTGTCGAGCAGCTGGAGCTGCGACTCGAGGAAGTCGATATGGCCCTCCTCGTCTGCGAGCAGTTCCTCGAAGAGCTTCATCGAGACATAGTCGCCAGCCGCGTGACAGACATCGCGGGAATTCTTGTAGGCCGTGCGAGCGTCGTATTCGCCGGCGAGATCGGCCTTGAGCACTTCCTTGACATTCTGACCGATGCGCAACGGTGCGACCGTCTGCAGGTTCGGATGGCCTTCGAGGAAGATGATGCGTGCGATGAGTTTATCGGCGTGGTGCATTTCCTCGATGGATTCCTCACGCTCCTTCTTGGCGAGCAGCGTGTGGCCCCAGTCTTCGAGAAGGCGGTAATGCACCCAGTACTGGTTTACGGCACCGAGTTCGAGAAAGAGCGCTTCGTTAAGCTGCTCGATGACCTTTGCGTCGCCTTTCAAGATCCGCCCTCCGGTTTTCTTCGTGGAATTGTTTTAGGCGGGTCATGAAATCAAATATCTCGGCATCCGTCGAGTCGCGACGGGCGTGATATTGCTCGGTGGTACGGATGATGATGTCGACGACATTGGGAAAACAGCCGCAGCAGCGGCCGCGCTTTTCCATCGCGTGATAGACTTTCGCCGGCACGATCAGCTGCCAACAGTCCTCATCGAGGAGGCCGATGATCGTATCCTCGATCTCTTCTTCGGTGATGAAATTGCAGCTGCAAACCAACATTTCGTCTTGCCTGTCACACGCAACATCCTGATTTTGCGATAAAGCAAAAGAGGATATTTGCCGTCAACAAAAAACTCCTCTCCATAAAGTTGCGAAGCATATTAGAGCGGTTCTAATCTTGAGGAAAAAGTTCGCGTTTTCATTAGATTAGGCGATTATAAGGCGAGGATTTTTCTCCCATGGCTTGCAAATTATATGTAGGGCAGCCTGCGACATTTTTACACAGGCAATTCCGGAGGCAAAAGTTGTGGGTGAATCGACGATGCAACGATCGTCGGTAGTTGACGGGAGGCTCAATGGAAATTGCGTCCCTTCGGCATGACCTCGGCCACCTCGCTCCCCGCCTCCGAAGCTTTCGGCCCCTCGTGCGCAGGCGGGGCCAGACGCATTTGCCGGAGTGCCTTCTTGTCGCGGGCATCCGCAGTCGGCCGCAGCGCCTCATCGGCCCGATCATTGGCTCCGAAACGCCTGGCCTCGTTGCGCAGGAGACCGAGCATCGGCGTCATGTCTTCCATATACTCGGCGACCACATGGATGACGCCGCTTTCGCTCTGTAAGCGGCCGCGCACCTTCACGAGCCGCGATCCCATGACCTGCCGCCGGTATGTCTGGAACGTCTTTTCCCAGACGATGATGTTGGCGACACCGGTTTCGTCCTCGATCGTCATGAAGATGACGCCGTTGGCGGAGCCCGGCCGCTGGCGGACCAGCACGAGGCCTGCCACCGTCACCCGTCTTCCGGCCGGGGTCCTTGCAAGGTCACGGCTGGAAAGGATGCCCATGCGCGCGAAATCCTCCCGCATGAAGGAAACCGGATGCGCCTTCAGGGAAAGCGTCAGGTACCGATAGTCATGGATGACATGCTCGCCCGCGGGCATGGCCGGCAGGGCGACCGCCGGTTCGACCTGCAGGTCCGCGGAGCCCGCTCCGTCGAAAAGCGGCAGGCGCTCGACCGCCGACTGCTCGTTTAGAGCCTTCACCGCCCAGAGTGCTCTTCGCCGATCGAGCCCGATGGAGCGGAAGGCATCCGCATCCGCAAGGCGCTCCAGCACGGCCCGGGACAGGCCGGAACGGATCCAGAGATCGTGGACGGAACCATATCCCTCGCCGCGGCGCGCCACGAGCGCCTCCATATCCGGTTGCCGCACGCCCTTGACCAGCCGAAACCCCAGCCGCACCGCCTTCCTTGATTGGATGACATCCCGCATATCGGCATGACGCGGATCGATCGCCTCCTTGTGGAACATCCCATCGCCTTCGAGCAGGGCATCCCAGTCCGAGTGGTTGACGTCGACCGGCAGCATCCTGACCCCGTGTTCGCGGGCATCGCGCACGAGCTGGGCGGGCGCATAGAAGCCCATCGGCTGCGAATTCAGCAGCGCGGCGCAGAAGACATCCGGGTAGTAGGCTTTGAACCAGGAGGAGGCATAGACGAGGGAGGCGAAGGAGGCGGCATGGCTCTCGGGAAAGCCATATTCGCCGAAACCCTTGATCTGGTTGAAGCAACGTTCGGCGAACTCCCTGTCATAGCCGTTCCTGACCATGCCATCGATCATCTTCCGTTCGAAAGTATGGATCGTGCCGGTCCTCTTGAAGGTCGCCATAGCGCGGCGCAGGCGATCGGCTTCGCTGGGCGAGAAGCCTGCAGCGGTGATGGCGATCTGCATCGCCTGTTCCTGGAACAGCGGCACGCCCAGCGTCCTTTCCAGCACCGCCTTCAATTCCGGACTCGGATAGTCGACCGCCTCTCCCCGGCGCTGCGCCTCGCGCCTCTTCAGATAGGGATGCACCATGTTGCCCTGGATGGGGCCGGGCCGGACGATCGCGACCTCGATCACCAGATCGTACATTTCGCGTGGGCGTAGGCGCGGCAGCATGCTCATCTGCGCCCGGCTTTCGATCTGGAACACCCCCACCGTATCGGCGCGGCAGATCATGTCGTAAACTGCTTCTCGCTGATCCTGGTAGAGTTCGGCGAGCGTTTTTCGTTCACCGTAATGGGCTTCCAGGAACTTGAAGGCCCTGGCGAGGCAGGTCAGCATGCCGAGCGCCAGCACATCGACCTTGAGGATCTTCAACTGGTCGAGATCGTCCTTGTCCCATTCGATCATGTAGCGGTCGGGCATGGCCGTGTTCATGATCGGCACGACCTCGTCGAGCCTGTCGCGGGTGATGACGAAGCCGCCGACATGCTGGGAGAGATGCCGCGGGAAATTCATGAGAAGGCTGGCATAGGCAAGAACGCGTCTGGTGAGCGGATCCGCCACGTCGAGGCCCGCCCCCTTGGCCTGATCTTCGGTGAAGGGCGAAGTTCCCCAGCCCCAGATCGAACTGACGAGAGCGGATTGCACATCCTCCGACAGGCCAAAGGCCTTGGCGACCTCGCGCCCGGCCGAACGCGAGCGATAGCTGATCACCGCGGCGGTGAGCCCGGCATGCTCCTTGCCATAGGTCCGGTAGATATATTGGATGACCTCCTCGCGCCGCTCGTGCTCGAAGTCGACATCGATATCGGGCGGCTCGTCGCGGTCGCGCGACAGGAAGCGGTCGAACAGCAGCGTGAACTTCTGCGGATCGACATCGGTGATGCCGAGACAGAAACAGACCGAGGAATTGGCCGCAGACCCCCGCCCCTGACAGAGAATGTTCACGCTGCGGGCAAATTTCACCAGCTTGTGCACGGTCAGGAAATAGGGCTCGTATTTCTTGTCGTGAATGAGTTCGAGTTCGTACTCGATCTGCCGCTGGACCTTTTCCGGCACGCCCGTCGGGTAACGCTCCAGCGCGCCTTTCGCGACCAGCCTTCGCAAGCTTTCAGCCGGCGTCTCGCCCTCGGCGTTTTCGTCCGGATATTGGTGGCTGAGTTCGTCGAGGCTGAAGGAAAGCCGCTTGAAGAATTTGCCCGCATTGGCGATCGCTTCGGGATAGTCGCGGAAAAGCCGTGCCATCTCCTTCGGGCTCTTCAGGTGCCTTTCGGCGTTCTTCTGGAGGAGGAAGCCGGCGCTGGCGATCGTCACATGTTCGCGAATGGCGGTTACGACATCCGCAAGCGGCCTGTAATGCGGATCGTGATAGAGCGCGTCATTGGTGGCCAGAAGCCGGACATCCAGGCTCCTGGCGACTGCGGCGAGGACGGCGAAGTCATGCCGGTCGAAACCGTCATAACGGGGCGCCAGACCAAGATAGAGCCGGTTGCCTACATGCTCCTGCAATTTTTCGAGAAGCGTGCGCATGGCTTCCGGCTGCGGCCGACCCTCGCCCGGCATGGCGATCAGGAGAAGCTCCTCCTGCCATTCGAGGAGATCGGCGAGATAAAGCGTGCAATCGCCCTTCTTCGAGCGCAGATTGCCGGTGCTGAGCAGACGGCAAAGATGCCCCCAACCCGACCTGTTTCGGGGATAGGCGAGAATATCCGGCGTGCCGTCGGCAAAAACCAGGCGGGCCCCCGGCTGGAAAGGGTAACCCTCCACTTTCGCCTTGCCATGGGCACGGACGACACCGGCCACGCTGTTGCGATCGGCGATGCCGAGACCCGAAAGCCCGGCCTTCCTGGCAAAGACGATCATCTCCTCGGCCGGCGCCGCCCCCTCGAGGAAGGAGAAATTCGTGCGCGCCCCAAGCTCGTAGAAGATCGGCTCCTCGCTCATGCGAACACTCCGTGCATGAACCATCGGGCCGCGGCGACTTCCCTTCCGTAGAGGCCTTCGCGGAACAGCCAGAAGCGGCGGCCCTGCTGATCCTCGACCCGGAAATAGTCGCGGGTCGGATGCCCCTCGCCGTCGATCCACCATTCGGCGGCGATCCGCTCCGGCCCCTCGGCGCGGGCGACGCGATACTGGGTCTTGCGCCAGTTGAAGCCGCGCGGGGCGCCGTCCGGAACCTCGGCCGTCGCCTCCACCAGTTCGGGATAGCTGAAAATCCGAAGCGGGCGGTTTTCAGGAAAAGGCTGGCCTGCAAAAAACTTGTCGTCAGAGGCAGGGGACCCCATCACCGCCGCCACATCCCGAACGGCGGCAAACCCGCCCGCCCGTTCCGGCAGGTGGCTTTCGGCCAGGCTCGCCTGCATCAGGCAATCGGGACCGAAACGGGCGGAAACCTTGTCGATGAAGGCGGCAAGCGGCTGGCTTTCCTCGGGCACGCCGGAAAAATCCTGCTGTGCCGGATCGAGCCTTTCGCTGCGCAAAACCGCGAGCCTCAGGATTTCGAAACCATATCCGGCATCGAGATCGTCATGAAGCGCCTGCAGCCGTTCGCGAAAGAGCGCCGCAATGCGATCGGCATCATTCAACGGGATGGCCGCATGCGCCCGGACGCGGAACACCCGTCCATCGACGCGAAACAGGAGGAGCTCGAACAGCCGCCCGCCTTCGCCATGCCGCTCCAGCGAGGCGCGGACGTCCTTGGCAAGGTGCCGTGCCAGTTCGAGAATGTATTCCTCGTCCATAAGCGGCTCGGCGAGCCGGCGCTCGGCGGAAAAGCTCGGCACCGGCAGGCGGGGCGATAAAGGTTCGTCCGCCTCGCCTCTCGCCTGGTCGAGCTTGAGGAGAAGAAGGGAACCGAAGCGGCGGGCGAGCGGCGCGCGCGGCGCTTCGAGAAGATCGCCGATCTGCTTCAGCCCGACCCGTTCGAGCGCGGCGGCGGTTTCCGCCGGCAGGCGCAGCGCAGCGACCGGCAAAGGGGCAAGAACCCGGTCGGCCTCTCCCGGTTCGATGACGTCGGCACTGCCATAGCGGGCAACCGCCCAGGAAAGGCCAGCAGCGGAGGAGACGGTCGCCCGCGCTTCGACGCCGAGCGAAAAAAGCCGGGACAAGACGTCGCTGACGAGCCCCTTCTCGCCGCCATGCAGATGAGCACAGCCGGTGATATCGAGGAACAGGCCGTCCTTTCCATCGAGCGCGACGAGCGGCGTATAGCGGTCGCACCAATCGGCAAGCCCTTCCAGGAAGGCCTGGTCCGCCGCCGGATCGGCGGCGATCACGTCGAGCGCCGGGCACATGGCGCGAGCCTCCGCAGCCCCCTGGCCGCGCTTCAGGCCGATGCACTCGGCAAGCGTGTCGAGCGCGACGAGGCGCATGGCATTGTCGACCTTGGCGGCAAAAGCCACCGGCGGATGATCAGGACGCCCGCGCGAAAGCCAGGAGGCGCCCCAGCGGCTGCGTGCGATGCGATCGGCCGGCAGATGCGGAAAGTGGATCGACAGGATTCTCTGGCTGTCCGTGGGCTTGAAGAGCGGCGCTCCGGCGCTCGTCGAGGGGGTAGAAGCGGCGGTCATGGGCGTTCCATTCCAGAAAAATGCCGGCAGAGCCGTAAGCCCTGCTTTTTTCGACATGGAGGTGAAAGGCGGGATGATCGAAGCTGCCGCAAAGCACCGAACCATCGGGGAGAGGACGTTCGCCGGCCGGCGCCGGCTTGATCTGGAACCGGAAGAAGGCGCTGCTCGCCTCCTCCTCGCCCGCCTGGCGGAGGAGAAGGAGAGGCACGCCGCCGGCCCGGGCCCGGACATGCAGGCGCCGGCTCTCGCTCAAGGCGAGGCTGGCGGGATTGCCGCGGATTTCCAGAACGACCGCGGCGAAGACCGGCACCGAAAGTGCTGTTTCGGTAACCCACAGCGCATCCTTGACGGTGCGCACTGAGACGAAGAGGAAGCGCTCCGGGTCGAGCCCGTAGGACTTGAGGCCGGGCGCATAGAGCTGCCCCGCCTCGCGGGAAGCAAGCGCCTGGCTGATCCAGAGCACCGGGGCGAGATGGCCTTTCTCCTTCCTTTCCCGTTGATAAAGCACCGCAAGCGCCGCCACGAAGCCGGCGGCCGCGCCCGCATCGCGGGTTTCGGCATTGCGGATTTCCATCAGGCCTTCGAGCGGCAGCCCGCCCTTGAGGACATCGTCGAGCGGCGCAATCCCGAGCGGCAGGACCTTGCGATGCAAGGTTCCTTCCCTGCCGCGCCGAAAGCCGGCGGCATCGGCCGCCTTGGCGGTCCGCACAATTCCAGGCAAGTTGCAATTTTCAATCCGTGATATGGTGTCACGAAGGGAAAGAATGGTTTGCCGTTGCACGGCGTTCTCGGCCATGACGGTCAACCTCCCATCAAATGTTCATGTTATGTTCTTATGGATTCCAGAGCTTGGGGGAAGAGTCAACAGCAAAGGATAAGAATTTATTCCTCATCCCTGCTCGAGCAGAATTCAACACTCGAAAAACAAACGAGAAATCGCTATATGAGGGCAACAAGGAGTGCCTATGGCCCGCATTGACCAGACCGAGGATTGGCGGGAACGCCACGCACCGACGCTTACCACATTCGAACAGCTTGCGTTTGAAGCCTTTAGCCACCTGCCGCAAGAATTCCGCAAGCTGACGACGGACCTCATCATCGAAGTTGCCGATTTTCCAAGCGACGACGTCTTCGAAGACATGGCGCTCGAGACGCCTTTCGACCTTCTCGGCCTGTTCGAAGGCCGCGGCATCGGTGAACGCTTCACCATGGAGACCGGCCAGTTCCCGAACCGGATCACGCTCTACCGCCGTCCGATCCTCGACTACTGGGCGGAGAACGAGGAGACCCTGGGCGACATCATCACCCATGTGCTGATCCACGAGATCGGCCACCATTTCGGTCTTTCCGACGACGACATGGAACGGATCGAGGCCAGCGTCGAGCACGTCGGCGGGTAGCCTAGCAGCAGCTTTTCCGATCACAAATTTGCCCCTCATCCGGCCTGCCGGCCACCTTCTCCCCCGCGAGCGGAGCGAAGGAAACCCGTTGCACGCTCCGAAGTCACCTCCCTCGCCTGCGGGGAGAGGGGTTAGGGGCAGAATTCCGCGCTAATCCTCGATCTTGCGCGCCTCCGAGACCAGCATGATCGGCACGCCGTCGCGAATCGGATAGGCAAGCCGCGCCTTTTCCGAGACCAGCTCATGGGCCTCGGCATCGTAGCGCAGCCGCCCCTTCGTCAGCGGGCAGACGAGCAGTTCGAGGAGTTTCGGATCGACCCTGCTGGCATTTGCGTCCATGGCTTCGTCTTCACTGCAGAATGTTGTCGAAATCGCCGAAATTGCGGGCGAGCACGATCTCGGTGATCGCGATCAGCGTTTCGGCGCGCGTCCTGAGATCGGGCGCTTCCAGCAGCGCCTGTTTCTCCGCCGGCCCATAGGGCGACATCATCGCCATCGAATTGACGAGCGTACGGTTGCTGGCCCGTTCGACACTTTCCCAGTCCGCTTCCAGCTTGTTGGCGTCGAGATAGGCGCGGAAGGCGGCGAGCAGCGCCTCGCGATCGACGAGGGCTTCGTCGTCGGGCCCCTCGAGATCGGCCGCAAAGGGGCCGATGCGGAAACGCCGATAGCCGCGCACGCCGGAAATTTCGGAAAAGAGCCTGTAGCGGCAGACGCCGGTGAGCGACGTGATATAGCGGCCGTCGCCGGTCTCGGCGAAGGAGGTGATGCGGCCGATGCAGCCGACCTGGCATAGGGCCGGCACCGGCGAGGAATCGATGTCGCTGCGACCTTCGGCAAAGGAGGGTTGGACGATGCCGATCAGCCGGTCACCGGAGAGCGCGTCGTCGAACATTGCGAGGTAGCGCGGTTCGAAGATATTGAGTGGAAGCTGTGCACCCGGAAGCAGCAGCGCGCCCGTCAGGGGGAAGACCGGAATTATCTCCGGCAGATCCTTCGGACTGAGATAGCGCGCATTTCCGACATGCATTTCCGAATGCCCCTGAAGATCACGGCGTCCCCGTCGCAGAGCGTGGGCCGCACGCTCAAGAGATGGTGCATCCCTCGAAAATCTCAAGAAGAAAGCTGCGATCGGCGACGCAAAAAGCAGGTCCGCTTGCTGACGCCAACCGGTCAGGAGAAGAGAAGCGCGGAAAGCTTGCGGCGGGCGGCAATCGTCGCCGGATCCTTCGGCCCCCAGACTTCGAAGAAGGACAGGAGTTCGCGCCGGGCGGCGTCGTCCTCAAAGCTGCGATCGCGCTTCATGATCAGCAAGAGATGGTCGGCCGCACCGGTCCTGTCGCCTTCGACATTGCGGATCTTGGCAAGCTTCAGCCGCGCCGCGTGATCGTCGGGGTTAAGTGCCAGCTGATGCTCCAGCTGAACCGGATCGCCGAGTTTGCGGGCCTCTTCGATCTGGTCGAGCTTCTTCGAAACGGCGCTGATGGAAGCGGCCTTGCCGAGTTCCTCCGGCAATTGCGAAAGCGCCTGGCGCGCCTCGGCAAGCTGGCCGAGCGCGATCATGCATTCGACCATGCCGGCGATTGCATCGGTATTTTCCGGCTCCGCCTGCAGCACGGCACCGTAAAGGCCGGCGGCGTTCTGCGCGTCGCCCGCTTCGAGCAGCGCCTTGGCGTCGGCAAGCACCGCTTCGACCTCGGCCTTGGAATCGTCGACGGTCGGGCCGGCAATGCGGTCGATGAACTGCTTGATCTGGCTCTCGGGGATCGCGCCCATGAAGCCGTCGACCGGACGCCCGCCGACGAAGGCGATGACCGCCGGGATCGACTGGATACCGAGTTGGCCGGCGATCGAAGGATGGTCGTCGATGTTCATCTTGACGAGCTTCACACGGCCGGCTGCTTCCTTGACCACCTTCTCGATGATCGGCGTCAGCTGTTTGCAGGGTCCGCACCAGGGCGCCCAGAAATCGACCAGTACCGGCTGCTGGCGCGAGGCCTCGAGCACGTCGCGCGCGAAGCTGGCGGTCGTCGTCTCCTTGATCAGGTCGCCGGCCGCGGCGGCGGCATTCGGTGCCGGCTGCTCGCCGAACGACGCCGAGGCCGTCATCTGGTTGCCGAAGGAACCTGCATAGGGATTGTCGCTACCGCCCATTTTCTCTCCTCGCGGGCTTGTCGCCCGACTTCATGGTTTCCGCGCCAAAGATCGTATGTCAGGCCGTCACTTTCAAGACAAGCGGTTCGTGTCCGGTTGCCTCCATGAAGCGCAGCATATCCTTGGCGGCGATCGAGGTCGTCTGGTCGTTCGAGAGCGGGTGGCAGTTGATCGTGTCGAATTCCATCAGCCCCTCGTCGAGAATGAACTTCACCTTGCCCGACGTGTCGTTGATCGCCCCGAGGGCAGTCACGGCGCCGGGGATCACGCCCAGATATTCCATCAGCTTCTCCGGCTTGCCGAAGGAGACCTTGCTTGCCGCACCGATGGTCTGATGAATGGTCTTCAGATCCACCGTCGCATTCTCCTCGACGATCAGCAGGAAATAATTGTCTTTTTTGTCCTTCAGGAACAGGTTTTTTGTATGTCCGCCGGGAATTTCGTCGCGTAGCGCCACCGATTCGGCCACGGTGAAGACCGGCGCATGCCGCTTCGTCCGGTGTTCGATTCCGAGTTCGTCGAGAAAGCGGAACAGGTCTTCCGCGGTCTTCGGCTGTGCCTCGCTCATGCTCTTGATCCTTCTGCCACCCGAGATTTCCCCCTGCTTTACGAGGAAGGGACGGCTTGCGCAATCTCAAGGGCGACAGCGAATGACCGGGATCACGGCAGGAGCTTTTGGGATTAGCCCGAAAAATTTCTTGCCTTCGACGCTATTTCCCTGTTGCATTTGAAAAATGCTTAGGCCATATAGCGCCGGTCGCCGCAAGACGGGGCGGCAACCCACGGTCCACAGACTACCCCGGACCTGGGTTTGATGAGCGGGTGTAGCTCAGGGGTAGAGCACAACCTTGCCAAGGTTGGGGTCGAGCGTTCGAATCGCTTCACCCGCTCCATTCTTCCAAGACCTTCAAAGCCTCGGTTTTCCGGGGCTTTTGTGTTTTTCTGGCGCGCGCGAAGTCACGTCGGCTGGAAGCTGCGAAAGAGGACGTGGTTACCGCGCGGTTACCTATTCTCGCAAACGCATAGGGCGTTGACCCTCGTAAACATTGCCAGTGGAGCGCGCGCTAATTCCCCTACAGACGACTCAAGGGGCCTCGCTCTCCAAAGTCGCTTGCCTGCGTTCCGCCCTAACTTTCAGGCTAGGCAGAGCTACGATATTAGCTCTTCACGAAAACGTAGTCCGTCTCCTGCCGGAGCACTTCGCCGGGCCTCAGCACCGCCTTCGGGAAACCCTCGCGGTTCACCGCATCCGGCCAGATTTGCGTTTCGAGGCAGAAGCCGGCGAAGGGGCCGTAGCGGCGGCCCTCGAGGCCGGGGACGGGTACGTTCAGCTTGCTGCCGGTATAGAGCTGGACGCCGGGTTCGGTGGTCAGCACCTCCAGCGACACGCCGGAATTGATGCTGCGCGCCAGCGCCACGGAGCGCTTCTGCATGCGCTCCGGCGAGAGGCAGAAATTGTGGTCATAGGCGATCTTCTCGCCCTCCAGCTGCCGCCGCAGCGAGGTCATCTCGCGGAGATCGAAGGCGGTGCCGGCGACCGGGCGGATCTCGCCGGTCGGGATCAGCCGCTCGTCCGTGGGAAGATAATGGTCGGCGGCGATCATGATGTCATGGCCGAACGCGTCGGCGCCGCCGTCAAGGTTGAAATAGCTGTGCTGGCAGAGATTGGCGAGCGTCGGCGCGTCCGTCTCGGTTTCGTAGAGAACGTTCAGCGTGCCGCCCGGCTTCAGCGTATAGATGCAGGTGACGGAGCAATTGCCCGGATAGCCGGCGCGACCATCGGGATCGGTGATCCTGAGCGTCACGCTGTCTTCCGCCCCGTCGACGATCGTCCAGTTGCGCTTGCCGATATTGTCGCTGCCGCCGTGGAGATGCGTAACGCCCTTCTCGTTGAGCTCGAGCTGGTAGGCCTTGCCGTCCAGCACGAAGCGCCCGTCGCCGATGCGGTTGGCGTTGCGGCCGGGCGTGGCGCCGAAATAGGAGGAATGGGCTGGATAGCTTTCGAAATCCTCGAAACCGAGCACGAGCGGGGCCGCATGGCCCTCGAGCCGCAGGTCCTGGATGACCGAGCCCCAGCTGATCACCTTCGCCGTCAGCCCGCCGCCCTTGAGCGTCACCCGATGGACCGGTTCGCCCGACGCCAGGTGGCCGAAGATTTCCGTGTCAGCGCTCATCTTGTCTCTCCTCGCTTCGTCGGTCCAAACGGGCGACAAACTGCGTCATTTCCGGCGGTGCGGCAACCGGAAAGTCAGACTATTCAGCGGGACAATTCCTTCGTCGCCGCCTGCAGGCCGGCAAGCGTCAGCGGGAACATGCGGCCGTGAAAGAGCGCGCGGATCATGCCCGTCGAATGGGTGTGGCGCCAGTCACCCTCCGGCACCGGATTGAGCCAGATCGCACGCGGGAAATGCGTCGTCAGGCGCTCGAGCCAAAGCGCCCCCGCCTCGTCGTTCCAGTGCTCGACCGAACCGCCCGGATGGCTGATCTCGTAAGGGCTCATAGCGGCGTCGCCCACGAAGATGGCGCGGTAATCGCTGCCATAGGTGCGCAGGAGTTCCGCCGTGCGGGTGATGTCGGCGCGGCGGCGGCGATTGTCCTTCCACAGGCCCTCATAGACGCAATTGTGGAAATAGAAATAGTCCATGTGGCGGAACTCGGCGCGCGCCGCGGCGAACAGTTCCTCGACGATACGGATGTGGTCGTCCATCGATCCGCCGACATCGAAGAACATCAGGAGCTTGACGGCGTTGCGCCGCTCCGGCCGGGTCACCACGTCGAGATAGCCGTGCTCGGCGGTCGAGCGGATCGTGCCGGAAAGGTCGAGTTCCTCGGCCGCCCCCTGGCGCCCAGCGCCTGAGCCGTTTCAACGCGACCTTGATGTTGCGGGTGCCGAGCTCGACCGTATCGTCATTATCCTTGAACTCCCGCCGATCCCAGACCTTGACGGCGCGGCGGTGGCGCGAGCCCTCCTGACCGATCCTGACACCCTCGGGATTGTAGCCATAGGCGCCGAAGGGCGAGGTGCCGGCCGTACCGATCCATTTCGAGCCGCCCTGGTGACGGCCGGCCTGCTCGGCAAGCCGTTGGCGCAGCATCTCCATCAGCTTGTCGAAGCCGCCGAGCGCCTCGACGAGCTTCTTCTCCTCTTCGCTCAGATATTTCTCGGCGAGCTTCTTCAGCCATTCCTCGGGGATCTCCGCCTCGGCGACACCCTGTGACGGCGAAACCGCCTCAAGTCCTGCGAAGCGATGGCGGAAGACCCGATCGAAGCGGTCGATGTAGCGCTCGTCCTTGATGAGCGCCGTGCGCGCCAGGAAATAGAAGGCCTCCACGTCGAAGGCGGCAATCCCCGTCTCCATTCCCTCGATCAGCGACAGAAACTCCCGGAGCGTTACCGGGACCTTCTCGGCCTTCAGTTCGAGGAAGAAGGGGATGAACATCACTCTCCAGTGCCGATCTTTTCGAGCTCGTAGGATGTCGTCTGGTACATCTCGTTGATCCAGTTGCCGAAGAACAGATGCGCATGGCTGCGCCAGCGGTTCTGAGGCGGCAAAGTCGAATCGTTATGCGGGAAATAGTCATGCGGCAGCTTGATCGGCACGCCGGCATCCGCGTCGCGGAAATATTCGTCCGACAGCGAGGTCGAATCATACTCGACATGGTTGAACATGTAGAGCCGGTTGCCCTTCTTTTCGTGTACCAGGCAAACCCCCATCTCCTTCGATTCCATCAGGATCTCGAGGCTCGGCACCCGATCGATGTCGGCGCGGCGCACCTCGGTCCAGCGCGACACGGGGACGGCGAAATCATCCGAAAAGCCGTTCAGGTAGACGGAGGAAGGCTTGAGGTTCTGGTGGCGATAGACGCCGAAGGCCTTTTCTTTGAGCGGATACTTCGGCACGCCGTGGAAGTGGTAAATCGCCGCCATCGCGCCCCAACAGACGTTCAGCGTCGAATGCACGTGCGTCGTCGTCCAGTCCAAGATGCGCTTCAATTCCTCCCAATAGGTGACCTCTTCGTAGTCGAGCGTCTCGACCGGGGCGCCGGTGATGATAAAGCCGTCGAACTTGCGGCCCTTCACCTCCTCCCAGGTCTCGTAGAAGGCGAACAGATGTTCCTCGGGCGTGTTCTTCGGCCGGTAGCCGCCGATGCGCACCAGCGTCAGCTCCACCTGCAGCGGCGTCGCGCCGATCAGCCGGGCGATCTGGATCTCCGTCTTGATCTTGTTGGGCATCAGGTTCAAGAGCCCGATCTGCAGCGGGCGGATGTCCTGGCGGACCGCCGCGGTCTCGGTCATCACCCGCACGCCCTCGTTGACGAGTGTTTCGAAGGCGGGCAGCGTATCCGGAATCTTGATGGGCATGGTTCCACTCGATCAATACAAAAAAACCGGCGGCGAGATGATCGCGACCGGTCCTCGGAAATCCGTTGTTCCTCGGCCCTTTAGCGATTTCTTTAACGTGGCTGCAAGCCGGCCGGCCAAATCACCACAGGATCGCTTGATAGCGTGGCGGAGGCGGCGCGGTCAATGAAAAACGATTCGCGGATGTTGCGGCGGCCCCTCATCCGGCCCCGCATCCCCTCGCCCCGCTTGCGGCGAGAGGGCTAGTCCTCGGGGTTAAACCCGAGGAGAGGGGCCAACTGCCGCTGGCTTTTGCAGCAAGGCCAGAGCTTCATTCATCCCATATCCCAATCGACTGCTGGCATCGCTTTGGCTGACCCAGAAGAAGCGAAAGCGGATCGGCGGACCGCCGCTGTCCGGCGTCATTTCGTCGTCAGCCAGCTTTGCCGCTGCTCGCCGACGAGGGCCGTGTGGAAATAGAGCCGCCGGTGCCAGATCTCGCTGCCGCTCTTCACGAAGCGGTAGTCCAATGTGGCGAGTTGGGCGAATGGTTCCCGCGGTGCCAGCCCGGTCTCTTCGAAGAACTCCCGGCGGGCGGCCGCTTTCGGGCTCTCGCCCGGCTCCATCGTGCCGCCCGGCACCTGCAGGTCGACCTCGGGAAAATCCGGTTGATCGAAGACCAGCAGCGAATCTCGCCAGGTGGCGTAGATCAGCACCTTGTGAGCGTCCGGCCTCATCCGTCACGGCGCGCCATGAAGGCCAGCCGCTCGAAAAGATGGACGTCCTGCTCGTTCTTCAGAAGCGCGCCGTGCAGCTTCGGCAGAATCGATTTCGGATCGGCGCGCAAGTCTGCCGGATCGATCTCGTCGGCGACCAGCAGGCGGATCCAGTCGAGCGCCTCGGAGGTCGAGGGCTTCTTCTTCAGGCCCGGCACCTCGCGGATGCCGTAGAAAGCGGTGAGCGCCGCCGAAAGCAGGGTCTTGCGGATGCCGGGATAATGAACCTCGACGATGCGGGCGAGCGTCTCGGCATCGGGAAAGCGGATATAGTGGAAGAAGCAGCGGCGCAGGAAGGCGTCCGGCAATTCCTTCTCGTTGTTCGAGGTGATGATGACGATCGGTCGGTGCCGGGCGCGGATGGTCTCGCCCGTTTCGTAGACGTGGAACTCCATCCGGTCGAGCTCCTGAAGCAGGTCGTTCGGGAATTCGATGTCCGCCTTGTCGATCTCGTCGATCAAGAGCACTGCCTTCTCAGACGCCTGGAACGCCTGCCAGAGCTTGCCTTTGCGGATATAGTTCCCGACGTCATTGACGCGGGCGTCGCCGAGCTGGCTGTCGCGCAGCCGGGAGACGGCATCGTATTCGTAGAGTCCCTGCTGTGCCTTGGTCGTCGACTTGACGTTCCACTCGATGAGTTCGAGGCCGAGCGCTGCGGCGATCTGGCGGGCAAGCTCGGTCTTGCCGGTGCCGGGCTCGCCCTTGACGAGCAGCGGCCGCTCCAGCCGGATCGCCGCATTGACGGCGACCATCAAGTCCTTGTCGGCGATATACTCGGCGGTGCCTTCGAAGTGCATGGGGCTGCTGCTCTCGAATTTGGAGGAACGTGCGATACGGGCAAAGACCGATCCCGTTTAGCCGCGAAACGCCGTGACCTCGATTTCGATCAGCATTTCCGGGCGGATCAGGTCGCAGACGACCATCGTCGCGGCCGGGCGGATCTCGCCGAAGATCTCGCCGAAGATCGGGAAGACCCGGTCGGCGAAGCTGGCGTCGGTGACGTAATAGTGGTTGCGCACCACATCGGCGAGCGAGAAGCCGGCTTCCTTCAAGGCGGCTTCGATCGTCTTCAGGCAGTTGCACGCCTGTTCCTCGACCGTCTCCGGCATGGTCATGGTTGCGTAGTCGTAGCCGGTCGTGCCGGAGACGAAGCACCAGTCGCCCTTTGCGACGGCACGCGAATAGCCCGCCGTCTTCTCGAAAGGCGAACCGGAAGAGATGAGCTTGCGCGCCATCAGCGCTCAGGCCCAGGGATGCGACGCGGCGTTCCTCTTCTCGAAGCTGTCGATGGCGCTCGCCTTTTCGAGCGTCAGGCCGATGTCGTCGAGACCGTTCAACAGGCAGTGGCGCTTGAAGGCATCGATCTCGAACTTGATCGAGCCGCCGTCGGGGCCGGTGATTTCCTGGGCTTCCAGATCGATCGACAACACGGCGTTGGAACCCCGGTTGGCGTCGTCCATCAGCTTGTCGAGGTCGGCCTGGCTGACAACGATCGGCAGGATGCCGTTTTTGAAGCAGTTGTTGTAGAAGATGTCGGCGAACGAGGTGGAGATAACGCAGCGGATGCCGAAATCGAGGAGCGCCCACGGCGCATGCTCGCGCGAGGAGCCGCACCCGAAATTGTCGCCGGCAACCAGGATCTTGGCGTTCTGGTAGGCCGGCTTGTTGAGCACGAAATCCGGATTTGGCGTGCCGTCCTCGTTGTAGCGGGCCTCGGCGAAAAGTCCCGTGCCGAGCCCGGTGCGCTTGATCGTCTTCAGGTAATCCTTCGGGATGATCATGTCCGTGTCGATGTTGACGACGGGCAGGGGCGCAGCAACGCCGGTGAGCTTGACGAACTTGTCCATGGTCTAGCCTTCGATTTCAGCGGAAATGTTGGGAGAGCGTTTAGATCAGTTTTGCGCCGAAATGAAGGGGAATCTGCGTTTGCGGACCTTCCCGGCTCGATTCAGAGATCGATGATCGTGCCGCGCCCGTCGTTCCAGATCCGCATTTCGCGCTGCTGGCCGGCAGCGGCCGCGCGGGCACGTGCCGGCATCGGCTTCGCGTTGAACCGTGCGGCGATCGCACTGCCGATCGCAATGACGGCGGCAATGCCGGCAAGCGCCAGGGCGAGCGACGCGGTCAGCACGAAGGCCGCAAACGTGATGGCAATGGCTGCGGCCGTGAAAAGAACAGAGCGAATGCTTTGCATGTTCGTCACCTTTCTAAAACGCATGTGGTGGCTTGCGGCACCGCTTGCAAGAGGGCCCATCGACTTGCGCAAGGCACGAAAGGCGGGCACAACCAATCCCATGAGTCGAGCGACCAATCATCATCCCGCGCGGCTCCGCCGCTCCGTGCTTTGCGTGCCGGCGGACAATGCCCGTGCGCTTGCCAAGGTCAAGGACCTTGCCGCGGATGCGGTGATCTTCGACCTCGAGGACGCCGTAGCACCCGAGCGCAAGGCCGAGGCCCGCGACGCTCTTGTCCGCCACCTGTCGGAAAACCGGCCCGGCGGCGAAGCGATCATCCGCATCAATGTGGCGGAATCGGGTTTCAGCGAAGCGGATCTCGTCGCCGCGGTCGCGGCGAGCCCGGATGCGATCCTCCTGCCCAAGGTCGAAAGCCCCGCCGACATTCAAGGCATCCTTGAATGGCTGTCTGAAAACGACGCGCCGGAGAGCTTGCGGCTCTGGGCGATGATCGAGACGGGGCGCGGCGTCATCAACGCGCCGGCGATCGCCGAGACGGGCCGCACCTTCGGCGGCCGGCTCGATTGCTTCGTCGTCGGCCTCAACGATCTGCGCAAGGAGACGGGCGTTGCCGCACTCGCCGGCCGCACCTATCTCGTCCCCTGGCTGATGCAGGTCCTCGTCGCCGCCCGCGGTAGCGGCCTCGACGCCATCGACGCGGTCTTCAACGATTTTCGCGATGCGGAGGGTTTCGAGGCCGAATGCCGGCAGGGACGCGACATGGGCTATGACGGCAAGATGCTGATCCACCCCGCCCAGATCAACGCGGCCAATCGCTGCTTCGGCATCGACCAGGCGGCGCTTGACGAGGCGCGCGCGATCATCGACGCTTTTGCCCGGCCGGAACATGCAGGCAAAGGCGTGATCAATCTCGGCGGCCGCATGGTCGAACGGCTCCATCTCGAGCAGGCGCTGAAACTCGCCGCGAAAGCGGAGACCATCGAAAGACGAAAGGCGAAATTTTGAAGCTCTACCGATTTTTGACCGGCCCCGACGACGCGTCGTTCTGCCACAAGGTGACGGCGGCATTGAACCAGGGTTGGAGTCTGCACGGCCCGCCGGCCTATGCCTTCAACGCCGATACACAGCATATGCTGTGCGGCCAGGCAGTGGTGAAAGAGGTGGAAGGCACGGATTATCATCCCGAGATGAAACTGTCGGAGCAATAGGGCCGCTCATAGGCGGATATCGATTAGCCCTCGCACCTGGCTCGTCCCGTAGGCCGACGCTTACAGGCGAAAGTGGCCGGCAGGCCGGGGCCAATCACCCGCCTCGACGACCCTCGCCATCAATTCGCCGTCAGCGCGTGATGTTGCCGTTGACAAGCAGGCTTTCCTCCTCCACCTGAAGGGCGAAAGCTCGGGACGCGACTGCCGTCCGCATCCCGCTTCGAACTCGCCGGGACCCCAAGAAGAGGCCTTCATGTCTTCTGCTTTCGATTTCGAGCCAAAGCCGCGCCGCCCGTCGGTTGCCGTCGATGTCGGCGGCGTCATCGTCGGCGGTGGCGCGCCGGTCGTCGTGCAGTCGATGACGAATACGGACACGGCCGATATCGATGCGACGGTGGCGCAGGTGGCGGCCCTCCACAAGGCAGGCTCCGAACTGGTGCGCATCACCGTCGACCGCGACGAAAGCGCCGCCGCCGTGCCGAAGATCCGCGATAGGCTGCTGCGCCTCGGCATGGACGTGCCGCTCGTCGGCGATTTCCACTATATCGGCCACAAGCTGCTTGCCGATCACCCGGCCTGCGCCGAAGCACTGGCGAAATACCGCATCAATCCGGGCAATGTCGGCTTCAAGGACAAGAAGGACAAGCAGTTCGCCGAGATCATCGAGATGGCGATCCGCTACGACAAGCCGGTGCGCATCGGCGTCAACTGGGGCTCGCTCGACCAGGAGCTCCTGACGCGGCTGATGGATGAGAATCAGGCCAAGGGCTCGCCCCTGACGGCGCAACAGGTGACGCGCGAGACGATCGTGCAGTCGGCGCTGCTCTCGGCGGAGCTTGCCGAGGAGCTCGGCCTGCCGCGCAACCGCATCATTCTCTCCGCCAAGGTTTCAGGCGTCCAGGACCTGATCGCCGTCTACGCGATGCTGGCCGCCCGCTCCGACCATGCGCTGCATCTTGGCCTTACCGAGGCTGGCATGGGGACGAAGGGCATCGTCGCCTCCTCGGCTTCGCTCGGCATCCTGATGCAGCAGGGCATCGGCGACACGATCCGGATTTCGCTGACGCCCGAGCCCGGCGGCGACCGCACCCGCGAGGTGCAGGTGGCGCAAGAGCTCCTGCAGGTCATGGGCTTCCGCCAGTTCATCCCCGTCGTCGCCGCCTGTCCCGGCTGCGGCCGCACCACCTCCACGGTCTTCCAGGAACTCGCCCAGAAGATCCAGGAGGATATCCGCGCCAGCATGCCGGTCTGGCGCGAGAAATATCCGGGCGTCGAGGCGCTCAAGGTCGCCGTCATGGGCTGCATCGTCAACGGCCCGGGCGAGAGCAAGCATGCCGATATCGGTATTTCGCTTCCCGGCACCGGCGAGATGCCGGCCGCGCCGGTCTTCATCGACGGCCAGAAGGCAATGACCTTGCGTGGCCCGAAGATCGCCGAAGACTTCCAGCTTCTCGTCGCCGACTATATCGAAAAACGCTTCGGCCGCGGCCAGGCGGCAGCCGAGTAAGCAGCAACGATCAAAGCCGGGTGGTCAAAAGCTTCAGGCCGGCAAAGGCGAAGAAGCCGGCCATCAGGCTCTCGATGATCCGCCGCGATTTCAGATAGCCGCGGTGCACCGGCGACAGCGAGAAGACGATCGCAAAGCCGCAAAAGGTGACGAGGCCGATCAGCATGCAGCCGCCGATGAAGGTGGCGGTGACGGCGACCGGCGCCCCTTCCGGCATGCCGAGCGACACCAGCATAATCCAGGCGAAGATCGCCTTGGGATTGGTCAGGTGGATGCCGAGGCCCTTGAGATAGAGCTTCTTCAGCGACATTTGCAACGGAACGCCAAGGGATGGCCGGGGTGTGTCACCTCGCATCGCTGCTCGCAGCGCATTGTAGGCGAGCCAGAAGAGATAGCAGGCGCCGGCGATCTTCAGGACGATGATCGCCTCGCCATAGGTCCGGATGAGCGCCGAGAGGCCCGAGGCGGTCAGCATCGCCCAGGTGTAGCTGCCGGTCAGCACGCCGAAGGCAAGCGCCAGCCCGGCCTTTCGCCCCTGGCTCACCGACGTCGCGATGATCGCCAGAACCGCCGGGCCTGGCGATGCGGTGGCGATGACATAGGCCGTCCAGGCGACCAGAAGCTGCGGAAGATAAGGCGTGAGTTCGAGCATGCGGCGCCACCCATTTTGTCGTTCCGGACGGAAAGTAACCGAGGCCCTCGCGGCAGCCAAGGGCTAGCCTTTCCTGGTTAAATTGAACCATTCTGTTGGCTCAAGCGGAGCGGAATGCTTGCTCGGCTGGCGCGCGGCGTAGCCAACGCTACGGCGAAGCCAGCCGAGCAAACAGGCCGCCCGCTTCAGCCAACCCGAAGGGCTAGAGAATCTCGTCGAGCGCCGAAATCAGCCTGGCGCATTCCTCGTCGGTGCCGATGGTGATGCGCAGGAAATCCGAAATCCGCGGCTTGGCGAAGTGCCGGACGATGACTGCGCGCTCGCGCAGCTTGGCCGCGAGCGTCTGACCGGCCTGGTCCGGATGGCGGGCGAAGATAAAGTTCGCCTGCGACGGCAGGACTTCGAAGCCGCGTTTCTCCAGTTCGCTCGTCAACCGCGCACGCGTGGCGATGATCTTGCCGCGCGTCGCCTCGAACCATGCCTCGTCCCTGATCGCGGCGGTCGCGCCAGCCTGGGCGGCGCGTCCGAGCGGATAGGAGTTAAAACTGTCCTTGACGCGCTCCAGCGCCTCGATCAGCACCCGCTGGCCGATCGCGAAACCGACGCGCAGGCCGGCCAAAGCCCGGGACTTGGAGAAGGTCTGCACGACCAGCAGGTTGTCGTATTTCGGAACGAGCGCGGCCGCCGATTCGCCGCCGAAGTCGATATAGGCCTCGTCGATCACCACCGTCTGGTCGGGATGTTCGGCGACCAGCCGCTCGATCTCGCCAAGCGGCAGGCCGATGCCGGTCGGCGCATTGGGGTTGGGCAGGATGATTGCGCCGCAGGGGCGACGATAGTCGGCGATATCGATGCGGAATGCGGTGTTGAGCGGCACTTCGATCGCATCGATGCCGAAAAGCCCCGCATAGGTCGGATAGAAGCTGTAGGAAATGTCCGGATAGAGCAGCGGCTCGTCGTGCTTCAGCAGCGCGGCGAAGGCGTGGGCCAGCACCTCGTCGGAGCCATTGCCGACGAAGACTTCCCCGGCCGAGACGCCACATCGTGCGGCGATCGCCTCCCTCAGGCCCAGCGCGACCGGATCCGGATAGAGCCGGAGTTCGGCGTTTGCCGCCGCCCGGATCGCCTCGAGCGCCTGTTCCGACGGACCGTACGGACTTTCATTGGTGTTGAGCTTGACGAGATTGGCCATGCGCGGCTGCTCGCCCGGAACATAGGGTGTGAGCCTGGAAACGATCGGCGACCAGAATTTGCTCATTGTGTTCAGTTCCTCCGGTTCGCGACAAAGCGGGCGGTTTCGACGAGAACGGCCGAACGGGTACCGTAGGGTGCCAGCAGTTCTTCCGCCTCCGCCACCAGCTTTTCGAGTTGGCGCTCGGCCCAGGCCTGGCCATGAAGGCCGACGAGCGTACCCTTGCCGCGGGCGGCGTCCTTGCCGGTGGCCTTGCCCATCGCCTCGGCGTCGGCGGTGAGGTCGAGCAGGTCGTCGGCAAGCTGGAAGGCAAGGCCGACCTTGTCGCCGAAGGCGCGCATGCGTCGGCGATCCTCGAGACTCGCGTCGGCGATAATCGCGCCCGCCTCGCAGGCGAAGCGGATGAGGGCGCCGGTTTTCATCGCCTGCAGCGTAACGATAGCTGCCTCGTCCGGCGCCGTCTTCTCGGCGGCGAGGTCCAGCGCCTGCCCGCCAGCCATACCGCCAAGGCCGGCGGCGCGGGCAAGTGCCAGCACAAGCGCCGTCTTCTGGCGATCCGAGAGGGGCGTTGCGGGCGCGGCGACAATGTCGAAGGCGAAGGTCAACAAGCTGTCGCCGGCGAGAATCGCCGTTGCTTCGTCGAAGGCAATGTGCACGGTCGGCTGGCCGCGCCTGACGTCGTCGTCGTCCATCGCCGGTAGGTCGTCGTGGACGAGCGAATAGCAATGCACGCATTCGAGCGCCGCACCGATCCTGAGCGATGCATCGGCGCTGCCGCCGAGAAGGGCGGTACTTTCGGCGACGAGGAAAGGACGCAGCCGCTTGCCGCCATTGAGCACGCCATGGCGCATGGCATCGAGCAGCGTTGCCGGACGGGCGATCTCGTCCGCTTGGGACGCGGGCCCGAGGAGGCTCGAGAGCAGTCCCTCGACCGCCAGCGCCGCGGCCTTGAGGCGTTCCGCAAAGAATGATGGCTCGTCTTGCATGAGAGGCTCTTTGGCACGTGGGAGAGCCGCTTTCAACGGACTTTTGCGCCGCAGCTCACGCGTTTTGTTCGGGATGAGTGCACAGGCGCCCTTGTCTTTGCGAGAAAGGCCGTTCAACTTTCGCGATCCATGAAATAAGAGTGGGGCCATGAAAAAGAGCGGGGTCATGAAATAAGAATGGGGAATGGATAGAGGGGTGGACAGTCAGGCCGTGGACATCGTTCCGGAAGAACGCGAGGAGGGCGAGTTGCCCGCCGGACGGTGGTCTGCCATGCGCCGCACGTGGCGAACGCGCCGCCGGCGTCTCGTTCTCGCGGCGCTTTGCATTCTCCTGCTGCCTTACCTGCTGATCTTCGTCTACCTGCTCGGTTTCATTCATCCGGTATCGACATTGATGCTGCGCGACCTCGTGCTGCTGCGCGGCTACGACCGGCAGTGGGTGGCGTTCGACGATATCTCCCCGGTCCTCGTCCAGTCGGTGATGATGTCCGAGGATGGCCAGTTCTGTGTCCATAACGGGGTCGACTGGATGCAGATGCGCGGTGTCGTCGAGGACGCCCTGGATGGCGAGCAGACGCGCGGTGCGAGCACGATCCCGATGCAGACGGTCAAGAACCTCTATCTCTGGAACGGCCGCTCCTTCGTTCGAAAGGGAATGGAGCTGCCACTCGCCGTCGTTGCCGATCTCGTCTGGAGCAAGCGGCGCATGATGGAAATCTACCTGAACGTCGCCGAGTGGGGCGACGGCGTCTACGGCATCGAAGCCGCCGCGCGGCATCATTTCGGCGTTTCCGCAGCCAAGCTTTCGCGCCGCCAGGCGGCGCTGCTGGCCGTGGCGCTGCCCAATCCGATCGACCGCAATGCCGGCAAGCCCGGACGGGGCTTGAGGCGTCTCGCCTCGGTGATCGAACGTCGCGCCGGCCGCTCCGGCGACTACATCACATGTCTTTATGATTGAGATGAAGACAATTCATTGGTTGTGCGGCTGCGCCTATGGCAAGTCTGCCTCCCGAAAAACCAAGCGGAGACGGAGCCATGGCCGAGCTGGTCCTTTATGTCGGCAACAAGAATTATTCGTCCTGGTCGCTTCGGCCGTGGCTCGCCCTCGAAGGTTGCGGCATTCCGTTCGAGGACGTCGTCATCCCCTTCGACTTTCCGGCAGGTAACCCGAGGATTCGTGAAATCTCGCCGACCGGCCGCGTGCCGGTCCTGCAGCACGGCGAGATCCGCGTCTGGGAATCGCTGGCGATCATCGAATATGTGGCCGAGCTTTACCCCGAGGCTGGCCTGTGGCCGGAGGACCGCGGGGACCGTGCCCGTGCGCGCAGCTATTCGATGGAAATGCTTTCCGGCTTCCGGGCGCTGCGCGGCGCCTGCCCGATGAATATCCGCCGGCCGGTGAAGGCGATCGCGCTTCCCGAAGGGGTCGCCGCCGATGTCGCGCGGATCGAAGAGATCTGGCACGAGGCGATCGCCCGCTCCGGCGGACCGTTCCTCTTTGGCCGCTTCACCGCCGCCGACGCGATGTTCGCCCCCGTCGTCAACCGCCTGGAAATATATGAGCTCACGACGGATCCGGCAACGCTCGCCTACATGGACGCCGTCAAGGCACACCCGGCCTTCCGCAAATGGGAGGAGGCATCGAGGGCCGAACCGTGGATCGTGCCGGAAGACGAGGTCTGACGTCTCAAGTAGGAGCAGACGCTTGCCGCCCCGATTCGAAATTTTGCACGCGGGGACTGGTCAAAGCGTGGTTGGCCATGTATAAGCGCGCAAAATTTCCGAGATCGACATCTGTTTGACCCGGCCATTTTCGGCTGCTGAACAGTGTTTTGCCCGATAAGTGGAGAATGAAATGGCTGTACCTAAAAGAAAAACGAGCCCGTCCAAGCGTGGCATGCGCCGTTCTGCTGACGCCCTCAAGGCTCCGACCTACATCGAAGACAAGAATTCCGGCGAACTGCGCCGTCCGCACCACATCGACCTGAAGACCGGCATGTACCGCGGTCGCCAGGTCCTGACGCCGAAGGAAAGCGCATAAGCTCTTCCGTCTGCGGATGAAGTTTGAAGGGTCGGCTCTGCCGGCCCTTTTTCTTTGGTGCGTTGGAGCGCAGCGCTTCCGAAACGCCCCTCCCCACAGGTGGGAGGGGCTTGCGCGCCACCGTCCAGCCCAACTCAAGGTTCCCACAAGTGGTGACGGATTGAATCAAATGTGAAGTAGGGTAGCCCCTCCCTTTTATGGGGAGGGGCGTATTTCTAGCCGAGATTGTCGAGCTTCGTCTGCAGCGCCCGAAGCTGTTCCTTGAGCTCGTCGATATCCTTCGCCTCGGCCTTCTTGGTCTCCTTGGCCGGAGGAGCGGCCATGAAGGGCGAGAACATCTGCATGGCCTGATGAAACATTTCGGTGTTGCGCTTGACCTGCTCCTCGACCAGCTGCAACGGCACCTGGAGGTTCTTGCCGAGCGGCGTGTCGCCGAAGGCCTTGTTGATCTGCTCGCGCATCTGCGCCTGCTGCTCGGTGAAGGCCTGCATCGAATGTTCGAGATAGCTCGGCACGACCATCTGCATCTGATCGCCGTAGAATGAGATGAGCTGGCGCAGGAAGGAAATCGGCAGAAGCGTATTGCCGGTCTTCGACTCCTGCTCAAAGATGATCTGCGTCAGCACGGAATGCGTGATATCTTCGCCGGACTTGGCGTCCTGGACGACGAAGTCTTCCCCCCTCTTCACCATCACGGCCAGATCGTCGAGGGTCACATAGGTGCTCGTGCCGGTATTGTAGAGCCGCCGGTTTGCGTATTTCTTGATAACGATCTGGCCTTCATGCTTCGCCATCAGGGTCTCCTCTACCCATCGTCCCGTCTTTATTGTGTTTTTTAAGAGTATCCGCAAAAGAGCGCCGCTGACAATCTCTTTGTGCATTGCGGCGACGCAGGTGCAAAACAACGGTCGGTAGAACCGACGATGAAGCTTTTGTTGCAGAGCATCAAGAAGTTTGACTTGCGCTCCTGGCTTTGCCAGTCTGCTTCTCCAGGCAAAGGAAACAAGAGGAAACGTCCCATGAGCAATCCCTCCATCGTGATCGCCAGCGCCGCTCGCACCGCAGTCGGGTCCTTCAACGGCGCCTTCGGCAACACACCCGCTCATGAACTGGGTGCAACGGTCATCAAGGCGGTCCTCGAACGGGCCGGCGTCGAGGCGGCAGAGGTCGACGAGGTGATTCTCGGCCAGGTGCTTCAGGCCGGCGAAGGGCAGAACCCGGCCCGCCAGGCGGCGATCAAGGCCGGCCTCCCGCCGGAAAAGACCGCCTGGGGCATGAACCAGCTTTGCGGCTCGGGCCTGCGCGCGGTCGCCCTCGGCATGCAGCAGATCGTCATCGGCGACGCGAACATCATCGTGGCCGGCGGCATGGAATCGATGTCGATGGCACCGCATTGCGCGCATCTGCGCGGCGGCGTCAAAATGGGCGACTACAAGATGATCGACACGATGATCAAGGACGGCCTGACGGACGCCTTTTACGGATACCACATGGGCATCACCGCCGAAAACGTCGCGCGTAAGTGGCAGCTGACCCGTGAGGAGCAGGACGAATTCGCGCTCCGATCGCAGAACAAGGCGGAAGCGGCGCAGAAGGCCGGCCGGTTCGCCGACGAAATCGTCCCGTTCATTGTCAAGACCCGCAAGGGCGACGTCAGCGTCGACCAGGACGAATATATCCGCCACGGCGCCACGCTCGATTCGATCGCCAAGCTGCGTCCGGCCTTCGACAAGGAGGGTACGGTCACCGCGGCCAACGCCTCGGGGCTCAATGACGGCGCTGCCGCAACGCTGCTGATGACCGAGGCCGAGGCCGCCAGGCGCGGCATTCAGCCGCTCGCCCGCATCGTCTCCTGGGCGACGGCCGGCGTCGACCCGCAGATCATGGGCACCGGCCCGATCCCCGCCTCGCGCAAGGCGCTCGAAAAGGCCGGCTGGTCGGTCGGCGACGTCGAACTCGTCGAGGCCAACGAAGCCTTCGCGGCGCAGGCCTGCGCGGTCAACAAGGATCTCGGCTGGGATCCGTCGATCGTCAACGTCAACGGCGGCGCGATCGCCATCGGCCACCCGATCGGCGCTTCCGGTGCCCGCGTCCTCAACACGCTGCTCTTCGAAATGAAGCGCCGTGGTGTTTCCAAGGGGCTCGCAACGCTGTGCATCGGCGGCGGCATGGGCGTCGCCCTGTGCGTCGAGCGCCTGTAACAGTTAGCGGTATGCAAGGGCTCCGCCCTATTCGATCGAGCACGCGCGGCCCGGAGTTCCGGGCCGCGGAAGAATAGTTTTGGCAGATTTTAACCCAATGGGAGGCGAACATGAGCAGGGTAGCATTGGTTACGGGTGGGTCCCGCGGTATCGGCGCTGCGATTTCGGTGGCGCTGAAGGCGGCCGGCTACAAGGTGGCTGCGACCTACGCCGGCAATGACGAGAAAGCCGTGGCCTTCAAGCAGGAAACCGGCATCCCGGTCTACAAATGGGACGTCTCCAGCTATCAGGCTTGCGTCGACGGTATCGCCAAGGTGGAGGCGGATCTCGGGCCGATCGACATTCTCGTCAACAATGCCGGCATCACCCGCGATGCGATGTTCCACAAGATGACGCCGGAACAGTGGGGAGAGGTCATCAATACCAATCTCACCGGCCTCTTCAACATGACGCATCCCGTCTGGTCGGGCATGCGCGACCGCGGCTTCGGCCGCGTCATCAACATCTCATCGATCAACGGCCAGAAGGGCCAGATGGGCCAGGCGAACTATTCCGCCGCCAAGGCCGGCGATCTCGGCTTTACCAAGGCGCTGGCGCAGGAAGGGGCGGCAAAGGGCGTCACCGTCAATGCGATATGCCCCGGCTATATCGGCACGGAGATGGTGCGGGCGGTGCCGGAAAAGGTGCTGAACGAACGAATCATCCCGCAAATCCCGGTCGGCCGCCTCGGCGAACCGGACGAGATCGCCCGCTGCGTCGTGTTCCTGGCGTCTGACGAATCCGGCTTCATCACCGGCTCGACGATATCGGCGAATGGCGGACAGTATTTCGCCTGATCTACAGCGCCTCGCGTCTTTTCAGGCGCACAAAGGTCGCTGCAGTGCTTTGAGTTGCTGCAATTTTTACCCTTGAGTTGGGCTCGACTTCTGGCCCCTCCTCCTTGTGGGGAGGGGTTTTCCCATAAATCGGACCGGCGTCAGCCTTCGAGCTCCTCGCGCAACATTTCAAGCTCCAGCCATTCCTCCTCCATGCGCGTCAGGCCCTCTTTCAGTTTTTCGAGCTCGGCGGCAAGCTTCGCGAAACCGTCCGGATCGCGGGAAAAGAGAGAAGGATCGTGCATCTTCTCTTCGCGCTTGGCGATCTCGGCCTCGGCCTTGGCGATCTCCTTCGGCAGGTTCTCCAGCGCGAATTTCTGCTTGTAGGAGAGTTTCCCCTTGGATTTCGGCTCGGCTGTTTCGACGGGGGCATCGCTCGGCTTGGCCCTCTCGGCTTTCTCGGCCTTGCGCCGCTCCTCGATCGCGCCCTTGCGCTGCGCCATCATGTCGGAATAACCGCCGGCATATTCGATCCAGCGGCCGTCGGGCGCTTCCGGATTGGCGGGCGCAATGGTCGAGGTCACCGTGCGGTCGAGGAAATCGCGGTCGTGGCTGACAAGGATCACCGTTCCGGCAAAGCCGGCGACGATCTCCTGCAGGAGGTCGAGCGTCTCGATGTCGAGGTCGTTGGTCGGTTCGTCGAGGATCAGGAGGTTGGTGGCGCGCGCCAGGATGCGGGCGAGGATCAGCCGGGCTCGCTCGCCGCCGGATAGTTCGCTGATCGGCGTGCGGGCCTGCTCCGGCTGGAAGAGGAATTCCTTCATGTAGCCGGTGACGTGTCGCTGTTCGCCGTTGACGAGAAGCGTCTCGCCGCGCCCGTCGGTCAAGTAATGCGCCAGCGTCTCGTCGAGGTTCAGATCTTCACGCTTCTGGTCGAGCGTGGCGATCTCCAGATTGGTGCCGAGCTTGACGGTGCCTGAGTCCGGTTCGAGCTGCCCGGTCAGGAGCTTGAGCAGCGTCGTCTTGCCGGCGCCGTTTGGCCCGACGAGGCCGATCCGGTCGCCGCGATGGACGCGGATCGAGAAGGGCGCGACGATCGTCCGCTCGCCATAGGCCTTGGTGATCTTCTCCGCCTCGATGACCAGCTTGCCGGATTCCTTGGCGTCGGCGACGGTTGCCTGGATCGTGCCCTGCGGCCCCTTGTGGCCGCGATAGCGCGTCCGCATGTCCTGCAACTCGCCGAGGCGGCGCATGTTGCGCTTGCGCCGCGCCGTGACGCCGTAGCGCAGCCAGTGCTCCTCGCGCTCGATCGCCTTGCCGAGCTTGTGCTGTTCGAGTTCCTCCGCCTCCAGCACCTCATCGCGCCAGGCTTCGAAATGAGCAAAGCCTCGGTCGAGCCGGCGCGACTGGCGGCGATCGAGCCAGACCGTCGCGGTCGAGACCTTCTCGAGAAAACGCCGGTCGTGCGAGATCAGCACGAGGGCCGAGCGGCTGCGGGCGAGCTCGTCTTCCAGCCATTCGATCGTCGGCAGGTCGAGATGGTTGGTCGGCTCGTCGAGAAGCAGGATATCGGGCTCCGGCGCCATGACGCGGGCGAGTGCCGCGCGGCGCGCCTCGCCGCCGGAGAGGCGCTTCGGGTCCTCCTCGCCGGTCAGCCCCAGATGCTGCAGCAGATAGGTGACGCGGTAGTGATCGTCGCCGGGGCCGAGCCCGGCCTCGGCATAGGCCTGCACCGTGTCGAAGCCGTCGAAGTCCGGGGCCTGGTGCAGATAGCGGATGGTTACCGAGGGATGCCGGAAAATCTCGCCGGACTGCGGCTCGACAAGACCGGCGGCCATCTTCATCAGCGTCGATTTGCCCGAGCCGTTGCGGCCGACGAGGCAGATGCGGTCACCCGGCTCGACCTGCAGATTGGCGCCGGCGAGAAGCGGCGTGCCGCCGAAGGTAAGAAGGATGTCGTCAAGCTTCAGGATGGGGGGCGCCAAGGCGTCAGGCTCCGGAAAGATCGTAGGGTCGGGCGAGAACCACCGCCCGGCCGGATTTCAGGGAAAAGCGAACCGGACCTTCCGCGACATTGGAAATCGTCCGGGAGGAGCCGAAAGGCAGTGCGAAGCCGTGGAGCGGGTAGCGGGCGTTTTCGATCGACAGGCCGGTAAGGTCGGTGAAGCCGAGGATCGAGAACAGGCTCCCCTTCGGCAGGTCGATCTCGTGGACCCCCGGCATCAGCGCATGGGCCTCCTCCTCGCCGGAGGTCATGAGCGCGGCGTGTCCCTCTTCCGCCAGCGCCGCGAGTCGCAGGAGGTGCAGGAAGGCATGGTCGCTGCGGGTGCCGCCGAGCGCGCCGGCGAAGATCAACGTCGAGGCGCCCCGCGCAAGCGCCGCCTCGACTGCCAGCTCGCCATCGGTGGCGTTCTTGGCGGCCGGATAGCTTTCCCGCGGGACCTCGGCGTAATCTGCGAACAACGCCTGATCGGTCGAGTCGAAGTCGCCGACCCAGAGCTCCGGTTCCACCCCAAGCGTCTTCGCATGGCGTATGCCGCCATCGGCCGCGATGAAGCGGCTGCCGGAAAGCTGCACCGTAAGCCGCTCCGTGAGGGTGAGCGCGCCGCCGAGAAGAATGGTGAAGGTCGATCGGGTCATGGCACAAGCCCATAGCGCAAAGCGGCGCCCGAGGAAAAGGGCAGAACGTCTTTTCGGGGCGCCCTCTCGTGGCTTGCTGGATCAGGCCTCCCGCGTCCCGTCCGGAGAAAGCATGTCCGCATAGATGCCGGGCGTCGAATCCGGAATCTCCACCGCGCCGACGGCGCGCGCATAGAATTCCGCCGGGCCAACGCCGCCGATGATCGCATAGGCGTAGCCGGCGGCACGCATGGCGAAGAGGCTTTCGAGCAGCAATGCCTCTCCGAGGCCGCGGCCGCGCATCGCTTTGTCGACGCCCGTCGGCCCGAAGAAGCCGAGCGCGGTCACGTCATGACAGGCAAAGCCGGCAAGCTCTCCCTTCCATAGCGCAATATGGATCCGCGTCGGCGTCGCGGAAAAGGCCGCCTCTGCCTCGCCCGCCCAAGGGGCGCCGAATCGTTCCTCGATCCAGGAGACAACGATCCTGCGTTCGGCCGTCAGGGCGCGCCTGATGGTAACGTCGGGGCCGAGTCGGGACCCGCGGCCTTCAGGCAAGGCATAGAGGCGAACCAGCATGTCCGGCATGAAATGACCCCGCTTGGCGAACAAAACGCCGCCGCCGTTGTTTGAACTCAGAGCGCCGGCAAATCCTTCCGGTTTCTCGCAAACCCTTGATAGCGCAGGCGGCGCTCAGGGCCAATGCTTCCGCCGAAACTCCGCTTGCCTTGGCTGCCGCCGAAAGCTAAATCTTAGGCGCTCTAACGGGGTGCCCCGGACCGCTTGCGGTCCGATGGCTGAGAGGCTTCGAGCCAACCCGCGGAACCTGATCCGGCTCATACCGGCGGAGGGATTAGAAGCGATCGGACCGATACGCGCTTTTCCCGTGCAGCATCAACAACAGGGAGAGGTGCCCATCATGTCCAGTTCACTCCATCGCAAGATCCTCGGCCGGCTGGCGATTGCCAGCATCGCTGTCGCCGCATTTTCAGCGAGCGCCGTCGCCGCCGAAAAGACGCTGACGATCTACACCTATGAAAGCTTCATCACCGAATGGGGTCCGGGCGCCAAGGTCGCCAAAGGCTTTGAGAAGACCTGCGCCTGCAAGGTGAATTATGTCGGCGTTGCCGACGGCGTCGAACTCCTGACGCGGCTGAAGCTCGAGGGCGAGGGATCGAAGGCCGACATCGTTCTCGGCCTCGACACCAACCTAGTCGCAGAGGCCAAGGCCACCGGCTATTTTGTCCCGCACGGCCTCGACACGACGAAGCTCAAGGTTCCCGGCGGCTTTTCCGACGACACCTTCGTTCCCTATGACTACGGCCATTTCGCCGTGATCTATGACACCGAAACCCTGAAGAACCCACCGAAGAGCCTCAAGAACCTGGTCGAAGGCGATCCGGCCCAGAAGATCGTCATTGAGGACCCGCGTACCTCGACGCCCGGCCTCGGCCTGCTTCTCTGGGTCAAATCCGTTTACGGCGACAAGGCCGGCGAGGCCTGGGCGAAGCTCAGCGAACGCGTGCTGACGGTGACCCCCGGCTGGTCGGAAGCCTATGGCCTGTTCACCAAGGGCGAGGCGCCAATGGTCCTCTCCTACACCACCTCGCCCGCCTACCACATGGTGGCGGAAGGAACCGACCGGTATCAGGCAGCCCCCTTCGCCGAGGGCCACTACATCCAGATCGAAGTGGCCGGCGTAACGAGGAACAGCAAGGAACCGGAACTCGCCCGCAAGTTCCTCTCCTTCATGACCGGCCCGGAATTCCAGTCGATCATCCCGACGACCAACTGGATGATGCCGGTCGGTTCCACCAACGAGCCTCTGCCCGAGGCCTTCGGCAAGCTCGTCAATCCGGAAAAGACCTTCCTGATGCCGTCCGAAGAGGTTGCCGCCAACCGAAAGGCCTGGATCGACGAATGGCTGGCGGCGATGAGCAAGAACTGAGGCCGGCTTGTTCGACGCCGCCGAAAACAGGATGACAATCGCCGCCGCGGCTTTCTGCCTCGGCGGCATCCTGCTCTTCGTCGGTCTGGCAGGCGCCGCGCTGCTCGCGCAGTCCGGCGACGGCGGCGCCAACGGCCTGTTCGACGCCTATATCTGGCGCGTCACCCGCTTCACGCTGCTGCAGGCAGGTCTCTCGACGGGCCTGTCGATTCTCTTCGCCATACCCGTCGCACGCGCCCTGGCGCGCCGGGCATCCTTCCCCGGCCGGATCTGGATGCTGCGGCTAATGGCCTTGCCGCTCGGCCTGCCGGCACTTGTTGCGGCGCTCGGCCTGATCGAGGTCTGGGGTCGGCAGGGCTTCCTGAACAACGTTCTCGCGGCGACAGGATTGCAGCAGCCGATCAGTGTCTACGGCCTGTTCGGCATCCTGCTTGCGCATGTCTTCTTCAACATGCCGCTTGCGGCCCGGCTGATGCATGCCGGCCTCGAACGCATCCCAGGCGAATACTGGCGCAGCTCCGCCAATCTCGGCATGGGCTCGCTTGCCGTTTTCCGCTTCGTCGAATGGCCGGCGCTCCGGGGTCTGCTGCCGGGCATTGCCGGCCTCATATTCATGCTCTGCGCCACCAGCTTCACGCTGGTGCTGACGCTTGGCGGCGGCCCGGCTGCAAGCACGGTCGAGGTGGCCATCTACCAGGCGCTGCGCTTCGATTTCGACCCACCCCGGGCTATCGCCCTTTCCGGCCTGCAGGTCGTTCTGACGGGCACGCTGCTTGTCGCCCTTAAATTTCTCGCCCCGCCCCCCGAGGAAGGCGAGACGAGCGGCAGGGCGACCCGACGGTTCGATGGTCTGAGTCGGCTTTCGCGCCTTGCCGACGGGGCCTGGCTGGTGCTCGCCCTCGTCTTCGTCGGCCTGCCCTTCGTCGCCATCGCGACGTCCGGATTGCAGGCCGATCTCACCCGCCTCGTCGGCGAGCCGGCGTTCCATCGGGCACTCACCACCAGCGCCGCCATTGCCCTTCCGTCCGCCACCATTTCCGTCGTCATGGCCGTCCTGATGATCCGTGCGCAGCGGCTGCTCCTCGCGCGACGACGCCCTCAAGTGCCGGCCCGCCTGTTTGCCGGTGCGATCGGTGCCAGCACCTCCTTGATCCTGCTCGCCCCGCCCGTGGTGCTTGGCGCCGGCTGGTTCCTGCTCGTCCGGCCCTTCGGCGACGTCGCGCGCTTTGCCCCGTTTCTCGTCATCGCCATCAATGCGCTGATGGCGCTGCCATTCGTTCACCGCGTCCTCGCCCCGGCGATGGCGACCCATGCCGCGCGCACCGAGCGCCTTGCGTCCAGCCTCGGCATCCGGAGCTTGCATCGCCTGCGATGGATCGATTGGCCGGTGCTGCGCAAACCTCTGTTGATGGCATTCTCCTTCGCGCTCGCGCTGTCGCTCGGCGATCTTGGCGCTGTCGCCCTCTTCGGTTCGCAGGATCTCGCGACGCTGCCCTGGCTGCTCTATAGCCGGATGGGCAGCTACCGCACCGCCGACGCGGCCGGGCTCGCCCTGGTGCTTGGCCTCATCTGCCTCGTTCTGACCATGCTCGGCACGGCAGGAGAGAAGCCAGCACAAGGACGAAGCGCATGAGTTCGCTCGCCCTGTCGCTCAAGGACGTCAAGGTTCGCTTCGAAACGACGGCGCTGGCATTCGATTGCGCGGTTCCGGCCGGACAGATCGTCGCCGTTATTGGCGCCTCGGGCTCGGGAAAATCGACGCTTTTCAATGTCATTGCCGGCTTCGAGACGCCGGAGGCAGGCGAAGTGCGGATCCTCGGCGAGGACATGGCCGGGCGCATGCCCGTCGAGCGACCGATCTCCATCATCTTCCAGGAAAACAATCTCTTCGCTCATCTCGATGTCGCGACGAATGTCGGCTTCGGGATCAGCCCCTCTCTCCGCCTCGACTCATCCGACCGCGGCAGGATCGAGGAGGCGCTGGCGCGGGTCGGGCTCGCCGGCTTCGGCAGGAGGTTGCCGCCGACGCTTTCCGGCGGCGAGCGCCAGCGGGTGGCGCTTGCCCGCGCGCTGGTGCGGCATCGGCCGCTGTTGCTGCTCGATGAGCCTTTCGCCGCACTCGACCCCGGCATGCGCGCAGAGATGCGCGCGTTGCTGAGCGACCTGCATGGCGAGGAAGGCAACACCATCCTGATGATCACGCATCATCCCGATGACGTGAAGAGCCTCGCCGATAGCGTGCTTTTCCTCGACCAGGGGCGTATCGTCGCCCATGACGCCCTGGATCGTTTTCTTGCACGGCGGGACCTGGCGGCGATCAACCGGTTTCTCGGCAACGACGAGATCGGGTGGGACGAATGAGCGTCACCCGCCTGCCATGGCAATCGACCGGGGGAACGCGGCAGTATTTTTGGACAATGTCCGGTTCGCCACAATTTGACCGCCCCGGCGTGCGACGCGCGGAACGTCCGGCCGGATATGCGCGTTACTCGCGCATCCGTTGCTGTGATACCACGGGGCAACTATTTCTACGGGGATCAGCTAGGCAGGCGGCGCTTAAATCGATACAGCATGGTCATGGCTGAGAAACCTGCGCCAGCGCCCTTATGCGGCTGAAATAGTAGGATTTTTCGACGCTGGCGACTGTTGGCTCATGAGCGCAGGGCGCCTCGGCGGATGGAACGGGCTGAGGAATGGCAAGGCACACAGTCACAAGAGGCTGGTTTCCGAAGCGGCGTGGCGTGGCACCGCGCGCTCTGGTTGCATTGTCCTCGTTGAGCCTTCTTTCCGGCTGCCAGTCGATTATCGAGCAGACCTACGAGCCGGCCGTCTCGCCCTCGTCCAATCCGCAGATCGTCGAGGAGGTGCAGAAGAACGATCCGCGCGCCCAACTCGGCGCGCGCGAGCATCCGCGCATCGTCGCGAGCTATGGCGGCGAATACAAGGACGCCAAGACGGAACGGCTGGTCGCCCGCATCACCGGCGCGCTGACGGCGGTTTCGGAAAACCCGCAGCAATCCTACCGCATCACCATCCTCAACTCCCCGGCGATCAATGCCTTTGCGTTGCCGGGCGGATACCTTTACGTCACACGCGGCCTGCTGGCGCTTGCCAACGACGCCTCGGAAGTGGCCGCCGTGCTTTCGCACGAAATGGCGCATGTCACCGCCAATCACGGCATCCAGCGCCAGCAGCGCGAGGAGGCCGAGGTCATCGCCAGTCGCGTCGTCTCGGAAGTGCTGTCCTCCAACCTTGCCGGCAAGCAGGCGCTGGCCCGCGGCAAGCTGCGACTTGCGGCCTTTTCGCGCAACCAGGAACTGCAGGCCGACGTGATCGGGGTCAGGATGCTCGGCGAAGCCGGCTACGACCCCTATGCCGCCGCGCGCTTCCTCGATTCGATGGCCGCCTATAGCCGCTTCAGTGCGGTCGATCCGGAAGCGGACCAGAGCCTCGATTTCCTGTCGAGCCACCCGAACGCGCCGCAGCGCGTCGAACTCGCCCGCCGGCACGCCCGCGCCTTCGGCCCCGAAGGGACGAGCGGCGACCGCGGCCGTGACTACTATCTCGCCGGCATCGACGGGCTGCTCTATGGCGACAGCCCGCAGGAGGGCTATGTGCGTGGCCAGACCTTCCTGCACGGCCAGCTCGGCATACGCTTCGACGTGCCGCAAGGCTTCCAGATCGACAACAAGGCCGAAGCGGTGCTCGCCACGGGTCCGGGCGAAGTCGCCATCCGCTTCGACGGCATTGCCGACAATGCCGGCCGCAAACTGACCGACTACATTGCCAGCGGCTGGGTGACCGGTCTGCAGCCGGACACCATTCGACCCATTGCCGTCAACGGCCTCGAAGCCGCGACGGCGCGGGCCTCCGCCGATCGCTGGGATTTCGACGTGACCGTCATCCGCATCGGCGACCGAATTTACCGGTTCCTGACCGCGGTTCCCAAGGGATCGGCGGCGCTTGAACCGACGGCGAGCCAGCTGCGCAGTTCCTTCCGCCGCATGTCGCCGAACGAAATCCAGGCCTTGAAGCCGCTGCGCATCAGGGTGGCCACCGTGCGGCCGGGCGACACGAGCGCCACATTGGCAGCGCGAATGATGGGAACGGACCGAAAGCTCGACCTCTTCCGGCTGATCAACGCAATGCAGGTCACCTCCACCGTCAGACCGGGCGACAAGGTGAAGATCATCTCCGAATAGGTGATCCCGTCTCCATCGGCTCGGCCGGCGCTCTTCCTCGTCCTCTATGCAACGCGTCTCACCGGCCGTCTTGCTGCCGCGCCGTGCGTTTTTTCCGAGGGATAAAATCTCACACTTCGAATTGCCGCATGTTTCTCCTTATATCGACTTCGATTCGAAGAATGATGCAGTAGACACGGTTACTCGAGGGGATGATCCAGCCATGAGAAATATTCGCCTGAGGACGCTTGGAGTTCTCGCCGCCGCCTCTCTGTTCTGCGGCGCCTCAAGCCAGGCGACCGCCAGCGATAGCCCAGGACATATCGAACGCGTCGTTGACGAGGCGATCCGCCCGATCATGGAGGAATACGACGTTCCCGGAATGGCCGTCGCAGTCACGGTGCAGGGGAGGAGATACGTTTTGAACTACGGAGTCGCCTCGAAGGAGAGCGGACAGAAGGTCGACGATGAGACGCTTTTCGAGATCGGCTCGATCAGCAAGACTTTTACGGCGACTCTGGCGTCCTATGGGGAAGCGCGTGGGGCCCTGTCTCTCTCCGATAGCGCCAGCAAGCACCTGCCCGCACTCTCCGGAAGCAGCTTCGACAGGATCAGCCTTCTCGATCTCGCCACCTATACGGCAGGCGGCCTGCCTTTGCAGTTTCCGGCTTCCGTCACCGACCAGAAAGAGATGATCGGCTATTTCAAAGGCTGGCAGCCGAGCTACCCCGGGGGTGGCCATCGGCTCTATTCGAACCCCAGCATCGGCCTGTTCGGCTACCTCGCCGCCAAAAGCATGGGCGAGCCGTTCGACGCTTTGATGGAGAAGACGCTTTTCCCGGCGCTTGGCCTGACTCAAACCCATATCAGCGTTCCCGAGGACCGGATGGGCGACTATGCCCATGGCTATTCGAAAGCTGGCAAGCCCGTCCGGGTAAGTCCCGGCGTCCTCGATTCGGAAGCCTATGGCGTAAAGACCACTGCCGCCGATTTGATCCGTTTTGTCGAGGCAAACATAGAAGGCGCGGAGTTGGACGACACACTCCAGCGCGCGATCGCGGCAACGCACAGCGGTTACTTCAGGGTCGGCGACATGACCCAGGGACTCGGATGGGAGATGTATGCCTATCCGGCCGATCTCGAGCGGCTGCTGGCGGGGAACTCGCCTGAGGTCAGTTTCAAGCCGAACAAGGTAACGAGACTGGATCCGCCGCTGCCGCCTCGGGACGACGTGCTGATCAATAAGACCGGCTCGACAAGCGGATTCGGCGCCTATGCCGCCTTTGTTCCCGCCGAGCAGATCGGCATCGTCATCCTGGCCAACAGGAACTACCCCATTCCAGCCCGGGTAAAGGCCGCCTATCAGATCCTGACGGCGCTCCAACGCCTACCGGCGGAAGACCGGTAACGCCGGCCACTAGGAAATCGCCAATTCAATGCATGGCAGCGGTCAATGCCGGCGCCCTTGCAGCTAGCGCCGTCCGCAGCTTCTCGAGCGCCCGGGTTTCGATCTGCCGCACGCGCTCCTTGGATATGCCCAACGACAGGCCGAGTTCCTCGAGGGTGGCCCCGTCCTCGGAGAGGCGACGCGCCCGAATGATCTTCATCTCGCGCTCGGTGAGCTGCGTCAGCGCGGTCTGCAGCCAGCGGCGAGCCCGCTCGCCGTCGATCATTTCGCTCACCTGCTCGTCGGGAAGCGGTGCATCGCTCGGGAGAAAATCCAGCCGCGCACCGCCGTCGGACTCTCCGTGACCGACCGGCGCCTGCAGCGACGCGTCGTTGCCGGAGAGGCGGGCATCCATGGTCTGCACATCGGCGAGGCTAACGCCCAGGGCGGCGGCGATTTCCTCGTGCATAGCCTGCGATGTAAGTTGCCGATCGCCCTGCGCCAGGCGCGCCCGCAACCGGCGCAAATTGAAGAACAACGCCTTTTGCGCCGAGCTGGTGCCGCCCCGCACGATCGACCAGTTGCGCAGCACGAAGTCCTGCATCGATGCGCGGATCCACCAGGTGGCGTAAGTCGAAAAGCGGACCTCACGGCTAGGCTCGAAACGCGCCGCCGCCTCCAGGAGCCCGATATGCCCCTCCTGGACGAGATCGCCCATCGGCAGCCCGAAGCTGCGGAACTTGGCCGCCATCGCGATCACCAGCCGCATATGCGACATGGCGATCTTGTTTCGCGCTTCCTGATCGTGATCATTCCGCCAAGCCTCGGCCAGCGCATGCTCCTCGTCCCGCTCGAGATAGGGGGCATCCATTGCAATCTTGATCAAACGCCTGTCTGCTGTGAGGGTCTTCATCGATTGCTCCCTGGCTGGCGCCGAACGCCAACACTGTTGATCTTAGAAGTGCCGAACGCCTGTCGCGGCGGTCGGTTGAAGGGCGGCCGGCGCTGCTTGACGAATTCAGGCAGTGCCCTAAATCGAGGAATACGACCTGAGACGGTGAGGAATCACAGAACCGAGATCGCACGGGAACGCAGGCGCATGCCTGTCCCGTGAACGAGAAACGTGCGCAGGGTTGAAAAGTTCCCGCTCGTGATGACGATTTTAGATTGCAGGAGGCGCGCCATGCCACCTGCGCTGTCCTGGTGGCAACGAACTTCCCGCGCGGTGTCGGCTCAGGAGGTCGGCGCAAGAAAAAGGCCCGGCGCTAAGACCGGGCCTTGATCAAACTCGTGAATGCTGCTTGCAGTGCGTCGCTGCCGATCTTAGGCGGCTTCGTCCTGCGTATCGTCTTCTTCGATGGCCTTGCCGCGCTTCGGCCCCTTGTTCAGATTGGCTTCGACGAGACGCACGGCTTCTGTTTCCGACATCTTGTTCACGGCAGCGATTTCGCGCGCCATGCGATCGAGAGCGGCTTCATAGAGCTGGCGCTCGGAATAGGACTGTTCCGGCTGGTTTTCCGCACGATAGAGGTCGCGCACCACTTCCGCGATGGAAATGAGGTCGCCGGAATTGATCTTGGCATCGTATTCCTGGGCGCGACGCGACCACATGGTCCGCTTCACGCGTGCCTTGCCCTGCACAACCTTCAATGCGCGATCGACGAAATCGGTCTCGGACAGCTTGCGCATGCCGATGCTGACTGCCTTGGCCACCGGCACCTTGAGACGCATCTTGTCTTTTTCGAAATCGATAACAAAAAGCTCGAGCTTCATGCCGGCGACTTCCTGCTCCTCAATCGCCACGATCTGACCAACGCCATGAGCCGGATAAACGATCGATTCACCGGTCTTGAAGCCTTGGCGCATTGAAGATTTTTTCTGCTGGGTCGTCATTCGTTTCAAACACTCCCTATTGCGCACCGGCCTCAATCGGCCGGGCCGGGTCGTGAGGCCCGGATAGACGGGGATACCGCCGGGTGGGGTCAATCCTGGTCCGTCCAACGAAATGCAAAAGGCTTCTTGCGTCGCAGTCACGAGCAACGGAACGTTGCCTATTTTGAAAGTGCCGCGCCGTGGAAATCGATTTGCTTTCGTGCTGGTTTTCGGGCGCGCAAAAGCACCCTCTGTGGATCAGTGTACGGAACCTAGCACAAAAAAGAGCGGAAATCAATAATTTGCTGCATGGCAACGATCAAGCCACCATGCTCGCACTTGCGAGGCACCGACAGGATTTCCCCAGATTTCCGGCCTCGCCCTTTCTCGCCTGCGTCAGCCGAGACGAACCGAGCCGCCGACGCTTCAGTCGCCCTGCCCGGGTTTCTCGGAGAAATACTGCTCGTATTTCCCTTCGACGCCGTCCATTTCCTTGGCTTCCGGAAGCGGATCGCGCTTGACGGTGATATTAGGCCACTGGGTCGCAAAATCAGCGTTCAATTTCAACCACATATCGAGCCCCGGCTCGGTATCCGGCTTGATCGCCCCGGCAGGACATTCCGGTTCGCATACGCCGCAATCGATGCACTCGTCCGGATGGATGACGAGAAAGTTCTCGCCCTCATAGAAGCAATCCACCGGGCAGACTTCCACACAGTCCGTGTACTTGCAGCGAATGCAATTGTCGGTCACGACATACGTCATGAGGTACTCCAGCCAATGCTCACATTTGATGGCAGACGGCAACGCTTCATCGTCCGCGCATGCTAGGAATGTCCGGCGCGCATAGCTGCCCGAAGCAAACCACAAGTGCCACCTCTGCATGGTTCCTTAAATCGGCACCGGTTTAAGGATAAAACCATGCAGCATTTCAAAATTCCTACAGCGACCTTTGTGCGCCTGAACCGGCGCACGACACTGTAATGTGGCTTGTGACCTAAAGGCTTTGAGCAGCCTTTGCAAGAATAATCCACTCGCGTTTTGCCGCGAAAAGGGCAGAGTTTTCCAGCATCGCCGCGCTATCGGATCGATAGCAGCTAAATTTGCCGGATAGCTGTTCAAGAGTGCGCCCGCCACTACCCGCGACGGCATCCGGGAGTTCGGGAGATCGCGAAAATCGCGCTTCAAGAAGAGCCCTAATCGTCGTCGTCGACGTCGGGCCTGAGGCGGTCGGTCTCACGCCGCTGCCGTTTGGTCGGGCGCCCCGCGCCGCGCTCGCGCGTCGCCTGTTCGAAGGGCGTCAGACGCTCGACGGGTGCAGGCGGTGTCAGATCTTCGTAGAGCAGCCGCGCCTCCTCATAGGGACCCCGCCGGGTTCCCGGTAACAGGACCCGCAGGACGAGGTCGCGACGTTCGAGCGAGAGCTCCAGCGTGTCGCCCGCCTTGACGTGCGCGGACGGCTGCGTCGCCCGCGCGCCATTGACGGCCACTTGGCCAGCCTCGATCGCCTTCTGGGCGAGCGATCGCGACTTGATCAGCCGGGCGAAGAACAGCCACTTGTCGAGCCGCTGGCGCGCTGCGGGCGAGGACGGTGGCTGTTTCTCCATGATCCGCCTACTTTTTCAGTTGCTCCTTGAGCGCGGCAAGCTTCGCGAAGGGCGAATCCGGATCGATGGGCTTTTCCTTGCGCGGCGGGCGATTGTCGAATTTGGCGCCCCGGTCGTGACGTTCGTGACGCTCATGACGGTCCTGGCGCTCCTTGCGCTGACCGCCCGGCTTGCCGTCCTGAGGCTTGGCGCGCGCCGGAGCGCCGCCCTTGCGGCCGCCTTCCCTGGCCTCGCCCTGGCCCTGACGTTGGCCCTGACGTTGGCCGCCGCGGCGCTGATCGCCCTGTTGGCCGCCGCGGCGCTGATCGCCCTGTTGGCGGCCGCCGCGCTGGTTGTCCTGGCGGGTGCCGGGACGCCACAGGAGCACCGGCTTCGGCTCGGCCGGCACTTCCGGTTGCTCCGCGGCAGTCGTTTCGTCGCCGCTCGCTTCTGCCGGGGCGGCTTCTGCCGGGGCGGCTTCTGCCGAAGCGTTTTCCGCCGGCGCCGCATCGCCGCCGTCGGAAGGCTCCGCCGCAGCATCTGCGTCGGCTTCAACGTGCTCGGCAGCAGCTTCCGACGACGCGCCCGCCTCTGCCGGCGTGCCGTCCTGCTTCGCCAGGAAGGCTGCCGCCTCCTCCGCGGTCACGCTGTCGGCGCGATAGCCGAGACCTTTGAGGATCTCTTCCATATCGTCCGGCGTCGCACCGAGGATCGACAGCATCGACGTCGTCGCCGTGAAGCGACGGCCGTCATAGGCCCCCTCGGGCCGCGGCGTCATGCCCGGCTTCCATTGCAGGAGCGGGCGGATGAGGTCCGCGAGACGTTCCAGGATGTCGATCCGCACGGCGCGCTTGCCGAGGTAGCGGAATCCGGCGAGCTTGTAGAAGGTCCGCTCGAAGGACGGATCGGTCACGACCGAAGTCCGGCCGGCGGCAAGCATCGGAATGAGTTCGCCGTGGCCGGGCTTGTCCAGGCCGTCGTTCTTCAGCGCCCAGAGAAGCGTGATCAGCTCTGCCGGCGCCGGCTTCAAGAGGGCCGGAAGGAAGATATGGTAGGCGCCGAAACGAACGCCATATTTGCGGATCGACGCACGGCTTTCCTGATCGAGCGACTTCACCTCTTCGGCGACATCGCGACGGAAGAGCACGCCGAGATTCTCGACGAGCTGAAAGGCCAGACCCTTGGCCAGGCCCTCGAGATCCTCGGCACGCGAAATGTCGTCGAGCGGCTTCAGCACCGTGCTGATGTGATGGTTCACGAAGCGCTCGATCCGCGCCACGACATGGTCACGGGCGTTGGCTTGAAGCTGCTCGTCGGCGAGCAGGATGACGCGGGGGCGCATGACGTGATCGCTCGCCGCAAGCCGCGCCACGGGATCGCCGAGCCAGCGCACGAGCCCATCCGACGAAAGCGCCAGATCGTTGTTGCCGGCCGCATGCAGACGGGCGGCGCGTGCCTCGAACTCCAGCGCGAGCGCCTTCTGGGCGGCGCCCTGAACGGCCCTGGCGTCCGTTCCCTCGCTGCCGGCGACGAGCGTGAACCGGAAACCGGTTAGCTGACCGACGTGGTGTCCTTCGACGAAGACATCACCATTCACACTGATTTCTGCTTCAAGCATCGCATTCTCTCTCAGGCGCTTCATGAGCACAGATGTCCTGCGGTCAACGAAGCGTTTCGTCAACCTTTCATGTAACGCGTCGGACAATCGATCTTCGATTTCCCGCGTCTTTTCTTGCCAGTGTGTCGGATCGGCAAGCCACCCGGGCCGGTTGGACACATAGGTCCAGGTCCTGATCTGCGCGATTCGCGCCGAAAGTGTGTCAATCTCGCCATCCGTATGATCGGCGCGGCGAACCTGCTCGGCCATGAAGTCCTCGTTGACCGTGCCATGGCGGACGAGATCGGCATAGATGCTCGCAATCAGGTCGGCGTGCTGCGCCGGCGTGATGCGGCGGTAGTCGGGAAGCGCGCAGGCCTCCCAGAGCTTCTCGACGCGTTCCGAGGTCGTGGCGACATCGATCACTTCCGGATAGCGCGCCAAATGCTCAAGCGCCTGCTGGTCGACGGCCGGAAGGGCGCGCGTCAGCCCGGACACAGCCGGTGCCGCCTCGAGGCTGTGCTTCAGCGCCTTCAGCGAAGAGTAGTCGACGGCCTTGGAGCGCCATTGCAGCACCCGGACCGAATCGAACTCATGCGATTCGATCCGGTGCACCAGCTCGTCCTCGAAGGGATCGACGCGACCGGTCACGCCGAAAGTGCCGTCGCGGACGTGCCGGCCGGCGCGGCCGGCGACCTGGGCAAGCTCCGCCGGATTGAGGTTGCGGTATTGGTAACCGTCGAACTTGCGGTCCTGCGCGAAGGCGACATGATCGACGTCGAGATTGAGCCCCATGCCGATCGCGTCTGTCGCCACCAGGTAATCGACATCGCCTTCCTGGTAGAGCGCCACCTGTGCGTTGCGGGTGCGCGGCGAAAGCGCCCCGAGAACGACCGCGGCGCCGCCGCGTTGCCGCCGGATCAGCTCGCCGATGGCATAGACCTCGTCGGCCGAGAAGGCGACGATCGCCGATCGATGCGGCAGCCGGGTGATCTTCTTCGAGCCCGCATAGAGAAGCTGCGACATGCGCGGCCGTTCGACCACTGTGATGCCTGGCAGCAAATACTCGAGGATCGGCCGCATGGTCGCCGCACCGAGGAGGAGCGTTTCTCCCCGGCCGCGCAGATGCAAGAGCCTGTCGGTGAAGATGTGACCGCGTTCCAGGTCGCCGGCGAGCTGCACCTCGTCGATTGCGACGAAAGACGCCGTCGTCTCGCGCGGCATCGCCTCGACCGTGCAGACCGAGTAGCGGGCGCGATGCGGCGTGATCTTCTCCTCGCCGGTGATCAGCGCGACATTGTGGTGCCCGACCTTCTCGACCAGACGGGTATAGACCTCGCGGGCAAGCAATCTCAGCGGCAGCCCGATGACGCCGCTGTCATGCGCGACCATGCGCTCGATGGCATAATGCGTCTTGCCGGTATTGGTGGGTCCGAGCACCGCGGTCACCCCGCGGCCGCTCAGGATCATGGATTGAAAGGACACGTCATCGATCCCGGGCAGTCTCAAAGAGCCAGGATGCTACTCAGCAGCCCGGCGGGCAACAGATGCCCACGCAGAGGCCCGAACGCAAGGGGGCGCGAGCAATTAAAAGCATCGGGCTGCCGCCGACCATATCTTGGGGCTCGCTTTACCCGCAAATATCGACTTATGGAACAGCGGTGGAACGAATCGGAGACGAATCGCTGACTCCCACCGATTCACTGTATGTTCACGGCTATATATAGTTTCCCGAATGCGGATTCGCACCACATACTGAATCTACCGTCGAATCATGCCTCGCACCACGATTAAGGACCCGAACCCCATCCACCAACGGTGGAATCGGTGCAAAGGATTCCGAATCCAAGAGTCTGGAATGGCTGGAAAATTCTGACCAAGATTCGCGCTCGAAGCTGAGAACTCCGGGAATAAGAATCGTGCCTTGCCTTTCCAGTGCGTCGAGCCTCCGCCGCTGAAGAAGCACCCGCGGTGTGGCGCTTCCCGATTTGTTCACCACAAGATCTAGATACTTCTCCCGGAATCACCGCCGAAGATGTTCTGGACGATCAGCCCGTGACGCTGCACTGGCCGCGCTCATGCACGGCCCCCGCATTGAACGGACCGAGAGAATATGATAAGGAAACCTTATTATCCTCCTGTGAACGATCCAGATGCCCCGAAGACTCGAATCCGACACGATCGGACTGCTGCTCACCGATGTCTCGCGCCTGCTGCGCGGTGCCTTCGACCGCAAGGTCAATGCGATGGCGCTCGGGATTACGCCCGGGGAAGCGCGCACGCTGATGCAGGTGGCCATGACCGAGGACATCAAGCAGGCGGAGATCGCCACTCGCATGGGGATAGAGCCGATGACGCTTTCGGCCTATCTCGATCGCCTCGAGGCGCTCGGGCTCGTGGCGCGCATGCCCGATCCGGCCGACCGGCGCGCCAAGAACGTCGTGATCACCGACAAGGCCGATCCGCTGCTTTCCGAACTGATGGCTGGTCTTCGCGAGATGATGAATGCCTATACCGAGAGCCTGGGCGACGAGGGGCGGGAGCTCTTGCGCGGCAATCTCCGGATCCTGCGTGACAATCTTCGTCGGCTCGATCCTTGCCTCGCCGGCAAGGAGAAAGGGACGGCTGAATGACGCTCAAGATGAGCGAGCGGCGCACCAGCATCATCGGTGCCTTCCTGGTCGCGCTCGGGCCGGTGTCCATGGCGCTCTATACGCCGGCGATGCCTGAGCTTGTCCGCGCCTTCGCCTCCAGCGAAGCGGCGATCAAGATGACGCTGTCGCTCTATTTCGGCGGCTTCGCCTTCGCCCAGCTCGTTTCCGGCACGCTCTCCGACGTCATCGGCCGGCGACCGGCGACGCTGATCTTCATGGCGATCTACCTCGCCGGCAGCCTGATGGCGGCCTTTGCGCCCTCCGTCGCCGTGCTGCTTGCCGGGCGGCTCGTGCAGGGGATCGGCGCGTCCGTCGGCATGACGGTGGCCCGCGCCATCGTGCGCGACCAGTTCACCGGCACCACGGCTGCCCGCATCATGAACATGATTGGTATGATGCTGGCGCTCGGTCCGGCGGTGTCGCCGACGCTCGGCGGCATCGCGCTCGGCCTTTTCGGCTGGCAATCGATCTTCTTCCTGATGGTCGGCTTCGCGTTGGTGGCCTGCTTCAGCGTGCAGTTCTTCATGGTCGAGACGGTGACGCCGGACCGCAGCAAGGGGCACCTGCAGCCAATCCTCGCCGCCTATCGCGAGCTGCTGGCGGACAGCCGCTTCGTCTCCACGACACTGGTGATCGCCGGCGCGGTCGGGGCCCTCTATGCCTGGGCGACCATGCTGCCCTTCGTGCTGATCAGCGAGGTTGGGCTGACACCGACTGAGTTCGGGGTCGGCATGTTGATGCAGTCGGGCCTGTTCTTTTCCGGCACGGTGACGGTGCGGCTCCTGATGCGGCGCTTTACGCCGCAGGCGCTCGTGCCCGCCGGCCTCTCTTTTATCGCCATGGCGAGCCTCGTCCTTGCCTTCACCATGCATGCGCTGAGCCCGAGTTTTCTCTCGGTGATGATTCCGATCGGCATCTACGCTTTCGGCATCGCCTTCGTCATGCCCTATATGATGACCGCGGCGATGGTGCCCTTCCCGCATATCGCAGGCACGGCGTCGGCGGTGATGGGCTTTATCCAGATGGGTTCCGGCCTTCTCGGCGGCGCGCTGGCCGCCCTCGTCGGCGCACCGGCGCTGGCGCTCGGGACGATCATCCCCGGCTTCGGCCTCCTCTCCATCGCGAGCTACCTCTGGTACCGCCGGACTGTGCGCCTGCGCCCGTTGACGGTGCCGGCCTCTGCCGAGGAGCCGCTGCGCGAGGCGGCGGAATAGCCGCGACAAAAAACCGCGGCAGATTGCTCCGCCGCGGCTTTTACTTGAACAGGTGACCTTTAGCGGTTGCGCGCGGCGAGGGTACGCAGGCGCAGCGCGTTGAGCTTGATGAAGCCGGCCGCGTCCTTCTGGTCGTAGGCGCCCTGGTCATCCTCGAAGGTGACGAGCTTGTCCGAATAGAGCGACTTGTCGCTCTCGCGGCCGATGACCATGACATTGCCCTTGTAGAGCTTCAGCGTCACTTCGCCTTCCACATGTACCTGGCTCTTATCGATTGCCGCCTGCAGCATCTCGCGCTCCGGCGAGAACCAGAAGCCGTAGTAGATGAGCTCCGCATAGCGAGGCATCAACTCGTCCTTCAGATGTGCGGCGCCGCGGTCGAGCGTAATGCTCTCGATGGCGCGGTGGGCGGCAAGCAGGATGGTCCCGCCGGGGGTCTCGTAGACGCCGCGCGACTTCATGCCGACGAAGCGGTTCTCGACGAGATCGAGGCGGCCGATGCCGTTGTCACGGCCATAGTCGTTGAGCTTGGCGAGCAGCGTCGCGGGCGACAGGCGCACGCCGTTGATCGACACCGCATCGCCGCGCTCGAAGCCGACCTTGATAACGGTCGCCTGGTCGGGCGCTGCCTCCGGAGAAATGGTGCGCATGTGCACGTATTCCGGAGCCTCCTGCGCCGGGTCTTCCAAAACCTTGCCCTCCGAGGAGGAGTGCAGCAGGTTGGCGTCGACGGAGAAGGGCGCCTCGCCCTTCTTGTCCTTGGCGACCGGGATCTGGTGCTTCTCGGCGAATTCGAGAAGGTCGGTCCGGCTCTTGAACGACCAGTCGCGCCAGGGGGCGATGATCTTGATGTCGGGGTTCAGCGCGTAAGCCGAGAGCTCAAAGCGGACCTGGTCATTGCCCTTGCCGGTCGCGCCGTGGGCGATCGCGTCGGCGCCAGTCTTCCTGGCGATGTCGATCAGGTGCTTGGAGATCAGCGGACGGGCGATCGAGGTGCCGAGCAGGTAGACGCCTTCATAGACCGCATTGGCGCGGAACATCGGGAAGACGAAGTCCTTGACGAATTCCTCGCGGACGTCCTCGATATAGATCTCCTTGATGCCGAGCATCTCGGCCTTCTTGCGGGCCGGCTCCAGTTCCTCGCCCTGGCCGAGATCGGCGGTGAAGGTCACCACTTCGGCGCCCAGCTCCGTCTGCAGCCATTTGAGGATGATCGAGGTGTCGAGACCGCCGGAATAGGCGAGTACTACCTTCTTCACGTCTTTGTGCGATGCCATGATGTCTGTCCGTCTGCTCTCAAAAGCGGCGATGCCGCCGTGCAAAAAATCTGCGGCACTTTAGCTAGAACTCGAAGCGATACAAGCGGAACCAGCGTCGTGCGCACGAATCCGCTGGCCAAAGTGCGTGCCCGGCGGTATCAGCAGGGATCACCGACCGGGAAAAATGCCATGGATTTCGTGCCCAGCCTGCCGACCCTCCTCGCCTTTGCCGCCGCCAGCCTGCTTCTGGCCGCAACGCCGGGACCGGACATGACGCTTTCGATCAGCCGCGCGCTGGCACAGGGCAAGAAGGCCGCGCTCTTCGTGGTGGTCGGTACCGGCCTCGGAATCGTCGTCCACACGCTGCTGGTCGCCTTCGGCATCTCGGCGCTGATCACCGCCTCGCCGACCGCCTTCCTGGTCTTGAAGACGGGCGGTGCCGCCTATCTCCTGTGGCTGGCGATCCAGGCGATCCGCTACGGGTCGAGCCTGTCGGTGACGAAGGTCACGGAGGCAAGGGGCTCGGCGCTGTCCAATATCGCAACCGGCTTTTCGGTCAACATCTTCAACCCGAAAGTCGTGATCTTCTTCATGACCTTCCTGCCGCAGTTCGTCAGCGCCGACGATCCGGCAGTGACCGGCAAGCTCCTGTTCCTCGGTTTCTTCTTCATCGCCATCGGCATGCCGGTCAACGCGCTGGTCGTGCTCGCCGCCGACTGGCTAGCGGCCTGGCTGCAGCGCAACAGGCGGGTGATGCGGGCGATCGACTACAGCTTCGCCGGGGTCTTTTCCATTTTCGCCGTCAAGATCTTCCTGACGCAGTCGCGCTGACTACAGCGCCGCGCGTCTTTTCAGACGCACATGGGTCGCTGTAGCACGTTGATTTGCTGCATGTTTATATCCTTAAATCGAAAGGAAACATCCAGTAGCGGTCGCCGATCAACCGATCAGCAGCGCATCGTCGTCGAGCGTCTGGCCGCGGATGCGGCGGAACATGGCAATCAAGTCTTCCACCTGCAGCGTCTTGCGGCTGTCGCCGGCGACGTCGAGCACGATCTCGCCGCCGTGCAGCATGATGGTGCGATGACCGAAATCGAGCGCCTGGCGCATCGAATGGGTGACCATCAGCGTTGTCAGCTTGCGTCCGGAAACGATCTTCTGCGTGAGGTTCATGATGAACTCGGCCATGCCCGGATCGAGCGCTGCGGTGTGTTCGTCGAGCAGCAGCACTTCGGAACCGGCGAGCGTCGCCATCACCAGCGAGACGGCCTGGCGCTGACCGCCAGAGAGGAGATCCATGCGGTCGCGCATGCGGTTCTCGAGACCGAGATTGAGCTCGGCGATGCGCTCGCGGAAATGCTCGCGGCGCTTCGGTCCGAGGGCCGGCGTGAGCCCCCGGCCCTCACCGCGCCTGGCGGCAAGCGCCAGGTTTTCCTCGATCGAAAGCGCGCCGCAACTGCCGGCGAGCGGGTCCTGGAAGACCCGCGCAACGAGACCGGCGCGGGCGGCCGTGCCCTTGCGCGTCACGTCGGTCTTACCGATCGTCACGCGGCCGCCGCTGGACAGCACGTCGCCGGCGAGGACGCCGAGCAACGTCGATTTGCCGGCGCCGTTCGAGCCGATTACGGTCACGAAGGCGCCTTGCTCGATCGTCAGGCTGACACCGTTCAGCGCCTGTTTCTGCAACGGCGTGCCCTTGCCGAAGACGACCTGGATGGTCTCGAGGTTGATCATGCGGCACCTCCACGGCGCAGGCGGGGCAGGACGAGCGCCACGGTGACGAGCACGGCGGTCACGAAATTGAGGTCGGAGGCCTGTAGGCCGAGCGTATCGGTCGACAGCGCCACCTGAATGGCGATGCGATATAGGATCGATCCGAGCACGCAGCCGACGAGCGCCAGCAGAATGCCGCGGGCGCCGAGAAGCGTCTCGCCGATGATCACCGCGGCGAGGCCCACGACAATCGTCCCGACACCCGAGGTCACGTCGGCAAAGCCGTTGGTCTGGGCGAAGAGGGCGCCGCCTAAGGCAACGAGCGCGTTGGAAATTGCCATGCCGATGTAAATCTGACGGCTGGTGTCGACCCCTTGCGCCCGCGCCATGCGGGCATTCGCGCCGGTCGCCCGCATCGCCAAGCCCGCATCGCTTTCGAGGAAGCGCCAGACGAGAACGACGGCGAGGAGCACCAGGATGCCGACGAAGAGCGGCCGCAGGTAGAAATCCCTGAGGCCGAGCCCGTAGAAGGGCGACAGCATCGTGTCGGCATTGATCAGCGCCACGTTCGGCTTGCCCATCACCCTGAGATTGACGGAGAAGAGCGCGATCATCGTCAGGATTGAGGCAAGCAGGTTCAGGATCTTGAACCGCACGTTCAGGAGCGCCGTTACCATCCCTGCCGCCGCACCAGCAACCATCGCGACGGCCGCGGCCAGCCATGGATTGACCCCGGCGATGATCAGCACCGCAGTCACCGCCGCGCCGAGCGGAAAGGATCCGTCGACCGTGAGGTCGGGAAAGTCGAGCACCCGGAAAGCGAGAAAGACGCCGACGGCGACGAACGCATAGACGAGCCCCAGTTCCACGGCTCCCCAGAAAGCAATTTGACTCAACGCCGGTAGTCCTCTTCTCAGGCGTTCCGCACTTCATGCGGAACGTGACCTTCTGAATTTGAACAGGATGCCGGCGGAAGGCCGGCAATTTCATTCCGCTCGATAAGTGAACCGCCCCCGTATCATACGGGGGCGGCAGTTAGGCAATAAAAGCGAGCCCTAGCGGGCGCTGTTACTCGATCACACGGGTCGCGCGGCCGAGGACGCTTTCCGGCAGGATCACGCCCATCTTGGCAGCGGCGCCCTTGTTGATCACGAGATCGCTGCCGGCGGCAACCTTGACGGCGATGTCGCCCGGATTTTCGCCCTTGAGAACGCGCACGACCACTTCGCCGGTCTGCTTGCCGACGTCGTAGTAGTTGAAGCCGAGGGCGGCAATCGAGCCGCGCGAGACGGAGTCCGTATCGGCAGTGAAGAGCGGCAGCTTGCTTTCCGCGGCAACGGCCACGGCGCCTTCGAGCGCGGAGATGATCGTGTTGTCGGTCGGGACATAGATCGCATCGGCGCGGCCCACGAGGGCGCGGGCGGCACCCTGCACTTCGGCCGATTTCGTCGCGGCGGACTCGACGACGGTGAGGCCCGCCTTTTCGGCTTCGGACTTCAGGGCGGCGAGTAGCGAAACGGAGTTCGCCTCGCCGGAATTGTAGAGATAGCCGATAGACTTCGCATTCGGCAGGATTTCCTTGATCAGCGCCACGTGTTCAGCAACCGGCGACATGTCGGAGAGGCCGGTGACGTTGCCGCCAGGCTTTTCCATGTCCTTGACGAGCTGGGCGCCGAGCGGATCGGAAACGGCGGTAAACACCACCGGAATGTCGCGCGTCGAGGAAACGACGGCCTGCGCCGACGGCGTTGAGATCGGCACGATCACGTTCGGTGCCTCGCCGGCAAATTGCCGGGCGATCTGCGCCGCGGTGGCGGGATTGCCCTGCGCCGACTCGTAGATGAATTTCAGGTTCTCGCCTTCTTTGTAGCCGGCGGCGGCAAGCGCGTCCTTGACTCCGTCGCGCGCGGCATCAAGAGCCGGATGCTCGACGATCGCGGTGACCGCGACCGTCACCTCGTCGGCGCGCGCCGGCAAGGCAATGGCGGCGGTGGCGGCAAGCGCGATGAGAAGTGAACGCATGGGTGTCCTCCGATTTTGACGAGCGGGAATTAACGGCTAGCCGCGTCGTGAACCTGCTCAGGATGAATTGCCGCTTTCTTAGGCATCGGAGTGGATGAAATCAATCGATGGGAAATGCTTCACCCATCAATTTTCTTCATCGATGGGATATCGGCCCACCTAGATCAGGATCGGGATCGCCTTCTCCCCGCATGCGGGGAGAAGGCGCCGGCACGCGGACGGAACAAATTGAGCCGTCTCAATCCTCGCCGTGATTGGCGATCATCATCGCCTCGAAGGCAAGCCGGTCGACCTTGCGCATGCGCTCCGATTCCGACTTCAGCTGGCCGCAGGCGGCCAGGATGTCGCGGCCGCGGGGGGTGCGGATCGGCGAGGCATAGCCGGCCTGGTTGATGAAATCGGCGAAAGCCTCGATCTGCTCCCAGTCGGAACACTGATAGTTGGTGCCGGGCCAGGGATTGAAGGGGATGAGGTTGATCTTCGCCGGGATCCCCTTCAAGAGCTTCACCAGTTCCTTGGCATCTTGCAGGCTGTCGTTGACGTCCTTCAGCATCACATATTCGAAGGTGATGCGGCGCGCGTTGGAAAGCCCGGGATAGGCGCGGCAGGCGTCCATCAGCTCCTTCAGCGGATATTTCTTGTTGATCGGCACCAGCATGTCGCGCAACTCGTCATTGACGGCGTGCAGCGAGATGGCCAGCATGACGCCGATTTCTTCGCCGGTGCGATAGATCTCCGGCACGATCCCCGAAGTCGAGAGCGTGATGCGCCGCTTCGACAGCGACAGCCCATCGCCGTCCGAGGCGATCAGAAGCGCCGTCTTGACGTTCTCGAAATTGTAGAGCGGCTCGCCCATGCCCATCATCACGACGTTGGTGATTTTGCGGCCCTCGGCCGGGACGATCGCGCCCTGCGGCGTGTCGCGCTCCGGGAAGTCGCCGAGCCGGTCGCGCGCGAGCAGAAGCTGCGAGAGGATTTCCTCGGCCGTCAGATTGCGCACCAGCTTCTGCGTGCCGGTGTGGCAGAAGGAACAGGTGAGCGTGCAGCCGACCTGGCTCGAGATGCAGAGCGTGCCGCGGCCTTCCTCAGGGATATAGACGGTCTCGATCTCCACGGGCCGGCCGGCGCCGCGCGGCGGAAAGCGCAGCAGCCACTTGCGCGTGCCGTCGCCTGAAACCTGTTCCTCGACGATCTCCGGCCGGGCGATGGTGAAATGCTCCTTGAGCATTTCACGCATGTCCTTGGAGACGTTCGACATCTGGTCGAAGTCCGAGACGCCGCGCACATAGAGCCAGTGCCAGAGCTGGCTCACCCGCATCTTGACCTGTCGCTCCGGCACGCCTTTTTCGACCAGCAGTGTGGCCATGTCCTCGCGCAACAGGCCGATCAGCGACGGCTTTTCCGACTGCGGCGCAGGCCGCACCTGCGGCGCCTTGACGATCTCCGCCCTGTTCAAGATCTCGGTGGCTGCCATGCTCTCGATGTCCTGTCGTACAGCAAAGAGGCGTCCGGAGAACGATTCCGGACTATTTCCCCGTGCTCGAATTGAAATCTGGTGAGCCTCGACGCGCGCTCGACGGGGGCGCGGGGCTCCGAATTTGCCGGCGCTTTAGCATTCTTTCGTCGGCGAGTCACCATGAGCGCTTCACCGGAACGCAAAAAGGCCGGCGCGGTGGCCGGCCTTTGCAATCAACAACGGGCCGTCGCGGCTTACTTGCAGGCCTCGATCTGCTTCAACGCAGCCGAAATGCCGGAGAGCGAATAGGAGTAGGAGGTTGCCGTGCCTTTGCGGGACTTGGCGTTGACCGACATGTCCTTGCCCGATTTCATCGCCGCGACCAGCGCCGGCTCTTCCGCGGCGTTTTCCACCCAGGCAGAATTGCCCTTGGTGAACATCACGAAGGTGCGTCCGTCGATAACGACGTTGACCTTGGAATTGTCCTGCAGCTGATAACCCATCATCGCCTGCGGCTCATAGCTGATGTTCTGCCCCGGACGTTGCGAGACGAGGAAGAAGATGTCGCCGTGGTCGACACCGGCAGGGGTCTTCTCCTTGGGGATGGAGAGAACGTAGCAGACCTTGCCGCCCCCGCCGGCCTGGTAGGAGTATGCGCCCCAGGCATTGAATTGCTGGATTCGCGTCGGCGATTGCGCGGAAGCCACGCCGGCTGCCGCCAGTACGAGTGCGATTGCGGTTGCGATATTTCTTGCAAACATGTGTTCCTGCCGATTTCCTAGCTTGCGATTGCCCGAACCAGGCTCACACGGGCAACGCGTAGAGACGATTTGAATATATTTTGACTTAATTCAGGTTACCAATCCGTCAACGAATGCCGCGATGACGTCGCCTGCTCCCCGAAGGCGGGCCGATCGTCGCCCGTACAGCCTTGGCCATTCTCGGGCATCGCGGTTCTCTCGTGTGCGGATCTGCCGGTTCGGTCGAACGTCGGTACTGGAGGGCCGTGGCCGGTGGTTATCCTGTCTCAAATCTCGTCGGACGCGCCGTTCTGCTGCCTCTTCTGCCGACAGCCGTCACGTTTCCGGAATCTATGTCACAAAGAATCGGGCAAGAGTTTGTCTTTGCGGGCGGCAATGCGGCGACCTCACCGCTGGGCGGCGCCGCTATTCATCGGGCCGGTCGCCAATCGTCTCGTCGGCCTTGCGATAGTGCGTTTCCTTGATCTGGCCGCTGATCGCCGCAAAGGCAGCCGTCAGCACGGCGATGTCGTCGGAGAAGCCGACGGCGGCGAGCACGTCGGGCACGAAATCGAGCGGCAGGACGAAATAGGCCAGCGCCGCAAGCAATATGCCGCGGGTCCGCGTCGGCGTCTGCGGGTCCACAGCGCAATAATAGGCGGCGACGAGATCGCGGCTGAAGGGGATCTGGCGAACCGCCCGGCGGAAGGTCGGCCAGAAGCCGCGGCGCACCTTGCGTTCACGGCGCTCCTGTTCGGATTCCTCCCCGGGAAGAAGAATTTCACCGATCTTGATGTCGTCCATCGCGTCCGTTCCGCTTTGCACCGCAGCCCGATATGGTATGGGCGGAGCGCTATTTCAAATGGTCCGGCATCCGGCCGGCGGCCGCCTGGTCCATTTTCGCCGCCAGCTTGAAGTCGAGTTCCGTCAACCCGCTGGCATCATGTGTCGAAAGCGTGACATCCACCTTGTTGTAGACGTTGAACCACTCCGGATGGTGGTTGAGCTTCTCCGCCGCAAGGGCGCATTGCGTCATGAAACTGAAGGCGTCGGCGAAATTCCGGAATCGGAACGCCTTCCAGATCGAGGCTCCGTCCTCGGCGAGAACCCAGCCTTCCATCCTGTGCAGATGTTCGGCGATGGCTTCGGCATCGAGCTTTTCGGGCCTCATGCGGTTTTCTCCCTGGCCTATTCGGTCTAACCATGCCGCGTGGGCGCACGGCCGCGCTAATTGCATGCGCATCCCAAAAGCGTGCGGCGGTTCTGGGATGCGACATGCATACTCTAAGTACCCAATGGATATCATGAAACCCGTCAGAATTCTCTTCGTTTGTCTGGGCAATATCTGCCGATCGCCCCTGGCCGAGGGCGTCATGCGTGCGCTTGCGCGCCGCGCCGGCTATGGCGAGGCGGTCTCGGTCGATTCCGCCGGCCTAGGCGCCTGGCATATCGGCCACCTGCCCGATCGGCGCTCGATCGAGGCCGCCAAGGCCCACGGCATCGACATTACCGATCTGCGCGGCCGTCAGATCGCCACGGTCGATCTTGCCGACTTCGACCTGATCCTCGGCATGGACCGCCGCAACGTCGCCGAGCTGCAGAGGCTCGCCTCGCTGGAAACGATGCACAAGGTGCATCTGTTCATGAAGTTTGCCGCGGGCCGGAACGACAACGTTCCGGACCCCTATTACGAGACGGCGGATGCCTTCGAGGCGCTCTACCAGACGCTGGAAGCCGGCTGTTCCTCGCTGCTTGCGAAGCTTGTGCGCCCTTCCTGAAGCGGAAACACCTCTTCCGTCAGATAGGGTCCGCCGCCGACGGAGTCGCGTGAAGAAAGGAGCACGAAGCGCGGAACGATAAAGGGCGCGGTCATGAAATTGCCACGCCCTGATAGATATTCGACCACGTCGTCGACACGTGAGGCGCGTAGTCGCGCCAGCGTCACGTGCGGCGTGAACTTGCGCGGATCCGGCGGCAGGCCGAGACGCTGGCAGATGCGCTCGATTTCCGCCTGCAGCGCGAACATGTCGGGATTGTTGCTGACGCCGGCCCAGACCGAATGCGGCTTCTTCGAGCCGAAGGCGCCGGTGCCCGTCAGTTGCAATTGGAATTCGGGCCGTTCGATGCGGTCGAGCCAGTCGATGATTTCATTGGCGGTGCGCCAGTCGACGTCGCCGATGAAACGCAGGGTGATGTGGTAGTTCTCCACATCTATCCATCGAGCTCCGGGAAGACCTCCGCGCAGCAGCGAAAGACTCATTGCTGCATTACGCGGAATTTCGAGGGCGGTGAATAGTCTCGGCATGGCGAGCTCCCCGAATCTCTTGCAGATGTCTTAGCGAATCACGCATCAACTCTGCACGCAACCATTATTTGGCAGGTTCAGAAATTAACAACTGCTTAATTGTGATGTCCCTCATTCTCCTTTCTGAAGCGACCTGACGAATTGCTCGGCCGTCGGAAGAAAACGCTCTACCATCACGGCGATGCCGTCGCCGTTCGGATGCATGCCGTCTTCAAGTTGCAGCCCCGCCTTGGTCACGACGCCGTCGAGAAAGAAAGGGTAGAAGGCAAGGTTGTGTTCCCTCGCCAGGTCGGAATAAATCGAATTGAAGCGCGCCGCGTAGTCGGCACCCATGTTTGGCGGCGCCATCATGCCGACGAGCAGCACGGCGATACCACGCTCCTCGAACCGCGCGAGCATGGCTTCCAGGTTCTTGCGGGTTTCCTCGGGCGGAATGCCGCGCAGCGCGTCATTGGCGCCGAGTTCGAGGATTACGCCCTTCGTTCCGTCCGGCACCGACCAGTCTATACGGGCGAGACCGCCCGACGTCGTGTCGCCCGACACGCCCGCATTGGCGATCCTGATGTCGAGCCCCTTGGCTTTCAGGGCCTTCTCGAGCCGGGCGGGAAAGGCATCCTCCGGCGGAAGCTGGTAGCCCGCCATCAGGCTGTCGCCGAAGCCGACGAGCTTCAGGCTTTCGGCACGGCTTGGCGCCGATAACGCGATTGTCATTGCCAGGCTCAAGAAAAACGGGAGAAAATCTTTCAATCGCATAAGTTCGTTCCTAAATCGGCAAGCAATCTTTTTGGTCATTCCATTGTCTTTCATATAGGGTCGTTCCGCGTGGCAAAAACCATCATCGAACTGAAAAATGCGGACCTGACCCTTGGAGAGGCAGCGGCCTCGGTGCATGTGCTGAAGGACGTGAGCCTTACCGTCAACGCCGGCGAGTCGGTCGGCATCGTCGGGCCGTCCGGTTCGGGTAAGTCCACCCTGCTGATGGTCATGGCCGGCCTGGAGCGGCTCGACGGCGGCGAGATCGCCATCGACGGCACGGCGCTGCACCGCATGAACGAGGACGAGATCGCCGATTTCCGTGGCCGCAATATCGGCATCGTCTTTCAGTCCTTTCATCTCATCCCCAACATGACCGCGCTCGAAAATGTCGCGGTGCCCCTGGAGCTTGCCAATGTTCGCAACGCCTTCGACGTCGCGCGGCGGGAGCTCGTCGCCGTCGGGCTCGGCGAGCGGCTGACGCATTATCCGGGGCAGCTTTCCGGCGGGGAGCAGCAACGCGTGGCGATCGCCCGGGCGCTGGCGCCATCGCCGAAACTTCTCATCGCCGACGAGCCCACCGGCAATCTCGACGCCGAGACGGGCCGGCAGATCACCGATCTGCTCTTTGCCGAGCAGCGCGAGCGCGGCATGACACTCATTCTCGTCACCCATGACGCCGCCCTCGCCGGGCGCTGCTCGAGGCAGGTGCGGGTCCGCTCGGGCGAAATCGTCTCCGGTGCCGAGGCCGCGCCTCTGGCCGAAGCGACCCGCCAGGAGGCCGCATCCGCATGAGCGCGGCCACAGCCATCCGCCGCCTTCGCCCGCTCCTCGCCCTACGCCTGGCGCTTCGGGAGATGCGCGGCGGTCTCAAGGGTTTCTATATCTTCCTCGCCTGCATCGCGCTCGGCACGGCGGCGATCGCCGGCGTCAACTCGCTGTCGCAGTCGATCAGCGCGACGATCGCTTCGCGGGGCCAGGAAATCCTTGCCGGCGATATTCGCTTCGAACTCAACAACCGCGTCGCGACGCCTGAGGAGCGCGGCTTCCTCGACGGGCTTGGCCACGTTTCGGCGTCCGCGGGGCTGCGTTCCATGGCGCGGCTTCCGGACGGATCGAACCAGGCGCTGGTGGAATTGAAGGCCGTCGACGGCGCCTATCCGCTTTATGGCGTGCTCGAAAGCGAGCCGGCCAGGCCACTTGCCGAACTCCTTGCGAAGCAGGGCAACATCTATGGCGCCATTGCCGCGCCCTTGCTCCTTGAACGCCTCGGCATCGCTCCGGGAACCGAGATCCTGCTCGGCAACGCGCGGATGCGCGTCAATGCCACGATCATCCGCGAGCCCGATGCGCTGTCGGACGGTTTCGGCTTCGCACCGCGGCTGATGGTGTCGGCCGAGGCGCTCGCCGCGTCCGGCCTGGTGCAGACCGGCAGCCTCGTCGAGCACAGCTACAAGATCAAGCTTGCCGACCCTTCGCGCGTCGCTTTGGCCCGCACGGAAGCGCAGACCCGCTTTCCGGCGGCCGGCTGGTCGATCCGCACCAGCAGCAATGCCGCTCCGTCGCTCAACGCCAACATCACCCGCTTCTCGCAGTTCCTGACGCTTGTCGGGCTGACGGCGCTGATCGTCGGCGGCGTCGGCGTCGGCAATGCGGTACGGTCCTATCTCGACGGCAAGCGTGGCGTCATCGCCACCTTCAAATGCCTCGGGGCGCCGGCCTCGCTGGTGGCGACGATCTACTTGGCGCAGATCCTGATGATCGCGTCGATCGGCATCGCCATCGGCCTCCTCCTCGGTGCATTGATCCCATTCGTGGCGGCGCAATTTTTGGCCGACATGCTGCCGGTTTCGACGTCCTTCGAGCTCTATCCCTCGGCGCTTGGTCTTGCGGCGCTGTTCGGATTCCTGACGGCGCTTGCCTTTGCGGTCCTGCCGCTCGGCCGGGCACGTCGCGTTCCGGCCACCGCGCTCTTTCGCCAGCAGGGTTTCGAGCCGAGCGGTTTTCCCGCCTGGCCCTATCTCGCGGGGGCGCTGATCTGCCTTGCGGCGCTCGCCGGTCTCGCCGTCGGGACGGCCTATGACCGCTACATCTCGCTGATCTTCCTCGGCGCGATCGCCTTCGCCTTCATCGTCCTGCGCGCCGTGGCTTTCCTCATCGGCTGGCTGGCGCGACGCAGCCCGCGCGTCCACTCGCCGGCCCTTCGGCTGGCCATCGGCAACATCCACCGCCCCGGCGCACTGACGCCATCGGTCGTCCTGTCGCTTGGGTTGGGCCTGGCTCTGCTGGTGACTCTCGCGCTGATCGACGGCAATCTGCGACGCGAACTGACCGGCGACATGTCGGACCGCGCGCCCAATTTCTTCTTCGTCGACATCCAGGGCCACGAGATCGACGGCTTCCGCTCGGTGCTGGGCGAGGCGATGCCGAAAGGCAAGATCATCGAGGTGCCGATGCTGCGCGGCCGCATCGTCGCTTTGAACGGTCAGGACGTCAACAGCCGCACCGTGCCGCCCGGCGGGCAATGGGTCCTGCGCGGCGACCGCGGCATCACCTATGCGAAGAACAAGCCGGAGAATTCGACGCTCACCGAGGGCGCCTGGTGGCCGGCGGACTACACCGGCGAGCCGCTCGTCTCCTTCTCGGCGGAAGAGGCCGGCGAACTTGGCCTGAAGATTGGCGACACGGTCACGGTCAACGTGCTCGGCCGCAACATCACCGCCCGGATCGCCAATTTCCGCAATGTCGAGTGGGAATCTCTTTCGATCAATTTCGTCATGGTCTTCTCGCCCAACACCTTCGCGGGCGCGCCGCATGCCTGGCTGGCGACGATCATCGACCCGGATGCTACGGCGGCCGAGGAAGCGACGGTGCTGAAATCCGTCACCAACGCCTATCCGACGATTACCAGCGTCCGCGTCAAGGACGCGCTCGACATCGTCAACACGCTGCTTGGGCAACTCGCAACGGCAATCCGCGCCGCCGCTGCCGTGGCGCTGATCGCCTCGGTGCTGGTTCTCGCCGGCGCGCTCGCTGCCGGAAACCGGGCCCGCATTCACGACGCGGTGGTGCTGAAGACTCTCGGCGCCACGCGGGGAACGCTGATCCGTGCCTTCAGTTACGAATACTTCATTCTTGGCCTGGCCACCGCCGTTTTCGCGCTGCTGGCCGGCGGCGTTGCGGCTTGGTTCGTCGTCAGTCGCGTCATGACGCTGCCCTCGAGTTTCCTGCCGGACGTGGCCGTCGCCACGGTCGCCGCCGCCCTCGTCGTAACCGTCGGCATGGGTCTTGCCGGAACCTGGCGCATCCTCGGCCAGAAGGCCGCTCCGGTGCTGCGCGAACTGTAGCGGTCGCGATTAACCGTAAATCACCCTTGTTTGATCGCCCAAACGCCCGGCTTTGCGCGATTCGGGCCGGCTCGGGTCTTGTGCGGCGCGGCTTTCATCATCATATTTGTCCACAGGCATGCTGGAGCCCCGCAGCGGCGCCTGGGCGTGAGCTGGTACAGACCCTTTGCTGCCCGACACCGTAATTCCAACCGGGGCTTAAAGAGGAAACAATGGCTGATCTCAGAAACTATCAAACCCGAATGTCGCCCGCCGGCGCTCAGGCGGGTGCCGTGATCGATGAAGGCCTTCGCGCATATATGCTGAAGGTCTACAACCTGATGGCCCTGGGGCTGGCGATCACCGGCGTGGCAGCTTACGGGACCTACGCGCTTGCCGTCTCCAATCCGGCATTCGCCCAGCTCATCTACGCCTCGCCGCTGAAGTGGGTCGTGATGCTGGCGCCTTTGGCGTTGGTCTTCTTCATGAGCTTCCGCATCAACTCCATGAGTGTTTCCGCCGCACAGGCGACGTTCTGGATCTACGCTGCGCTGATGGGCCTTTCGTTGTCCTCGATCTTCCTGGTCTTCACCGGGCAGAGCATCGTGCAGACGTTCTTCGTGACGGCCGCCTCGTTCGGGGCGCTCTCGCTTTACGGCTACACGACGAAGAAGGACCTGTCTGGCTTCGGCACGTTCCTGATCATGGGCCTCTTCGGCCTGATCATCGCGTCGATCGTCAACATCTTCCTTGCCTCGTCGGCCCTTGGCTTCGCGATCTCCGTCATCGGTGTTCTGGTCTTCGCTGGCCTGACCGCCTATGACACCCAGAAGATCAAGGAAATGTACTTTGAGGCCGATGACGTCGCGGTTGCCGGCCGCAAGGCCATCATGGGCGCGCTGACCCTCTACCTCGACTTCATCAACCTGTTCATGTTCCTGCTGCAGTTCATGGGCAACAAGAACGAGTAGTCAGGACCTGAATTGACGAAGAAGGCGGCTCCGGCCGCCTTTTTTGTTGCCCGGAATCTTGATCGATCCGGCCGCTTCATGCGAATGCTGCGGTAATCGTAACGACGAAAACCGACCATGACCTTCACGCTTCGCGACGCCGTCGCCACCGATCTTCCTGCGATCACCGAGATCTACAGCGAATCCGTCCTGAACGGCGTAGCGACCTATGAGGTGGCGCCGCCTTCCGAGGCGGAGATGGCGCTGCGCTTCACCACGATCACCGGCAACGGCTACCCCTATGTCGTGGCCGTGGACGAACGCGGCGCGGTTCTCGGCTACGCCTATGCTTCGGCATTCCGCACGCGCGCCGCGTATCGGTTCCTGGTCGAGGACTCCATCTATCTGGCGCCGGAAGCGCGCGGCAAAGGCATTGGCAAGGCCCTGCTCAAGGAGTTGGTCCAGCGCTGCACGACACTCGGCTTCCGCCAGATGGTGGCCGTGATCGGCGGTGCACACCCTTCCTCCATCGCGCTTCACGCCGCCCTCGGCTTCGAGCAGCAGGGGTTGATGAAGGCGACTGGCTTCAAGCATGGGCGCTGGCTGGATACCGCGATCATGCAGCTCCCGCTCGGCAAAGGAACGGACACCCTGCCCGCCGAGGGCGTCTACCCGGATACGCTCTATCGCAGCTGACGTTAGGATCGCCCCTCAGCCTGGCCCTCTCTCGCACGTGGGGGAGGGGACGTGAGCGTAGCGCGCTGTCACTTCGCCCCGCTTGCGGGGTGAAGGTCGCCGGCAGGCCGAATGAGGGGCAGCACGGGAACGACGTCGTAGAAACTCGCCTCACGTCTCGACGAGCTTCAGCACCTTGTTGAAGACCTTGAGGACCTGGGTGAGCTCATGGCCGCGCTTCAAGATTGTGCCCTGGGCGTTCAGAACGCTGTAGGTGCCCTGCTTGGCGGCAAGCTTCGGGTTCTTTTCGATCCGGTAGAGCGGGACCTCCCCGGCGCGTTTGAACACCGAGAAAACGGCACGGTCCTTCAAATGATCGATCGCATAGTCGCGCCATTCGCCCTCGCCGACCATGCGGCCGTAGAGTCTGAGAATCAGATCCAGCTCACGCCGGTGGAAGGTGACGGGCGGTGGATTCTTGGCTTGCTTGTATTCATGAAAATCGACGACCACATTGGATGTGGTCTGGCCCTGGTGACGCGTTTCGCCCTCCGGCAAATCCGATTCATCTGTCATCAGCAATACGGCCCTCTGATGTGTCAGGACCATGACAGTGTGCCTGACGAGAGACGAAATGCAAGCCGGAAGCTGTTGGTAAGGCGGGCAATTCTTGCCCTTGCCGCAATTCAGTCAAATCGCCGCCCCAATTCACCGCAAAACTCCGACCGCTGCCGGACAGAGTCGTTGCCACCGTATGTCCGGACAGGTCGTCATGCTGCGGGAGGTTTCCAAACGCGGACATGACCGGTTCGGTCCGGTAACTTCGAACCCTCAGCCCCAGCCCCTCGATGCTGCCGGGCCGAACCATCCTCTAGCCAATCGTCGGCTGCAATTCCGAATCAAAACGCCGTCGTCGGGAGCTGCTAAAGCCTGCCCTGCGGGCCGGCCAGAAGGGTTGCGGCGCCGATGATCGGGCCTGGCGTTTCCGCATTCTTCATCGATTGCAACAGGATGGCGCAGCCGCTGTTGCCACGCCCCTCGATCAGCACCGACGCGGGCAGCGTAAACTGGGCGGGCTTGCCGTCCCACATGCCGATGGTCTGGATATCCTTGACCGCGTGCCAATAGGCGATCTCTCTGCCTTTGTTCTCGCCTCTTTCGACCTTGACCTCCCTGGCCCGGTCGAAATAAACGACGACGACATTCGCCTTGCCCTCGCCGGCGCCGACCTTGATGGAGATTTCCTCGCCGCCGATCGAGGCATCGACCGGCACGGCAAGGCCGCCGCCGCTGGCGCTCATCGTCGCCAGACGGGTCTTGATCGCCTGCAAGTCGGAGCCGTTCATGTGGTCGCGGCCGTTCAGAACCACCTGGGGCGTGTAGACGCCGCTACGGCCAAGCATCCGGGCATAGGCATATTGCCGCTCGGTGTTCTCCTTGGTGGCGAGCGTGTCGGCCCAGCCGAGATAGTTCCAGTAGTCGACATGATAGGCGAGCGCCACGACCTCGCCCTCGTCGACGAGCGTCTTCAATGCGGCGTCGGCCGGCGGACAGGACGAACAGCCCTGGCTGGTAAAGAGCTCGACGACGCCCTTGAACGTCTTGACATTGTCTGCCGCCGCCGTGCCGCCGATGGCTCCGAAAAGCCCTATCGTCAGGGCCAGGCGGCGGATCATTGGCGTCGGTGCGAATGTCATGGCTTCACTTGGGTTTGTCGGGCGGGCGTCTTTCATCCGTGGAATACATTACATACGACGGCCCGGTTTCAACAGAAAGTCACGTTGGAGTGACCTGCCGCTCGGTTGGGGAAAACCGGCCTGTAGGCGCGCGCAGCATTCCGAAGCAGCAAAAAGCCGGGGCATCGGCTGATGCCCCGGCTTGATCCGTTGCGGTCAGGCGACCCGCTCAGGCCGCGAGATCGCGCAGAACCGTCTGCAGAATGCCGCCATTGTTGACGTAGGTGACCTCATCCAGCGTGTCGATGCGGCAGATGAGCGGCACTTCCTTCACCGAACCGTCGCCATAGGTGATCTTGGCGACGCGCTTCTCGCGCGGCTGGACGTTGGCGAGACCTTCGATCGTCACGACCTCGTCGCCTTTGAGACCGAGCGAATCCCAGGTCATGCCCTGCTCGAAGACGAAAGGAACGACGCCCATGCCGACGAGGTTCGAGCGGTGGATGCGCTCGAAGGACTGGGCGATCACGGCCTTGACGCCGAGGAGGTTGGTGCCCTTGGCTGCCCAGTCGCGCGACGAACCGTTGCCGTATTCGACACCGGCGAAGATGACCAGCGGAACGCCCTCTTCCTTGTATTTCATCGCCGCGTCGTAGATCGACATCTCCTCCTTGGAGGGATAGTGGATCGTGTAGCCGCCTTCCTTGCCGTTCGGGCCGAGCATGTGATTGCGGATGCGGATGTTTGCGAAGGTGCCGCGCATCATCACTTCATGGTTGCCACGGCGGGTGCCATACTGGTTGAAATCGGCAACGCCGACGCCGTGCTCGAGCAGATAGCTGCCTGCCGGCGATGCAGCCTTGATCGACCCGGCCGGAGAAATGTGGTCGGTGGTGATCTTGTCGCCGAAGAGCCCGAGGACGCGAGCGCCCTTGATGTCGGAGATTCCGGCGCCCTTCTTGCCCATGCCGACGAAGTAGGGCGGGTTCTGGACATAGGTCGACGCCTCGTCCCATGCGTAGGTCTGCCCGGCCGGAATCTGGACCGACTGCCAGTTTTCGTCGCCCTTGAAGACGTCCGCGTACTTGCTCGCGTAGAGTTCACGCGTCACGTACTTGAAGATGAACTCCTGGATTTCCTTGGAGGTCGGCCAGATGTCCTTCAAGTAGACCGGCTTGCCATCCTTGTCTTCGCCGATCGGCTCGTTAGTCAGGTCCTTCTGGACGGAACCTGCGAGCGCGTAGGCGACGACGAGCGGCGGCGAGGCGAGGTAGTTCGCCTGAACGTCCGGCGAGATGCGGCCTTCGAAGTTGCGATTGCCGGAGAGAACGCCGGCGGCGATCAGGCCCTTGTCGTTGATGGTTTTCGAGATCGGCCCCGGCAGCGGGCCGGAGTTGCCGATGCAGGTCGTGCAGCCGAAGCCGACCAGGTTGAAGCCGAGGGCGTCGAGATCCTTCTGCAGGCCTGACTTGGCCAGGTATTCGCCGACGACCTGCGATCCCGGTGCCAGCGAGGTCTTGACCCAGGGCTTGGTCTTCAGACCCTTGGCGACGGCGTTGCGGGCAAGCAGGCCGGCGGCGATCAGCACCGACGGGTTCGAGGTGTTGGTGCAGGAGGTGATCGCCGCGATCGCGACATCGCCATGGCCGAGGTCGAAATCCGTGCCTTCGACCGCATAGCGGTTCGCAAGCTGGCCGGGCTTCTTGTAGTCGTTATCGAGTGCAGTGGCGAAGCCGGAGGCGATGTTTTCCAGCGAGATGCGGCCTTCCGGACGCTTCGGGCCGGCCATCGACGGCACAACGTCGCCGAGGTCGAGCTCCAGCGTGTCTGTGAAGACGAGATCGGAGCCGTCGCCCTCGCGCCACATGCCCTGCGCCTTGGAATAGGCTTCGACCAGCGCGATGCGCTGCTCTTCACGGCCCGACATGGTGAGATAGTTGATCGTTTCGGCATCGACTGGGAAGAAGCCGCAGGTGGCGCCGTATTCCGGACCCATGTTGCCGATCGTCGCGCGGTCGGCGAGCGTCATGTTGTCGAGACCGGGGCCGAAGAATTCGACGAACTTCGAGACCACGCCCTTCTTGCGCAGCATCTGCACGACGGTCAGCACCAGGTCGGTCGCCGTGACGCCTTCCTTGAGCTTGCCCGTCAGCTTGAAGCCGATGACTTCCGGCAACAGCATCGAGACTGGCTGGCCGAGCATCGCGGCTTCGGCTTCGATACCGCCGACGCCCCAGCCGAGTACGCCGAGGCCGTTGATCATCGTGGTGTGGCTGTCAGTGCCGACGCAGGTATCCGGGTAAGCGGTGATTTCGCCGTTCTCTTCGCGGGTCCAGACCGTCTGGCCGAGATATTCCAGATTGACCTGGTGACAGATGCCGGTGCCAGGCGGCACGACGCGGAAGTTCTTGAAAGCCTGCTGGCCCCACTTCAGGAAGCGGTAGCGTTCGCCGTTGCGCTGGTATTCGAGTTCGACGTTGCGGGCAAAGGCGTTCGGCGTGCCGAATTCATCGACGATGACCGAGTGGTCGATGACGAGGTCGACGGGAACGAGCGGGTTGATCTTTTCCGGGTCGCCGCCGAGCGAGACCATGGCGTCGCGCATCGCTGCGAGATCGACGACGGCCGGAACGCCGGTGAAGTCCTGCATCAGCACGCGTGCCGGACGGTAGGCGATCTCGTTTTCCGCCGTGCCCTTGTCGCCGAGCCATGCGGCGACGTTTTCGATGTCCTTCTTGGTGACCGAGCGGTCATCCTCGTTACGCAGCAGGTTTTCCAGCAGAACCTTCATCGAATAGGGAAGCTTGGACACACCGGAAAGCCCGTTCGCTTCCGCTTTCGGCAGGCTGTAATAGACATAATCCACGCCATTGACCGTGAGCGTGGAGCGACAATTGAAGCTGTCTAGGGACTTGGACACTGGAATACCCCGTTCCGTCTGATCGCCAAAAACTGACGTACGAACGCCCGAGCGCCTGTGAGGCGCGAAATGGGATGCGGGTGCGGCCATTTCCGCTGTCCGTACGTGGAATGTCATTCCATGTTCGGCGCTTGGATGAAATTCACGCCGACCGCTGGCGCGTTGGCCGCCTTATAGATAATTTCTCCAAATCGTGCCAGACCAACCAAGGTTCAATCGGAACTTTTTTTGCTCTGCGGAAAAGAGCGTCAAGGAAAGCCAAAAATTGATGCGCCTGCTGGTAGAGGGTTTGAGCGCGAGGCGCGGTGAAGACTTGATTTTTCACGATATTTCCTTTTCGCTTGCAACCGGGGAAGCGCTGATCGTGACGGGTCCGAACGGCTCGGGAAAGTCTACTTTGCTGCGCGTCCTGGCGGGCCTTCTTCAGGTCGAATCGGGAAGGCTATCACTCAAGGACGGGCCCTCCGGCTATGAGCATCCGCGCGAGCTCAGCCACTATCTCGGCCACCGCAATGCGATGAAGCAGGAATTGACGGTCGAGGAAAATCTTTCCTTCTGGCAGCACTTTCTCGGCAATTCGCCGGGCGGCTCCGGCCTCGATCTGGCTGCGGCCGCAGCCGCCGTCGGGCTCGCCGGCATCACCCATCTGCCCTTCGGCTATCTTTCCGCCGGCCAGCAGCGGCGCATGGCGATGGCGAAGCTGCTTGTCGCCCATCGGCCGATCTGGATTCTCGACGAGCCCACGGCGGCTCTCGATGCCGGGGCGGACAGGCTCTTTGCCGGATTGGTAACGCGCCACCTCGAGCGTGGCGGCATCGTCATTGTCGCCACCCACCAGTCGCTGGGGATTGGACAATTGAAGACGTTGCAGATGACGGGGTTTGCGGATTGATCGCTCTCTTCTTCCGGGACCTGAAGCTTTCGGTGCGCGCCGGCGGTGGTGCGATGATCGGCGTGCTGTTCTTCATGACGGTCGTCTCCGTGATCCCCTTCGGCGTCGGGCCGGATCTCAATCTGCTCGCCCGGATCGGCCCGGCGATTCTCTGGATCGGCGCGCTGCTCGCCGCGCTTCTCGGCCTCGACCGGCTGTTCCAGGCGGAGCGCGAAGACGGCTCGCTCGATCTGCTGCTGATGCAGGAGACACCGCTCGTCCTCACCGTCTTCGTCAAATGCGCCGCCCATTGGGCCGCCACCGGCCTGCCGCTGGTCGTCGCCTCGCCGTTTCTCGGCCTCTTCATGAACATGGACGAGCTTGCCATCGGCGCCACGATGCTCACGCTCTTCGCCGGGACGCCGGCGATCACCTTCATCGGGGCGGTCGGCGCGGCCGTTGCCGTGGTCCTGCCACGCGGCGGACTGCTCGTCTCGATCCTCGTGCTGCCGCTCGCCATCCCCGTACTGATCTTCGGTGTCAGCGCGGTCTATGCGGCGGTCGAAGATCCCGCCCCCTTTCTGCCGCCTTTCATGATATTGATGGCGATAACCCTGTTCTTCGCGGTGATCGGACCGGTGGCGACGGCCGCCGCACTGCGACATTCGTCTGATTGATTTCAATGACGCGATCGTGATTGACCACTGCATAATTCCTTAGATCGCATTTGAGCTAAGGATAAAATTATGCAGCGCGTCAAAGTGCTACAGCGACCTTTGCGCGTCCAAAAGACGCGCGGCGCTGTAGGTCAATTGCGGAAGGGGTGCTTCCGCGTTAAAGAGCCGTCATGAGCGACAACAGCCTGGCCATCCGCAAGTTCAGCGACCTCGCCAACCCGACCCGGTTCCTGGCGCTGGCCGATCGGGTGCTGCCGTGGATGGCCGGTATTACGATATTGCTCTTTGCCGTCGGCTTCTGGCTCTCCTTCACGACCGAGGGCGACTACCAGCAGGGCGAGACTGTGCGCATCATGTATGTGCATGTGCCATCCGCCTGGCTTTCGATGATGTGCTACACGGTGATGGCGATCTCGGCGCTCGGCACGCTTGTGTGGCGCCATCCGCTCGCCGATGTGTCGGCCAAGGCGGCTGCACCGATCGGCGCCTCCTTCACCTTCCTGGCGCTCGTCACTGGTTCGCTCTGGGGCAAGCCGATGTGGGGCACCTGGTGGGTGTGGGATGCGCGGCTGACCTCCGTCTTCGTGCTTTTCCTCATGTATCTCGGACTGATGGCGCTGAACCGCGCCATGGACGATCCCGCCCGATCGGCGCGCGTCTCCGCCGTGCTCGTGCTGGTCGGCTTCGTCAATATCCCGATCATCAAGTTCTCGGTCGAATGGTGGAACACGCTGCATCAGCCGGCGAGCGTCATGCGCCTCGACGGGCCGACGATCGATCCGGAATTCCTGTGGCCGCTGATAATCATGGCGATCGGCTTCACGCTCTTGTTCTTCACGCTGCACATCGCCGCGATGCGCAACGAGATCTGGCGCCGCCGGGTGACGTCGCTCCGGCGACAGGCGGCCCGCAATGCCGGACGGGAGACGCTCGCGCCATGATGAGCCATGCCGCCTATGTGATTGCCAGCTACGCCGTCGCCCTCGCGGTCGTGGCGGGGCTCGTCTACTGGGTTGTCGGCGACGGCCGCGCCCGCCAACGCGAATTGAAGACGCTCGAGGCCGCCGGCATTCGCCGCCGTTCGGCGGACGTTTCAGGCGGAGAGGCCCAATGACGAGTACGCAGGCGCCGCAGCCGGACGAGCGCAGGCCCGGGGCCTTGCGCTATCTGCTCGCGGCCCTTCCGCTTCTGATCTTCGCTGGCCTGGCGCTGATCTTCTGGAGCCAGTTGAACTCCGGCAGGGACGTCAGCGAAATCCCCTCGGCCCTGATCGGCAGCAAGGCGCCGAAGCTCGACCTGCCGCCGCTCGAGGGCGCCGCGACGCCTTCCGGCCAGCCGATGCCGGCGCTGACCGACGCTGCCGTCAAGGGCCAGCTGACCCTCGTCAATGTCTGGGCCTCCTGGTGCGTCCCCTGCCGCCAGGAGCATCCGATCATCCTCGAACTGTCCAAGGATCCGCGGCTCACCGTCGTCGGCATCAACTACAAGGACCGCAATGACAATGCGCTCCGGTTCCTGGGCGAACTCGGCAATCCGTTCTCGGCGGTCGGCATTGATCCGAACGGCAAGGCGGCGATCGACTGGGGCGTCTACGGGATTCCGGAATCCTTCCTGGTAGGCGCCGATGGCACGATCCTCTACAAGCGCGCCGGCCCTCTTGACGAGCGGACCCTTAAGGAGGGGCTGTTACCGGCCATCGAGAAGGCGCTTGCCGGATCGTAGGGTGCAGCGGCCCTTTGCCCCTCATCCGGCCTGCCGGCCACCTTCTCCCCGCAAGCCGGGCGAAGGAGACCCGCGGCGCCACCCGAACGCACCTCACCGACTCCAATCGAGAGAGCAAACGGGTGCCGCAGTCCCTTCTCCCCGCGAGCGGGGAGAAGGTGGCCGGCAGGCCGGATAAGGGGGCAAGTAACCCAGCGAAAGGGCGCTAAAGTCCCGCCTGCCACGCCTTAATTGCATCGAGCGGCCAGACGAGCATCAGCACGTTGAGTGTCAGGTTGTCGCGGATCAGCCAGCCGGTGAAGAGTTCGAGGGCGATGGCGATCACCACGGTTACCGCCACAGGCAGCCGCGATGCTATGAGGAAGCCCGCTGCCATGGCGAGCGTGTCCATGATGGAATTCAGAATGCTGTCGCCGAAATAGTCGAGCGAGATCGTCGCGGAGCGATAGCGGTTGATCACCATCGGCGTGTTCTCGGCAATCTCCCAGGCAGACTCGATCATGGTCGCGAGCAGCAGACGGGCGCTCAAAGGCTTGCCGCGCAGCACGAGATAGCCGAGGCCGTAGAAGAGAATGCCGTGAATGATGTGGGACGGCGTATACCAGTCGGCGATGTGCTGGGAGTTGCCGCTGGAATTGACGACGCCCTCCCATAATTTCACGTAGCCGCATTCGCAGATCCATAGCCGTCCCATCAGATGCTGCGTCAGGATCTGGACCGCGACGACGCCGAGGCAGGCGAGCAGCCAGATCCAAGCGCGCTGTCTGTGATCCTCGGTACCGGCGGCGATCGTCACTCGGCACCTTCCTGTTCCAGCGAGTGCTTCATGATCAGCGGCATCTGGGCAAGAGTGAAGAGAATGGTGATCGGCATCGTTCCCCAGACCTTGAAGGCGACCCAGAAGTCCGTCGAGAAGGTGCGCCAGACGATCTCGTTCAGGACCGCGAGAAACAGGAAGAACACGCCCCAGCGGATCGTCAGCTTGCGCCAGCCGTCCTCGTCGAGCTTGAAGGCAGCGTGGAAGACATAGCCGAGCAGCGACTTGCCGAACAGCAGCCCGCCGAGCAGGATCGCGCCGAAGAGCGTATTGACGATGGTCGGCTTCATCTTGATGAAGGTGTCGTTCTGCAGCCAGAGGGTCAGCGCGCCGAAGACGAAGACGACGATGCCGGAGATCAGCGGCATCATCGGCAGGGTGCGGGTCATGATCCAGGAGGCGATGAGTGCCGCGGCGGTCGCTGCCATGAACAGGCCGGTGGCGATGAAGATCGGCTCGCCGAGCTCCGCAAGAGCCGGAAAGCGGCTTGCCAGCCAGTCGCCGCGCGAATTGGCGAAAAAGAAGACCATGAGCGGTCCGAGCTCGAGCACGAGCTTCAGGAGCGGGCTCACCTCTGTCTTCGGCTTGGCGGCCTCGATTGTCGACATGTGCGGATCCTGTTCTTGCATTTCTGGCTGCTCATAACACCAGCATTGCGGCAAAACCATATCAGCAGCCGCTTAGGCTGCAAGCGCTCGGTTTCTCGATCAAGCGGCGGCAACCCCGGCGATCGCCTCGGCAAAGTCCTTCGCCTCGAAGGGTTCGAGATCGTCGATACCCTCGCCGACACCGATAAAATAGACCGGCAGCTTGTGCTTGGCGGAGATCGCCACCAGGATGCCGCCGCGCGCCGTACCGTCGAGCTTGGTCATGATCAGGCCGCTGACGCCGGCGACATTGCGGAAGATCTCCACTTGCTGCAGCGCATTCTGACCGGTCGTCGCATCGAGGGTCTGCAGCACGGTGTGCGGTGCGTCGGGATCGAGTTTGCCGAGGACGCGGACGATCTTTTCGAGCTCGGCCATCAACTCGGCCTTGTTCTGCAGCCGCCCGGCCGTGTCGATGATCAGCACGTCCGACTTCTTCTCGCGGGCAAGCTGGAATGCCTCGTAGGCAAGCCCGGCCGCGTCGGCGCCGAGCTTCGAGGCGACGATGTCGGACTTCGTCCGCTCGGCCCAGATCTTCAGCTGCTCGATCGCCGCGGCCCGGAACGTGTCGCCCGCCGCCACCATGACCTTCAAACCCGCGCCGGATAGCTTTGCCGCGAGCTTGCCGATCGTCGTCGTCTTGCCGGTGCCATTGACACCGACGACGAGGATCACGTGCGGCTTATGGCTGAGATCGAGTTCGAGCGGTTTGGCGACCGGCGCCAGCACCTTGGTGATCTCGCCGGCCATGATGCGCGAGACGTCCTCGCCCGTCACATCCTTGCCGTAGCGCTCCGAGGCGAGCGTGTCGGTGATGCGCATCGCCGTCTCGACGCCGAGATCCGCCTGGATTAACAGGTCCTCGAGGTCCTGCAGCGTCGCCTCGTCGAGTTTCCGCTTGGTGAACAGGCTGGCGATCTGGCCGGTCAGCTGCGACGAGGTGCGGGCGAGACCGCGGCGCAGCCGCTGGTACCAGGAAAGCTTCGGCTGCGGCGCCGGTGCCGCCTCCTTCGGACGCTTGTCGGAGGTTGCGAAGCCTTTGGGGAGGCTGGGAGCGGCGGCGGCGAGGTCATCGGGTGAGGTATCCCCCTCTGCCCTGCCGGGCATCTCCCCCACAAGGGGGGAAAGAGATGGGGCGCTCTCGTCATCTTCCGGGACGTTTTCGGGAGCGGCGATGTCGGCATGCTTCTCGGGGCCTTCGCCTGCAGCGTCGGTCTCCGGTGCGGTTATCTCCGGAGCGTCTTGCGAGCTTGACTCGGACGAGGCGACGCGATCGTCCGCACCGGCCCTGGCCTCCTCAAAGCCCGTCCGGTCGTCCTCGGCAATCGCCTCGGTCTCCCCCAAATCTCCCCCCTTGCGGGGAAGATGTCCCGAAGGGACAGAGGAAGGTATCTCGACCTCATCGCCAAGCGCGGCATCTTCGGGAGGGGGCTCACCCCCCTCTGCACTGCCGGGCATCTCCCCCGCAAGGGGGGAGATCGGAGGCGGAGCGCTCTGGTCTTCCATCTCGACGCTTTCGCCAGGAGCGATGCCGGCGCTTGCCTTGATTTCTTCGCGATGGGTGCCGACCTCATCCGGGGCGCGTTCGACGGATGGCAAAATCTCGCCAGCCCTCTCCTCGCTAGGATCATCGCGATCATCTTCGGCGGTCGCCCCCTCCTCTCCCCCCGTGTCGGGGAGATGTCCCGAAACGTCAGAGACGGTTACCGAAGCCTCATCGGCAACCGGCGCCTCCGGCACTACCTCCTGCGGCGGCACGGTTTTCTCTTCGACGGTGTCCTTGCCGAAGGAGAAGATCTTCTTGATGAAACCAATTGCCATGGAAATGTCCGGATATCAGGCCGCAGCCATCTGTTTTCGTTGCATCGCCAGATGCTTGCCATTGTGGCCGGAGATCGTGACCTCCAGCAGCGACCGCGGCTCGAGGCCGGCAGCATCGACGAGCGTAAAGTTCTCGGTATGCGCCAATCCGTTCAACTCGACGAGAATCGTCTGCTCGGTGCCGATCATGCGGTCGAGATGGGCGGCGTGAAGCGCGGCGCCTTTCGCGCGTAGACGCGCGGCCCGCTCCTTGACGAGCGCCCGGTCGAGCTGCGGCATGCGGGCCGCCGGCGTGCCGGGGCGCGGGCTATAAGGGAAGACGTGGAGGTGGGCGAGGCCGCAGTCCTCGGCGAGGCGCACCGCGTTTTCGAACATCTCTTCCGTTTCCGTCGGAAAGCCGGCGATCATGTCGGCGCCGAAGCTGATCTCGGGTCGCAAGCTGCGCACCTGGTCGCAGAAGGCGCGGGCGTCGCCGCTCGAATGGCGCCGCTTCATGCGCTTCAGGATCAGGTCGTCGCCGTGCTGCAGCGAGAGATGCAAATGCGGCATGAAGCGCGGCTCGTCGGCGATCAGGTCGAGGAGATGCCGGTCCGCCTCGATGCTGTCGATCGAGGAAAGGCGCAGCCGCAGGATGTCCGGCACCTGCTTCAGAAGCGTTTTGGCGAGAAGCCCGAGCATCGGGGTTCCAGGCAGGTCGGCGCCGTAGCTGGTCGCGTCGACACCGGTCAAGACGATCTCGCGATAGCCGCTTTCGGTGAGCCGCCGCGCCTGGTCGACGACCGCGCCCATCGGCACGGAGCGGGAATTGCCGCGGCCATAGGGGATGATGCAGAAGGTGCAGCGATGGTCGCAGCCGTTCTGCACCTGAATGAAGGCGCGCACGTGCCCGTCGATGTGCTTGATCATCTGCGGCGCCGTGGCGCGCACGCTCATGATGTCGTTGACGCGCAACTTCTCCTCGGCCGAGACGCCGAAGTCCGGCAGCGAACGATAGGAAGCGCTCGCGAGCTTCTCCTCGTTGCCGAGAACCGCGTCCACCTCTGCCATGTCGGCAAAAGTTTCCTTCTCGGTCTGGGCGGCGCAGCCGGTGACGATGATGCGGGCGTGCGGATTGTCGCGCCGCACGCGGCGGATCGCCTGGCGTGCCTGACGCACGGCCTCGGCCGTGACGGCGCAGGTGTTGACGAGGATGGCGTTGTTCAGCCCCGCCTTCTCGGCCTCCGCCCGCATCACTTCCGATTCACAGGTGTTGAGGCGGCAACCGAAGGTGATGACCTCGACGCCGCTCAAAGCGCTCGCGCTCCGCTTTCGCTGGTCGTGACCTCGCGCTCGAAGGCGCCGGTTGAGGGATCCAGCGTGCCAGACCACTCCCATTCGGCCGGTCCCGTCATGATGACGTGGTTGTCTCGTTCCCGCCATTCGATCAGGAGCGGACCGCCCGGAACATTCACGGTGACAGTGTGGTTCGTGCGACCTGTCCTGGCACCGCTGACCGCGGCAGCACAGGCGGCAGAACCGCAGGCAAGCGTTAGCCCCGCGCCGCGCTCCCAGGTCCTCAGGTCCATCTCCTGGCGCGAACGGACGCGAGCGATCGAGATGTTGGCACGCTCGGGGAAGATCGGGTGATTTTCAAGGAGCGGTCCGAAGCGATCGAGCTCGTAGCTCCACACATCGTTCTCCACCCAGAAGATCGCATGCGGATTGCCCATCGAAGCAACCGAGGGCGAATGCAGCACCGGATCGTCGATCGGGCCGATCTGCAGCTCGATCTGGCGCGTATCGTGGAATTCCTCGGCGAGCGGAATTTCATCCCAACCGAACCGCGGTAGTCCCATGTCGACCGAAATCAAGCCGTCGTCGTGCTCCTTCGCTTCGAGCAGGCCGGCGACGGTATGAAAGAGAAAGGCCTTTTTGCCGGCCTCGGCGGCAAGCGCCTGCACGACGCAGCGGGTGCCGTTGCCGCAGGCCTGGGCCATAGAGCCGTCGGAATTGATGATGTCGATCCAGGCATCGGTGCCGGACGCCTTCGGATCGTGGATCGCCATGATCTGGTCGAACTGGGTCGCCGGATCGGCGTTGAGCGCGATCGCGGCCTCAGGCGTGACCCGGTCCCTGCGGCCGCGCATGTCGACCACCAGGATCTTGTTTCCAAGCCCGTTCATCCTGGCAAATTGCACGTGGTCGGTCATGTCGCGATTTGTCCAAACTGGTCCCCGCCGGGGAGGCGCCTTTCATTCGGGCTGTATATGGCGGAAAAGCCCGGAAATTACCAGTGCCGGCTTCGTTCGAACTAGGCAGGAACGTCGAAGACCTCCCCCGGCCGCAGCGGCCGGAACCGACCGGGCTCGATACCGGCCTTGTCGAGGGCGGTTTCGAGCGCGCTGAGCGGCTCCTCGATCCCCTCGTCGGTCAGGCGAAACGTCCCCCAATGATGTCCCGCCACGTGTTCGGCCCCGCAGGCGAGCATGCCCATCACCGCCTCCTCCGGGTTCTGGTGGTGGCTTTCCATGAACCAGCGGGGTTCGTAGCAGCCGAAGGGCAGGTTGGCGAGGCGGAAGGGGCCATGCTTGTCGCGGGCAGTGCGATAATTGATGCCGCCGTGGAAGCCGGTGTCGCCGATATGGTAGATTCTGCCGGCCGGCGTCTCGATGACGAAGGCGGCCCAGAGCGCCATCCGTCGGTCGCGTGTGCCCCGGGCAGACCAATGGTGGCAGGGTTCGGCATGGATGACGACGCCGTCGCCCACCTCGATACGATCGCCCCAATCGACAACGGATATTTCCATGTCCGGTACGGCGCTGCGGATGATCGTGTCGTTGCCGAGCGGCGTTACCACCCAAGGCGCGTGCTCGGCGTACAGCGCGCCAAGCGTCTCAAGGTCGAGATGGTCGTAGTGGTTGTGGGTGACGAGGACGAGGTCGATCGGCGGGAGGTCGTCCATGTGAATGCCCGGCGCATTGTGCCGACGCGGCCCGGCAAAGGCGAAAGGGCTCGCCCGGTGAGACCAGACCGGATCGGTCAGGATGTTGAGACCGGCCACCTGGATCAGAAGCGTCGCATGACCGACCATCGTCACCCGCAGGCGGTCGCCGTCGACAGTAAGCTCGGGCCGCACCTCCACGAAGGGGCTGTCGTAATGCCTCGGCCAACGCACGCGTTTGCCCCGCACCTGCCAGCGCAACAGGTCGGCAAAACCGCGCGGTGCCATTCCGCCGGGATTGAAGAAGTGAACGCCGTCGAAATGGTCCGAAACGGGTCCGTTGTAGTAGCGGTTGCCGCCTTTGCTCATTGCCGACCTAAGCTGTCGAATGGCTCTGCTGTCGGAGAAAGATAGGAGCTTCAGCGCTCGATCACAGGGTCGGAGAGAAATCGGTTAAGAATTTCTTGAGAATGACAACTCGATTGCTACCATGCATCCATGCTCGTCCGATTCGACAAACAGGAACGCCTCTACAAGGCAATCAAGCTCGTCCGTCCGGTTCATCTCAACGTCAGCAGGACGTTCGAGAAGATGCTCGAGGGCGCCGGGATCACGGTTGCCGAGCGTGCCGTGCTGGAACTCATCTGCGAGGCGCCGGTGACGGTGCCGGAGGCAGCCAGGCGGCTAGCGATGAAGCGCCAGTTCGTGCAGCGCGTCGCCGCCGGCCTCATCAGGAAAGGGCTGGTCGAGAAGAAGCCCAATCCCGAGCACCGGCGGGCCGGTTTCTGCGCACCAAGCCCAGCCGGCAGGGATCTTTTTCACGGCGTCCATCAGCGCGAGCTCGAAATGCTGCGGGGCGTCCTCGGCGACATCAACCAGACCGAGGTGGTCGTGGCTCTGAGAGTCATGACGCGGATTGATACCGCCTTTGCAGTGCTTGCCCGGCAGGCCGGCGAGAAGGAGGAGGGCCTGTGACGCCGCTTCTCCTGGTCGTTGCGACACCTGCCGAGGGTCGCCGACGATCCGCATCCAAGCCGCGGTCATTGCAGCAGCTTCACCTCTAACTTGACTTTTCGGTCGCTTTCCTGTTTATCGCGACGAAATTCCTTCGCAAGTGATGACTTCGAAGCCGCCGACCGGGCCCCGCAAAGGTATAAAGAGAGCCCGGAGGTTAACACCCGACAGCGCGTCGCGCCCTCGGGTGGTTTTTGGCTTTGCGCCTTGTTTTCCGCGCGAAGGAACCCCAGTTTTCGGCGAGTCCCCAGGTCAAACCAGGTGAAACCGGAAACCAGAAGGAAGAGAGAATGTTCGAGAGCCTCCAGGACCGTCTTGGTTCCATATTGAATGGACTGACCGGCCGCGGCGCCCTGTCGGAAGCTGACGTTTCCGCGGCGCTCCGGGAGGTTCGCCGTGCGCTGCTCGAAGCCGACGTCGCGCTCGATGTGGTGCGCTCCTTCACCGAAAAGGTTCGCGAGAAGGCGGTCGGCGCCGAGATCCTGAAATCGATCAAGCCCGGCCAGATGGTCGTCAAGATCGTCCATGACGAGCTTATCGGCATGCTCGGTTCCGAGGGCGTGACGATCGATCTCAATGCCCCGGCTCCCGTCGTCGTAATGATGGTCGGCCTGCAGGGTTCGGGCAAGACGACGACGACCGGCAAGATCGCCAAGCGGCTGACGATGCGGGACAAGAAGAAGGTCCTGATGGCCTCGCTCGACACGCGTCGCCCGGCCGCGCAGGAGCAGTTGCGGCAGTTGGGCGTCCAGACGGGCGTCGACACGCTGCCGATCATCGCCGGCCAGTCGCCGACCGATATCGCCGCCCGCGCCGTGCAGGCCGCCAAGCTCGGCGGCCATGACGTCGTCATCCTCGACACCGCCGGCCGCACCCATATCGACGAGCCGCTGATGATCGAGATGGCGGAGATCAAGCGGAAGTCCAATCCGCACGAGATCCTGCTCGTCGCCGACGCGCTGACCGGCCAGGACGCCGTCAATCTCGCCCGCAACTTCGACGACCGCGTCGGCATTACCGGCTTGGTGCTGACCCGCATGGACGGCGACGGCCGCGGCGGTGCGGCGCTGTCGATGCGTGCCGTCACCGGCAAGCCGATCAAGCTGATCGGCGTCGGCGAGAAGATGGACGAGCTCGAAGAGTTCCATCCGCGCCGCGTTGCCGACCGGATCCTCGGCATGGGCGACATCGTCTCGCTGGTCGAGAAGGCGGCGGAGAACATCGATGCCGAGAAGGCGGCCGCCATGGCCGCCAAGATGGCCAAGGGCAAGTTCGACCTCGACGACCTGGCCGATCAATTGCGGCAGATGCAGAAGATGGGCGGCATGGGCGGCATCATGGGGCTGATGCCCGGCATGACCGGAATGAAGGACAAGATGGCCGCCGCCGGCCTCGACGACAGGCTTTTCAAGCGCCAGCTCGCCATCATCTCCTCGATGACCAGGGCCGAACGCGCCAACCCGGACATGCTCAAGCATTCGCGCAAGAAGCGCATCGCCAGCGGCTCCGGCACCGATGCCGCCGACATCAACAAGCTTCTGAAGATGCACCGCCAGATGGCGGACATGATGAAGATGATGGGCGGCAAGGGCAAAGGCGGCGGCATGATGAAGCAGATGATGGGCGGCCTTGCCAACAAGATGGGCCTTGGCGGATTGGGCGGCGGCATGCCGGATCTTTCGAAGCTGGACCCGAAACAGCTCGAGGCGCTGCAGAAGCAGGCCGAGGCTGCTGGTCTCGGCAAGCCCGGCGGCCTTCCGGGCCTCGGCGGTGGCGGTTTGCCCGGCGGCGGTCTGCCCGGCCTCGGCGGCGGCCTCCCAGGCCTTCCCGGCCTCCCGAAGAAGAAGTGAGGATCGCGACGAATGCTTGATCCCGAGATCAAAGAGGAATTGGCGAGCTACCGGCAGTCGATCGACAACATCGATGCCGCGCTCGTCCACATGCTGGCCGAACGGTTCCGCTGCACCAAGGCGGTCGGCGTTCTGAAAGCCAAGCACAAGCTGCCGCCGGCCGATCCGGCGCGCGAAGAATACCAGATCGAACGCCTTCGCCATCTGGCCAAGGACGCCAATCTGGATCCGGATTTCGCCGAGAAGTTTCTGAACTTCATCATCAAGGAAGTCATCCGGCATCATGAAGCCATCGCCGCCGATCGCTCGCAGCCCGCGGGCAGCGCCGGCACCACCCGTTCCGCTTGAACGAAGCGGTCAAGAAAGCCTGCAAGGAGTAAATTGAAATGGCACTGAAAATTCGTCTCGCCCGTGGCGGCTCCAAGAAGCGCCCCTTCTACCAGATCGTCGTTGCCGATGCGCGCAGCCCGCGTGACGGCCGCTTCCTCGAGAAGATCGGTTCCTGGAACCCGATGCTCGGCAAGGACGACGAAAAGCGCATCGAACTGAATGCCGAGCGCGTCAGCCACTGGCTCGCCCAGGGCGCCCAGCCGACCGATCGCGTCCTGCGCTTCCTCGACCAGGCCGGCCTTGCCAAGCGCCCGGCTCGCAACAATCCGACCAAGGCAGAGCCCGGCAAGAAGGCACAGGAACGTGCCGCCGAAGCCAAGCAGAAGGCCGAAGACGCAGCCGCTGCAGCTGCGGAAACTGCCGCGGAATAATCCCCGCCAAAACGGTGTAGCAAACGGGTGGCATTTTCATGCCGCCCGTTTTGCTTTATGTGCACGTTTAAAGAATTGGAGCGGGATCGGGTACAATGCGCCCGCTCCCAGCTGGATGCCGAAATGACGACACTCGAAAACCCAGTCCTGATGGCGACGATCGGTGCGGCCCAAGGCCTGCGCGGCGAAGTGCGGGTAAAATCCTTCACGGACGATCCGACGGCACTTGGGGACTACGGCAACCTGCACAGCGAGGACGGGCGTGTCTTCGAGGTGCTGGAAATCCGTGAAGCCAAGAACGTGGTCATCGTCCGTTTTCGCGGCATCAACGACCGCACGGCGGCCGAGGCGCTGAACGGTCTCGAACTCTTCATCGAGCGCGACAATCTTCCCGACGACGATCTCGACGAGGAGGAGTTTTTCTATGCGGATCTCGAAGGCCTGGAAGCGGTCGACGGCACGGGCAAGAGCTACGGCTCGGTGACCGGCGTCTTCGACTTCGGCGCGGGTGATCTCCTGGAACTGAAGGGCCCCGGCCGTCGGCCGGTGCTGATCCCCTTCACCGAATGGTCGGTGCTGGAGATCGATCTCGAGGCCGGCAAGATGCTGGTCGATCCGGTCGCCGCCGGTCTCGTCGACGACAAGGACGAGAGCCTCGACAAGCAATTCCCGACGAAGCGCAAGTGAACCGCAGGCCATGTCCTTTCGCGCGACGGTCCTGACGCTATACCCGGAGATGTTCCCGGGCCATCTCGGCGTGTCGCTGGCCGGCAAGGCGCTGGAGCGCGGCCACTGGTCGATCGAGGCCGTGCAGATCCGCGATTTCGCCGAGGACAAGCACCGTACCGTCGATGATACGCCGGCCGGCGGCGGTGCCGGCATGGTGTTGAAGCCGGATGTTTTGGCCCGCGCCATCGACCACGTCTCGATAGATGACGGCCGGCCACGCCTGCTGATGAGCCCGCGCGGCCGGCCCCTGACACAGGCCCGCATTCGCGAGCTAGCCGCAGGCCCCGGGATCGTCATCGTCTGCGGGCGCTTCGAGGGCGTCGACCAGAGGGTCATCGACACGCGCAATCTCGAAGAGGTCTCGATCGGCGACTACATCCTTTCCGGCGGCGAGCCGGCGGCGCTGGTCCTGCTCGACGCGGTCGTCCGGATCCTGCCGGGCGTGATGGGCAACGAATTGTCCGGCCTGCATGAAAGCTTCGAGGGCGGGCTGCTCGAGCATCCGCACTATACCCGGCCGCAGGTCTTCGAAGGCCGTGAGATCCCGGCAGTGCTGACCTCGGGTAACCACGGTGCCGTTGCCAAGTGGCGCGAGGCCGAAGCGCAGCGGCTGACGGCGGCGCGCCGTCCCGACCTGCTGGAGCAGAATACGGTTCAGCCGGTGAAGAAATAATAGGCGGCGAGCAGCAGGCCGACGGCGACGACGATGGCGCGAATGACGGTTTGCGGAACGCGCCGGGCGGCCCAGACGCCGCAATAGCCGCCAAGGGCCGCACCCGGCACCATGATCGCCGCATGCAGCCAGGAAACGACGCCGCCGGCTGAAAAGACAAGGATGGCGATCAGCGCGATGACGATTGAGATGAAGTTCTTCAGCGCATTCAGCCGGTGGTAGCTGCCGCCAGTGGCAAGCCCGAGCACCGCAAGCATCATGATGCCCATGCCGGCTCCGAAGAACCCGCCATAGACGGAGGTCACCATCTGGCTCGCCACGCCGAGCGGCCCGATTCGGTGCTCGTCGCTGCGGGCTTTCGACTTCAGGAGAGGGCCGGCCGCAAAGATCCCCGTCGCGGCGATCAGCAGCCAGGGCACCATCGCCCGGAACGACGGGTTGGAGAGCGAAAGCAGGAGCAGCGCGCCGGCAAGCCCGCCAATCGCCGAAATGGCGCCGAGGACAATGGCGTTCCGCCGATCGGCGCGGATTTCCTTGGCATAGGCGAGCGCCGAGGTGATGTAGCCGGGAAACTGGACGATCGAGGAGGTGGCGTTGGCGACGATCGGCGGCAGGCCCCCCAGCGTCATGGCGCCGAAAGTCAGAAACGTGCCGCCGCCGGCAATGGCATTGACGGCCCCGGATAGGAACCCCGCAACAAAAAGCAACAGCGCCTGGAAAATCGTCATGGCCGTCCTCGAAAAGCTCGGATTCGGGGATAACGGCTGGAGCAATCGATCGCAAGCCCGCCACCAGCCAATAACCCCCTCCCCAACCCCTCCCACCTGTGAGGAGGGGTTGGGGAGGGTTTTTGAATTGGCAGGATTGGGGAGGGTCCTCAGCCGCCAACGCGGGCGATTGGTCGAGAAAATCTGCGATCGGGGATGACAAGCGGCGTCGTTTGGTGTATGTGCCGCACCGGTTCGGGTTCTTGCCCGTCGACCACCAACAAAGAATGGCGAAACCGCTCCTGTCCTCCAAGAGGGCAAGACCTGAAGGAATTCCGACAGGCCGGCCGAGAGCGCTCTGGCTGTTTCAGAAGAAAGCAAAGGTTAGACCGATGAACATCATCCAGCAGCTGGAAGCCGAACAGGCCGCCAAGATCGCCGCCAAGCGCACCCTTCCCGATTTCTCCGCCGGCGACACCGTCCGCGTCAACGTCCGCGTCGTCGAAGGCAGCCGTACCCGCGTCCAGGCCTATGAAGGCGTCTGCATCGCCCGCTCCGGCGGTGGCCTCAACGAGAGCTTCACCGTCCGCAAGATCTCCTACGGCGAAGGCGTCGAGCGCGTATTCCCGGTTTACTCGCCGCTCGTCGAGAGCGTCGAAGTGGTTCGCCGCGGTAAGGTCCGTCGCGCCAAGCTCTACTACCTGCGCGATCGTCGTGGCAAATCGGCGCGTATCGTCGAGAACACCGGCACGCGCGCCCGCAAGCTGAACGAAGCCGAGCGTCAGGCCGTTGCCGAAGAGAAGGCACGCATCGAGGCTGAGAAGATTGCAGCCGCCCAGGCGCTCGCCGCCGAGAAGGCAGCCGCCGAAGCTGCTGAAGCGAAGGCAGCCGAAGAGGCAAAGGCAGCCGAAGCGGCAGCCGAATAAGATTTCGACTCTCTGCGTTGAACGGAAAGGCGGTCTCGGGGCCGCCTTTCTTCTTTAGAACTATCTGCTTGTCTTCCCGACAGAATTTGTGACATTTTCGGTCGCCACAATTTTCGGGAGTTCCTCCAATGACAATCCGTCGCCACGTGCTTGCGGGCATCGCCGCTGCGCTCGCCGTTCCCTTCGTGTTTTCCGCGCCCGCAGTCGCGAGCGACCTGCCGGATCTCGGCGGCAAGACGGTCGTCGTCGTCACCGAGAACGCCTACCCGCCGCTACAGTTCATCGATCCGAAGTCCGGCCAGGCGGTCGGTTGGGAATATGACGCGATGAACGAGATCGCCAAGCGGTTGAACTTCACGATCGAATATCAGAACACCAGCTGGGACGCGATGATCCAGTCGGTTTCCGACGGCCAATACCAGATCGGCATGACCGGCATCACCATCAAGGACGACCGCAAGGAGAAGGTCGATTTCTCCGATCCTTATATGCGTTCGCAGCAGTTCATGCTGGTGCGCGGCGACGAAACGCGCTTCAAGGATGCCAAGAGCTTTGCTGCCGTCGAGGACGCGCTGATCGGCGCCCAGCCCGGCACTTCGCCCTTCTACACGGCCGTCTATGAGATCCTCGACGGCAACGAGCAGAACCCGCGCATCAAGCTGTTCGAAACCTTCGGTGCGACGGTGCAGGCGCTGAAAGCCGGCGACGTCGACCTGGTGCTGACCGACAGCGTCGCCGCCAAGGGCTATGTCGATTCGTCAGCAGGCGCGCTCAAGGTGGTCGGCGAGCCGCTCGGCACCGAGGATTTCGGCTTCATCTTCCCGAAGGGATCCGATCTCGTCCAACCGGTCAACGCCGCCATCAAGGCGCTCAAGGAGGACGGCACCTTCGACGCGCTCAACAAGAAATGGTTCCTCGACTACAAGATGGGCGGCTGATCGCCGGCGCGCGATGAGGTGCGGTCTTCCGCCCGCATCCCGCTCCAACTTATTGGAATCTCGATGGCGCCGGTCCAATCATCCGACACTTCCGAGAAGGGCGACTATCCCTGGTGGCTGGTCGCCCTTCTCCTGATCGCCGTGGCGCTTGCCGCGGTGATCGTCTCGAACGACATCTTCACCCAGGTTTTCACCGTCGTGCTGAAGGGCATCGGCGTCACCGTCTTCGTGACGCTGACAGGCTTTGCGCTGGCGACCGTGCTCGGCCTCGCCGTGGCTTTGATGGCGCTTTCCGAGCACGTGGCGCTGCGACAGGTGGCGCGCTTCTATACGGAAGTCATCCGCGGCGTGCCGATCCTCGTGCTGCTCTTCTATATCGCCTTCGTCGGGGCGCCGGCCCTGGTGGTGACCGTGAATTTCCTGACATCGCCCATCATTTCGGCGGGCTTCATGGAGCCGCTCGTCGTTCGCGACATCTCGTTGATGTGGCGGGCGATCATCGCGCTGATGATCGGCTACTCCGCCTTCATCGCCGAGGTCTTCCGCGCCGGCATCCAGTCGGTCGACAAGGGCCAGGTGGAGGCCGCCAAGGCGCTCGGGCTCTCGCGTTACCAGCGCTTCCGCCTCGTCCTCTTTCCGCAGGCGATCCGCGTCATCCTGCCGCCGCTCGGCAACGACTTCGTCGCGATGGTCAAGGATTCCTCGCTCGTCTCGGTGCTCGGCGTCGCCGACATCACCCAGATGGGCAAGGTCTATGCCTCGGGCTCGTTTCGCTTCTTCGAGACCTATTCGATCGTCGCCTATGTCTACCTGATTCTGACGATCGGCCTGTCGCTGGCGCTCAGGGCGTTTGAGCGGCGGCTGAGAAGGGCTGAGGCGCGGTAGGGTGTCCTATCGCCGGAAACGGCCCCCAACCCCTCCCCACAAGGGCGAGGGACTTACGATGCCGCAGACCACAAGGGCGAGGGACTTACGATGCCGCAGAGTCACTCCCTCTTGTGGGGAGGGGTTTGGGAGGAGCGAACCGAGGCACAGCGCCTGTTGCAGACGCCATCCCGCCGATTGCCGAACAGTCAAAAAATTGATATGAGCACCGGCCATGGAATCCAAATTCGGATGTCGCGAACAGAAAATCGTCGTGCTGCAGGACCATAAGCGTCTGCCGGCACGTTTTTTTGCGCGTGTCTGCGGGGCGCTGACGAGCCGCCTATGCTGATCGCTTGATCAGTGTTGTTTCCGGCCGCACCGCTGCCGGTTTTTCCGTATCTGAATATTCGATGGATATATGCCATGAGCGCACCGCGTACCCTCTATGACAAGATCTGGGACGATCATCTGGTCAACAGCCAGGATGACGGCACCTGTCTGCTCTACATCGACCGTCACCTCGTGCACGAGGTGACGAGTCCGCAGGCCTTCGAAGGACTGCGCATGGCCGGCCGCAAGGTCCGCGCGCCAGAAAAGACGCTCGCCGTCGTCGACCACAACGTCCCGACCTCGCCGGATCGCCACCTCGGCATCAAGAACGAGGAAAGCCGCATTCAGGTCGAGGCGCTTGCCAAAAACGCCGCCGATTTCGGCGTCGAATATTATTCCGAGAACGACAAGCGTCAAGGCATCGTCCATATCGTCGGCCCAGAGCAGGGCTTTACGCTTCCGGGCATGACGATCGTCTGCGGCGACAGCCACACCTCGACGCACGGCGCCTTCGGGGCGCTGGCGCACGGCATCGGCACCTCGGAAGTGGAGCACGTGCTTGCAACCCAGACGCTGATCCAGAAGAAGGCGAAGAACATGCTGGTGCGCGTCGACGGGCAACTGCCGCCCGGCGTGACCGCCAAGGACATCATTCTCGCCATCATCGGCGAGATCGGCACGGCCGGCGGCACCGGCCACGTCATCGAATTCGCCGGCGAGGCGATCCGGTCGCTGTCGATGGAAGGCCGCATGACGGTCTGCAACATGACGATCGAAGGCGGCGCCCGCGCCGGCCTGATCGCGCCGGACGAAACGACCTTCGAATATATCAAGGATAAGCCGCGCGCCCCGACGGGCAAGGCCTGGGACATGGCGCTCGACTACTGGAAGACGCTGCACACCGACGAGGGCGCCCATTACGATCGCGTCGTCGTGCTCGACGCCGCCAGCCTGCCGCCGATCGTCTCCTGGGGCTCCTCTCCGGAAGACGTCATCTCGGTCCAGGGTGTCGTTCCTAACCCCGACGATATTCAGGACGAGACGAAGCGGACCTCGAAATGGCGTGCGCTCGACTATATGGGCCTGAAGCCGGGCACGAAGATCACCGACATCGCCGTCGACCGGGTCTTCATCGGCTCCTGCACCAATGGCCGCATCGAGGACCTGCGCGCCGTCGCCAAGGTGGTCGAGGGCCGCAAGGTCGCCTCGACCGTTTCGGCGATGATCGTGCCGGGGTCCGGCCTCGTCAAGGAACAGGCCGAGGCCGAGGGTCTCGACAAGATCTTCAGGGAAGCCGGTTTCGACTGGCGCGAGCCCGGCTGCTCCATGTGCCTGGCGATGAACGACGACCGGCTGAAGCCCGGCGAACGCTGCGCCTCGACGTCGAACCGCAACTTCGAAGGCCGCCAGGGCTTCAAGGGCCGCACTCATCTGGTCTCCCCGGCGATGGCTGCCGCCGCCGCGGTAGCGGGCAACTTCGTCGATATCCGCGAGTGGAAATAAGCCGGTTTTGAGCTTTTCCGGCATGCTCGGCCGCCCTTCCGGGCGGCCTTTTTTATTGCATGCGTCGGTGCGACAATAGGATCATCGGCCGACACATGAGGAGCGCCCCATGCCTGACGACGCCAGCCCTCCGATACGCCGCCTCATGCTGCTCCGCCACGCCAAATCCGCCTGGCCGGAGGGGGTTGCCGACCATCGCCGGGCGCTTGCCGGCCGCGGTCGAAAGGCGGCCCCGGCAATTGGCGCCTTCATGGCGCAGCGGGGCCTGATCCCGGACCTCGCCCTCGTTTCAACCGCCCGACGCGCGCAAGAGACCTGGGAACTCGTCGCCGAAGCTTTGCCGCACAAGGTTGCCGCCCGTGACGCCGTCAGCATCTACGAGGTTGCCGCCACGGCCATAGTCGACGTGATCCGCAAGGTGGAGCCGTCCGTCGAAAAGCTGCTGCTCGTCGGGCACAATCCGGGCATGGCGGAACTCGCACTGCTCCTCGCCGGCGGCGGCGATGCGGTGGCGCTGGAGCGCCTCAGGAAGAAGTTTCCGACGGCCGGGCTCGCCGTCATGGATTTCACCATCGAGCAATGGTCGGAGATAGCGCCCGGCATGGGGCGGCTCGTCCAGTTCGTGACGCCGCGCCTGCTCGATGATGGATCATGAGGCGACCGGCGCATCCTAGAGCCTTTCCTGGTTAAATTGAACCATTCTGCCGGAGCAGGTTTGCGTCAGAGCAGAGGCGATTGCCGAGTGTCGTGCCCCGGATGTACGGCCGAGGCGATCGCCTCTGAGGCTGGCGGAAAGATGCCCGGCCCTTCGGGTTGGCTGAAGCGCGCGGCCTGTTTGCTCGGCTGGCTTCGCCGTAGCGTTGGCTACGCCGCGCGCCAGCCGAGCAAACATTCCACTCCGCTTGAGCCAACAGAATGGTTCAATTTAACCAGGAAATGCTCTAGGCGACCCTGACTGCCGTTCCCCGACGCATGTGCCGGATCAGCCGTTTCATCGCCGGCAGGCTGACGGCGATACAGCCTTGCGTCGGCTCGTAGCCGGGACGAATGAGGTGGACGAATATCGCCGAGCCCGCTTGCCGCCGTCTGCAGGTGATGTTCCAGTCCATGACCAGACAGACGTCGTAAAGCCCGTCGTCCCGCATCATCGTCTCGTGGCTCGCGGCAAACGGCGCCCTCACTGGGCGGTTATAGGATGCATGGTCCGGCGCGTCGCACCAGAGCATGTCGCGGCGGATCCCGCGCATCGGCAGCCGGGTCGACGGCAGGGAAACGCGATCGCTGCGCACGAAGCCGCCGATCAGTTTCATCGTCGCCCGCGGCGTCGCGCCGTCTCCTTCGCGCTTCAGGGCGGTGAGGCCGCTTCGCCCGATCGCCGCCTGCTCCGTTCTGCCGTCAAAGCTCACAAGGGCGCGCCGGCGGTCGCGCGGCGCAGCGCGGACAAGGATGGTGGACTTCCCCGATCTTACTCCCGACGTTTTCTTGCGCATTATTCTCACAAATTCTTGCTTTGCCCGTGATCTCGCGGCCACCCTATCCACGGTTCCAGGCCGACAAGATTGCGTGTCCGCCGCGCTTTGCCAAGGGCGGCATTTGAGCTAGGTTGAATTCAGGAAGCAACAGGAAATATCCCATGGCGACGCGCACCATCCTCCTTGTCGACGATGACAATGATCTGCGTGAGACGTTGATAGAGCAGCTTTCTCTTTACGAGGAGTTCGACCTCCTGCAGGAATCGACCGCCGGCAAAGGCATCCAGACGGCGCGCGCCCGCCAGGTGGACCTGTTGATCATGGATGTCGGCCTGCCGGACATGGATGGCCGCGAGGCGGTGAAGCTGCTGCGCAAGGGCGGGTTCAAGGCGCCGATCATCATGTTGACCGGTCACGATACCGATTCGGACACGATCCTGGGTCTCGAGGCTGGCGCCAACGACTATGTCACCAAGCCCTTCCGTTTCGCCGTGCTGCTGGCCCGCATCCGCGCCCAGCTTCGCCAGCACGAGCAGAGCGAGGACGCGACCTTCAGCGTCGGCCCCTATACATTCAAGCCGAGCCAGAAGCTGCTGACGATGGAGAACGGCCAGAAGATTCGCCTCACCGAGAAGGAGGCGGCGATCATCCGCTACCTTTACCGTGCCGAACAGAAGGTGGTTACCCGCGACGTCCTGCTCGAAGAGGTCTGGGGCTACAATTCCGGGGTGACGACGCATACGCTCGAAACACATGTCTATCGGCTGCGCCAAAAAATCGAACGCGACCCTTCCAATGCCGAGATTCTGGTGACAGAGAACGGCGGCTACAAGATCGTTCCGTAGCGCGGGATCGCGTGAAGCGGTTTTCCGTTCCGCATTCCGCTCTTCAGAGATAGCCAGGAGAATTGCTGCGTGACGCTCAATGATGACATCGCGCTTCTGTCCAACGTCTCGCTTTTCGCCGACATCGGCGACGACAAGCTTCGGCTGATCGCCTTCGGCGCCGAGCGCCGCCGCATCGCCAAGGGCCACGAGCTCTTTCGCGAAGGCGCTCCGGCCGATTGCGCCTATGCGGTTGCCGCCGGGAGCTTCTCGCTTTCGAAGCTCAACGCCGAAGGCCGCCCGCAGCCGGTCGACACCGTCGGCCGCGGCACGCTGTTATCTGAGCTGGCGCTGATATCGATGGTCGAGCGCAAGTTCACCGCCACCGCCGACGAGGACAGCGAGGTGATCCGCATCAACCGGCCGCTGTTCCGCCGCATGCTGGAAGAATATCCGGAGGTGACCGCCATGGTCGAAGCCCGGATCCGCGACAACCTGCAGGCGATGATCCGCCGGGTCGAGGCGCTGGCCGGGCGTTTCGCTTAGTCGAAGGCAACTTTGCCCAAAAAGCCCCTCCCCACCCTCTTACACAAGTGGGAGGGGCCAGGCGGCCGCGGCTCGGACCTGTGCCCCTCGCAACATCTGAGCTGTCAGAGCCGGTGAGACATGGGTGGACCGGGCGCGGCAAGGAAGCCCCTCCCACCTGTGGGGAGCCCACACCTCAAAGTTCGAAATGGGCGATCACCGGCACGTGGTCGGACGGGCGCTCCCAGCCGCGTGCTTCCCTGAGGATGTCGACGCGGACGAGCTTCGCGGCGAGGTCGGCGGAGGACCAGATGTGGTCGAGACGGCGGCCGCGGTCGGCCGCGGCCCAGTCCTTTGCCCGATAGCTCCACCAGGTGTAGAGCCTTTCAGGCGGCGGGGTATGCTGGCGCATCAGGTCGACCCAGGCGCCGCCGGTCATCACCGTGGTGAGGCCATCGGTTTCGATCGGCGTGTGGCTGACGATCTTCAGGAGCTGCTTGTGCGACCAGACGTCGTGCTCGAGGGGCGCGATGTTGAGGTCGCCGACCAGGATCGAGGAGATGCCCGCTTCGGCTTCGGCGTGCAGGAGTTTCATCTCGTCGACGAAATCGAGCTTGTGGCCGAATTTCGGGTTGATCGTGCGGTCCGGTTCGTCGCCGCCGGCCGGCACATAGAAATTGTGCAGGCGAACGGTCTTGCCGCCAGTTTGAAAGACCACGGAGAGATGGCGCGCATCTCCGACACCGCAATAGTCGCGGCGATCGGCCAGTTCGTGCAACGGCAGGCGCGAGATGGTCGCCACGCCGTGATAGCCCTTCTGCCCGTGCATCTCGATATATTGGTAGCCGAGCTTCTTCAGCGGTGCTGAGGGAAACTGGTCGTCCGGGCACTTGGTTTCCTGCAGGCAGAGGATGTCCGGCTGCCATGTCGCCAGCAAATGCTCCACCAGCGGCATGCGCAGGCGGACGGAGTTGATGTTCCACGTGGCGATGGAAAGCGTCATTCCATATTCCTCTGGAGAATTCGCCGATGACAGAAAGAAGGCGTCCGGCAACACGGGGCCGTTTTAAGCAGGTCCGGCGCCGATCGACAAGCATGAAAAAGGCCGCCCGAGGGCGGCCAATTCTTTCCAGTGTCCGGCTACTGCACGTTTCCTTAAATCCTAGCCGATTTAAGGCGATTCAAGTGCTACAGCGACCTGTGTGCGTCTAAGAAGACGCACGACGCCGTAGAGCAAGGTCAGCGGCCGCCCCCTTTATTTCGCACTTCGTCATAAGGAATGCGGAACACCTTGTCGTCCAGTTGGATGCCGGTCTGCACGTTGAAGATCATCACCGACGTGTCCTTCTTCTGCGCGTCGGTAATCGTCCACTGCCTCAGATTGTAGGTTTTCGGATCGAACATCATGGTGATGGTCGAATCGCCGAAGATCGAGCGGTCGCCCAGCACGATGGTGATGAGATCGGGCTCGACCCGGACGGCGCGCACCATGCGGCTGCTCAGGTCGATCCTCTCGCTCAAGAGCAGATTGAGCGGCGTCTTCGACAAGGGATAGATGTCCCAGGTCTTCAGCTTCATGTTGCCGATGACCACCGACCGGCCGTCGGCGATGACGCGCATCGGCGAGGGTGCCTCGTAGTTGAAGCGGATGCGTCCGGGCCGACGGATGTAGAACTTGCCGCCGGTCTGCTCGCCGCGCGGACCGAACTGGACGAATTCGCCGGCCATAGTCTTCACCGATGAGAAATGATCGGCGATCTTCTGGGCGACGGCGGAGGCCTGCGCCGAAGCGGGTGGCGCATCAAGCGTCGTTCCGGCGATGGCCGTGAGCGCTGCCAGGCCGCAAACGAAGACGCGCCGCGAGATCGCCCGAGTGTTGCCGTCATCGTTTCTTGTCTCTGTCATCGCAGTCTCCTTCATACGAGCGTCATGTGGAGCGCAAGTGGGGCGCCTTCAAGGCGTTGTCCGGCACCGCGGCGCCCCCGCTCTCAAATGACCGTTACCGACCGGCTCTCCAGACTTACCGGCCCGTGATCTCCGCTTCGGTCGGCACCAGGATTTCCCGCTTGCCGGCGTGGTTGGCCGGTCCGATGATGCCCTCCTGCTCCATCCGCTCGATCAGCGATGCGGCCCTATTATAGCCGATGCCGAGACGCCGCTGCACGTAGGATGTCGATGCCTTGCCGTCGCGCAGCACGATCGTCACGGCCTGGTCGTAGGGGTCCTCGGAATCCGCAAGATTCGAGGTACCGGCCGGTCCGCCGCCTTCGTTCTCCTCGTCGTCGTCCTCGGTGATCGCGTCGAGATATTGCGGCACCCCTTGCGTCTTCAGATAGGCGACCACCTCTTCCACTTCCGTGTCGGAGACGAAGGGGCCGTGGACGCGCTGGATGCGGCCGCCGCCGGCCATGTAGAGCATGTCGCCCTGGCCGAGGAGCTGCTCGGCCCCCTGCTCGCCGAGGATGGTGCGGCTGTCGATCTTCGAGGTAACCTGGAAGGAGATGCGGGTCGGGAAGTTCGCCTTGATCGTGCCGGTGATGACGTCGACCGACGGGCGCTGCGTCGCCATGATGACGTGGATGCCGGCGGCGCGCGCCATCTGGGCGAGCCGCTGCACTGCACCTTCGATATCCTTGCCGGCGACCATCATCAGGTCGGCCATCTCGTCGATGATGACGACGATATAGGGCATCGGCGAGAGGTCGAACTCCTCGGTTTCGTAGACGGCCTCGCCGGTCTGGCGGTCGAAGCCGGTCTGGACGGTGCGGGTGATCGCCTCGCCCCTGGCAAGCGCCTGCTCGACGCGGGCGTTGAAGCCATCGATGTTGCGGACGCCGATCTTCGACATCTTCTTGTAGCGCTCTTCCATCTCGCGCACCGTCCATTTCAGCGCGACGACGGCCTTCTTCGGGTCGGTAACCACCGGCGAGAGCAGATGCGGGATGCCGTCATAGACGGAGAGCTCGAGCATCTTCGGGTCGATCATGATCAGCCGGCACTGATCGGGGGTGAGGCGATAGAGCAGCGACAGGATCATCGTGTTGATCGCCACCGACTTGCCCGAGCCGGTCGTGCCGGCGACGAGCAGATGCGGCATCTTGGCGAGGTCGGCGACGACCGCTTCGCCGCCGATCGTCTTGCCGAGTGCCATGGCGAGCTTCGTCTTGGTGGTCTCGAAGTCGCGCGAGCCGATCAGTTCGCGCAGATAAACCATTTCGCGCCGCTGGTTCGGCAGTTCGATGCCGATGGCGTTTCGGCCCGGCACCACGGCGACGCGGGCGGCGATGGCGCTCATCGAGCGGGCGATGTCGTCGGCAAGGCCGATGACGCGCGACGACTTGATGCCGGGCGCCGGCTCGAGTTCGTAGAGCGTCACGACCGGGCCGGGACGGACATGGATGATCTCGCCCTTAACGCCGAAATCCTCGAGCACGCCCTCGAGCATGCGGGCATTCTGCTCCAGCGCATCCGCCGACAGCGAGGCGTCGCGCGCGACATTCTTCGGCTCCGCGAGGAAATGGATCGGCGGCAGCGCGAAGTCGTCATCCTCGTCGACGAAGGAGCGCTGGGCCTCGCGTTCGATGCGCTGGCCGCTCTTCGGGCGCGGCGGCAGCGGGGCCACCCGCGAGCCGCCTATCGCGACCGTCGGCTTCGCGGGGGCAGGCCTCGGCGCCCAGTCGGCGGCAATGTCGTCCTCGTCGTCCGGCAGAATCCCGGCCGGGCGAGCCTCGTCGATGTCGAAGGGCGGGTCATTTTCATCGGCGACGATCGGCGGCGGCGTGACGATGCGGCGCTCGGCGCGATCGAGCGACGGTTCGATACGTGCGAGGCCGGCCTGCGCCTTCGGCCGGACCGGCTCGTTGAGCGTACCGAATTCGTCGTTGTTGAAATCATATGGTTCGTCGTACTGGCGTTTGGCGCGGCTGGCGCTCAGGCCGAAGGCGCGCCGCAGCCGGGCCTGCGCCGTGAAGCGCATATGGGCGAGCGAGCCCATCAGCAGGGTCAGCGGACCTTCGTCGTCGTCTTCCTCGAGTTCTTCGCGGATGGTGCGCGCCTTGCTGGGGACGGGCGCCGGTGCTTCCTCTTCCAGGTCCGTCTCGCTGACGCCGATCAGGCCGGCGCTGAAGATCAGCGCCCAGGCCGCCGGGGCGGCGAATAGGCAGGCGAGAACGGTCGCGAAGGTGCCGGTTGGGAACGTGCCGGTAAAGAGCGCCGGGAAACGCAGGATCATATCGCCGAAAACGCCGCCGAGACCATTTGGCAATGGCCAGGTGATCGGTGCCGGCACGCAGCTCAAGGCAGCGCCTGCCAGAGCCGACCCGACGAACCAGAGGCAGAGCCGCTTCACGATCTTGTCGAAGGGCTTGTTGCCGATCAGCACGAGGGCCCAGGCGACCGCCGGCAGCAGCGCCACGACGCTCGCCAGGCCGAAGAACTGCATGAAGATATCGGCAAAGGCGGCGCCGCCATAGCCGAGCAGGTTGGTCGGCTCGTCCGAGGTGGCATAGGAGAAGCTCGGATCGGCAACGTTCCAGGTCGACAGGGCGGCAACGGCGAGCGCCAGGGCGCCGAACAGCGCAAAGCCTGCCAGCGACGCGATCTGGCGCCAGAGGAAGGCGGTTAGCACGAACTGATTGGAACGGTTGTCAAGCGTTGCGGGGTTGCTTCTGCTCATGTTGCCTGCTGCCCGTTTCGATCCGCCGGAGCGCCACGCATCTTCCAAGTGAACGGTGGGAGCATTCCGGCCATTAGTTGCAGAGCATCCTTGCCGCCCTCCGAAGCCGGGGTGGACGCAGAATGCTCCGGGCACATTGCGTGCCATGGAATCAACCTACGCGGAGTAGGGTTAATGCGACATTAACCATGCGCGTGTGGAGCCGAAATACCGGTTGATGGGAGTGCCGAGGCAAAAAAAGCCCGGATCGCGGGGATCCGGGCGAAAGGCGATCCACGTAAAATGCGGATCGCGACGGGACTGACGGCGGCGCCGCCTACAGGCGGCGCCGCAATTGCTTAGCTGGTGTGGTAGGCCGCTTCGCCGTGCGAGGAGAGGTCGAGACCTTCGCGCTCCGCTTCGACCGAGACGCGCAGACCGACGATCGCATCGACCACCTTGAAGAGGATGAACGAGCCGATCCCGGACCAAACGACCGTGACGAGGACGCCCTTGAGCTGCGCCCAGACCTGGGTTGCCGTGCCGGCATAGCCGGCGGCGAAGTCAGCCGTGGAATAGTCGACGATGCCGGCGCCACCAAGGGCCGGATTGACGAGGATGCCGGTTCCGATCGCGCCGAGGATACCGCCGACGCCGTGAATGCCGAAGACGTCGAGGCTGTCGTCATAGTTGAACTTGTTTTTCACCACGTCCACGAAGAAGTAGCAGACCGGCGAGACGACGAGGCCGAGGACGATCGCGCCCATCGGACCGGCAAAACCGGCAGCCGGGGTAACGGCAACGAGACCGGCAACCGCACCCGAGGCGGCACCGAGCATCGAAGCCTTGCCGCGAACGAGCGTTTCAACCACCGCCCAGGAGACGATGGCGGCTGCGGTCGCCAGGAACGTGTTGATCATGGCGAGAGCGGCATAGGCATTGGCTTCGAGGTTCGAGCCGGCATTGAAGCCGAACCAGCCGACCCACAGCAGCGAGGCGCCGACCATGGTGAGCGTCATCGAATGCGGAGCCATGATCTCCCGCTTGTAGCCCGTGCGCTTGCCGAGCAGGATGGCGCCGACGAGGCCCGCGATACCCGCATTGATGTGGACGACGGTGCCGCCGGCGAAGTCGATCGCGCCGAAGGAGAAGATCAGGCCGGTCGGAGCCGTATAGGCGCTCGGACCACCCCAGAACCAGACCATGTGGGCGATCGGGAAGTAGACGAAGGTGACCCACAGGATGACGAACAGCATGACCGCCGAAAACTTGATGCGCTCGGCGAAGGCGCCGACGATCAGCGCCGGCGTGATGCAGGCGAAGGTCATCTGGAAGACGACGAAGACGTATTCGGGGATGAAGACGCCCTTCGAGAAGCTTTCCGCAAGCGTCGTCGTGTCGACGCCGGCCAGGAACATTTTCGAGAAGCCGCCGATGAAGGAGTTGAGCGAGCCGCCATCGGTGAAGGCCAGCGAATAGCCGTAGGTCACCCAGATGATCATCACGACGGCGGTGATCATCAGAACCTGCATCAGCACCGACAGCATGTTCTTGGCGCGCACCAGACCGCCATAGAAGAGCGCCAGACCGGGAACGGTCATCAGCAGGACCAGGATGGTCGACAGCAGCATCCAGGTGGTGTCGCCCTTGTCCGGAACCGGCGTTGCTGCAACGGCCTCGGCAGCGGCAGGCGCCGTCTCCTGGGCGAAAGCAACGACCGGCGCGAGCAAGGCGGCAGCGGTGGCGCCCACGCGTCGAAGAGAGGTGGAAAGGTTGAATGACATCGAAAAAAGCTCCCTGATCGGCGCTGCTTACAACGCTTCTGAATCCGTTTCGCCGGTGCGGATGCGCACGGCGTGGTCAATCGAATAGACGAAGATCTTGCCGTCGCCGATCTGGCCGGTCTTGGCAGCCGAGGCGATCGCGTCGACGGCCTTGTCGACGATCTCCGACGGAACCGCGATTTCGATCTTCAGCTTCGGCAGGAAGCTCACGGCATACTCGGTGCCACGGTAGATTTCGGTGTGCCCCTTTTGGCGGCCGTATCCCTTCACTTCGGTTACGGTTAAGCCCTGTATGCCTACGGCGGTCAGGGCTTCGCGGACCTCATCGAGCTTGAACGGCTTGATAATTGCCATCACAATTTTCATCGGCTTCCCATCCTTGTCTGCCTCCGGCCGGAGGCCGTCTCTCCTTGCTGCTTAAGCGCCGAAGCGCTGGGCAACTGAAAAGTCACATTCAAGGGGCGTGCCAGATTCGATTGAGCGGGCACAAACTCGGGAAAAGACACGAAAAAACCACTTTTCGCCCGGCTTCAGGCGCGAAGTGCCAAAAAAGTCGCCAGCAAATCCGCCTAATAGATAAGCAATTTTTAAAAATTGACCATTTTTTACTCAGTTGCCTTTTTGCGGATCAGGCCCTCCTGCGCCACGGAAGCGATCAGCACGCCCGAGCGATCGAACAGGCTACCGCGCGTCATGCCGCGCGCGCCATGCGCGCTCGGGCTGTCCTGCGTGTAGAGCAGCCAGTCGTCCATCTTGGACGGACGATGGAACCACATGGCGTGGTCGAGGCTGGCGACCTGGAGCGTCCGGTCGAAGACGGAGGTGCCGTGCGCGTAAAGCGATGTGTCGAGCAGGGTCATGTCGGAGAGATAGGCAAGGACGGCGGCCTGCAGATGGCGCTCGTCCGGCACCTTGCCGACCGCCTTCACCCAGACGTCCTGCCGCGGGGCGGCCTTGTCGCGCGCAAAATAGTGCTCCAACGAGGCGGGCCGGATCTCGATCGGCCGCGGCCGCTCCCAATAGCGGCGGATCGCCTCGGGCGCATGGACGAGGAACTTTTCGCGCAATTCCTGTTCGCCCGGCAGGGTTTCCGGCATGGGGATTTCCGGCATGTCGAACTGATGGTCGAAACCGTCCTCGTCAAACTGGAACGAGGCCGACATGGAGAAGATCGCCTTGCCGTGCTGGATTGCCACGACGCGCCGGGTGGCGAAGCTCGATCCGTCGCGGATGCGGTCGACCTCGTAGATGATCGGGACGGTGGGATCGCCCGGCCTGAGGAAATAGGCATGCAGCGAATGGACGTAGCGGCCTGCGTCGACGGTGCGTTGCGCGGCCACCAGCGCCTGGCCGATCACCTGGCCGCCGAACACGCGCTGCCAGCCGACCTGGGGGCTGAGGCCTCGGAACAGATTCACTTCGAGCTTTTCGAGATCGAGTATAGCAAGAAGGGCATCCATGGGGGTTTCGGTAGGGCGCGACATTTTCGGCGGTCTCCGATGGTAGGAACGGCGATGGCATTGATCTATATACGCATGGAACGATGCTCAAGTGCGACGGGAGAGAGGCGGGATGATCGATGTACTGATTGCCGGAGGCGGCTATGTCGGCCTGTCACTCGCCGTATCGCTGAAGAAAGCGGCTCCCCATCTTCAAGTGACGGTCGTCGACGGTGCGCCAGAAGGCGCGTGGAAAAAGGACGAGCGGGCCTCCGCCGTCGCCCTTGCGGCCGAGCGCATGCTCGATGTTCTGGGGGTCTGGAGCGCGATCGTGCCTGAGGCCGAACCGATTCTCAGGATGGTGATCACCGATTCGAAGACGGTCGATCCCGTCCGCCCGGTGTTCCTGACATTCGAAGGCGACGGCGGCGAGGGGCGTCCCTTCGCGCATATGGTGCCGAACACCGCCCTGGTCGGCGCCTTGCGCGAGGCCTGCCGGGAACTCGGCGTCGCCATCCGGCAGTCGGCTATGGTCGAAAGCTTCAAGAGTGGCGACCACGCCGTTGCCGTGACGCTCGCCGGCGGCGAGGCACTGGAGGCTCGGCTGCTGGTCGCCTGCGACGGCGTCCGCTCGAAGTTGCGCGAGGCGGCGGGCATCAAGGTCGTCGAGTTCGATTACGGCCAGTCGGGCATCGTGACGACGGTCGAGCACGAGCGTCCGCATGGCGGCACGGCAGAGGAGCATTTCATGCCGGCAGGTCCCTTTGCCACGCTGCCGCTCAAGAACAACCGTTCGTCGCTCGTCTGGACCGAGAGCACGTACGACGCCGAGCGTCTGGTCAAGGAGGATGATTTTATTTTCGAGGAGGAGCTGGAGCGCCGCTTCGGCCACAGGCTCGGCCATCTCAAGGTGGTCGGCGGCCGCAGGGCCTTTCCGCTCGGACTGACGCTGGCGCGCGATTTCGTAGCACCCCGCTTCGCGCTGGCAGGTGATGCCGCCCACGGCATCCACCCGATCTCGGGCCAGGGCCTCAATCTCGGCTTCAAGGACGTGGCCGCACTTGCCGAGACGATCGTCGAGGCGGATCGCCTCGGCCTCGACATCGGCTCGCTTGCCATCCTCGAACGCTACCAGCTCTGGCGGCGTTTCGACACGTTCCGCATGGGTGTGACGACGGATGTCCTGAACCGGCTGTTCTCCAACGACATCACGCCGGTGAGGGTCATCCGCGACATCGGGCTCGGCCTCGTCGACCGCCTGCCGTCGCTCAAAAATTTCTTCATTCGCCAGGCGGCCAGTGTTGCCGGCGAAGCGGACCCACGCCTGCTTTCCGGCCAGCCGATCTGACCGTGCACGGACAATACTAATCCCGCCCCTTGTGATCCGCATGAACGGCGTGGTGCGACAGGAGAAGCACGACGATGAAGAGAACGGGCAGCGATGCGAAGATGACGGCAAAGCCGCTGTGCTCGGCAATGAAGCCGATCAGCGACGGCGCGAACAGCATGCCGGAATAGCCCATCGTTGTCGCGACCGCGAGGCCGATGCCCGGCTGCAGGCCCGGCATGTTGCCGCCGGCCGAAAAGGCGATCGGCACCATGTTCGAAATGCCGATGCCGGCGACGGCAAATCCGAGCACCGCCATGGCCGCGTTCGGCGCAAGCCCCGCCAGAACCATGCCGACGAGGGCCGTGACCGTGCAGATGCGCAGCGTCGTCGTCGCGCCGAAGCGATCGCGCACGTGATCGCCGGCAAAACGCATCGCCGCCATGGTCGCCGAGAAGGCGGCAAAGCCGAAGCCCGAGAGCTCGACCGAGGCGCCGAGCTCGTTGCGGAGATAGAGCGCTCCCCAGTCGAGCACGGCCCCTTCCGGCACCATCGAGAACAGCGCCATCAGGCCGACAAGCCAAGGCAGCGGCGTCAACGGCAGCTTGAGCTTCTCCTTGGCTGCCGCGGGATGCGGCTGGTCCGCAAGGATCATCGGCCAGGCGACCGCAAGGATCGCGGCGCAGAGGCCGGTCACCAGGATGGCATGCGGCAGCACTCCGACGCGCGCCATCAGGAAGCCGCCGATGCCGGCGCCGATCAGCCCGCCGAGGCTCCAATAGGCGTGGCAGGAGGACATGATAGCGCGGCGCATCGATTTCTCGACCTCGACGGCATTGGCGTTCATCGCCACATCCATGGCGCCGACGAAGCCGCCGAGCAGGAACATGCCGATCGCCGCCGTCCAGACATCCGGCAACAGCGTCAGGACGAGGAGCAGGGGCGAGAGGATGATCGCCGTGGTCTTGGCCACCTTCTCGGAGCCGATGCGGGCAATATAGCCGCCGGCGATCGGCATCAGCACCAGCGAGCCGATGCCGAACACCAGGATCAAGAGGCCGAGGACGCTCTCGCCGATCCCGAGTCGATCCTTGAATTCGGGAATTTTCGGCGCCCAGCTTCCGGTTATGAAGCCGTTCATCAAGAACAGCAGAGAGACGGCAAGCCGGTTCTTCGACATATAGCCCTGCCGGACTGCCGCCTTCGGGGCATTCTCTGTGCGCTGATCCATTTTGATCTTCCTGTTCGCCGATCCCGGCTCAAATGGTGGTTTCGATAAGGTTGCCGTCGGGGTCGCGGGGTACGGCTTCGTCGACCCGGAAGGCGATCCGATCGCAATTCCTTGTCCAGAGGGCGACATGCACGATGCTCATCCGGCGCTCCCCTTCACAAGAACGACGCTGGCACCCTGTGCGGTGAATGCCGCGATATATGCCTCCGGGGCGCCCGCTTCGAGAACCAGCGTCGAAACCCCGTCGATGCCGATCACCGCATAGGGCGCGGCTGTGCCGAGTTTGTCGGTGGTGACGGCGACGACAACCGAGCGGCTGCGCGCGGCGATCAGTCGCTTGAATTCCGCGTCCTCGAAGTGGATGGCAGTGAGCCCGGCATCGGCATCGGCGCCGCAGGTGCCGAGGATGCATAGGTCGGGACGCATGAGAGCGGCATCGCGCTGCGCCCGCGCCCCGATCGCAGCGCCGACGGCGCGATCGAGCGCACCGCCGATCAGGATGACGTCGAGCCCCGGCTTCTCCAACAGCGCGGAGGCGATCAGCGGCGTGTTGGTGACGATCGTCGCCGAAAGGCCCGGCTCGATGGTCTGCGCAATTGCCAGATTGGTCGAGCCCGCATCGAGAAACACCGTCATGCCGTGCCGAATGAAGCCGACCGACGCCCGGGCCAGCGCCGCTTTGCTTTCCGGGGCAAGCGCGGCCCTCTCGCTCAAGGAGCCCGCATCCGGCGCAATCGGCAGGGCGCCGCCATAGACGCGCTCGCAGAGGCCCGCCGCGGCCATCTCGCGCAGGTCCCGCCGGATCGTGTCTTCGGAAACATTGAACTCGCGCGCCAGATCGGCGGCGAGAACGCGGCCATCGGTCCTCAGGCGTTCCCGGATCAGGGATTTTCTTTCGCGCAGCAGCAGTTCGATCGACATTTTCCAAAATCGTGCATAAACGTGCATGAATCGATGAGAACGTGTACCACCCTCGCATGGCGATTTCAACCGGGGATCGATCGGAACAGGCAAGCAGTTTGGAGGTTGTTATGGCGGCCGTTCCGATCGGGTCGGTTCGCTTGAGAAAATATTCTCTCGAAACAGCCGGGAATTGGTCTTTTATGCGCTCAGGCGCTTCGGAATTTGTGCGAGTCTCGGCGCAATCCGGATGACGGGCCGGAGAACAGAAAGATGGAAACAGAACAATGAAACTCCTTCCGACACTTTTCGCAGCCGCGCTTCTGCAACTGGCCGCCTTTGCGCCTGCCGAAGCGGGCTCGAACCTCGACGATATCAAATCGACCGGCGTGCTGAAGATCGGTACCGAGGGCACCTATGCCCCTTTCACCTATCACGATGCCAACGGCGCGCTCGTCGGTTTCGACGTGGAGATCGGCCAGGCAGTCGCCCAGCGCCTCGGCGTCAAGGCAGAGTTCCTGGAAGGCAAATGGGACGGGCTGATCGCCGGCCTCGATGCCAACCGTTACGACACCGTCATCAACCAGGTCGGCATCACCGAGGAGCGCAGGAAGAAGTACGATTTCTCCGAGCCCTACATCGCTTCCAAGGCGGTGCTGATCGTCAAGGGCGACAACGAGGAGATCAAGGACTTCGCCGACTTGAAAGGCAAGAGATCCGCCCAGTCGCTGACCAGCAATTTCGGCAAGCTTGCCGAATCCTCCGGCGCCGAGCTCGTCGGCACCGACGGCTTCGACCAATCGATTCAGCTCGTCCTGACCGGCCGCGCCGACGCGACGATCAACGACAGCCTCTCCTTCCTCGATTTCAAGAAGCAGAAGCCGGACGCCAACGTGAAGATCGCCGCAGAGAAATCCGACGCCGACTATTCCGGCATCATCCTGCGCAAGAACGAGCCGGAACTGCTTGCCGCGATCAACAAGGCGCTGGCCGAAATCAAGGCCGACGGTACCTACGAGAAGATCTCGCAGAAATATTTCGGCGCCGACGTTTCGAAATAGCGTCTGTGGAGAGGCCGGCGACTGACCCCTCTCAACCCTCCCCACAAGGAGGAGGGCTTTAACCCTGCCGCGGCGCCGAGCTCTACACGAAGCCTCTGCATCCTGCACAAGGTCCAGCCGCCGAAGGCAGGCGCGACAAGCGAAGCGTCGAAAGAGGGACGCAACGGATTCGGAGCCTCTCATCCCTCCCCCCTGTGGGGAGGGTGGCCCGTAGGGCCAGAAGGAGTTCTTACGGAACAGTTATACGGATGCGGGCCTCACCGCTTTCCCCATTCCGCTCCATGAATTACGATCCGTTCCGGCCCCGGAGCGGATCGCGCGTTTTGAAAGGCTTTCCCTTGCCAAATTGGTTGAACCTCATGGCGGAATCGCTGCCGACCCTGCTCTGGGCCGGGTTGATTTTCACCATCCCGCTGACCCTGCTTTCCTTCATTCTCGGCCTGCTGCTCGGCCTCGTCACCGCCATCGCCCGGCTTTTCGCGCCGGCACCCTTCGTCGCCGTGGCGCGTTTCTATGTTTGGGTGATCCGCGGCACACCGCTGCTCGTCCAGCTTTTCGTCATCTTCTACGGCCTGCCGAGCATGGGCATTTTGCTCGATGCCTTCCCGGCAGCCCTCATCGGTTTCACGCTGAACATCGGCGCCTATACGTCCGAGATCATTCGCGCCGTCATCTCCTCCGTGCCGCGCGGCCAGTGGGAAGCCGCCTATTCAATCGGCATGAGCTGGAGCCAGGCGATGCGCCGCACCATTCTGCCGCAGGCCGGCCGGGTGGCCGTGCCGCCGCTGTCGAACACCTTCATCTCGCTGGTGAAAGACACGTCGCTTGCCGCGGCGATCACCGTGCCGGAGCTGTTCCAGACGGCGCAACGCATCGTCGCCACCACCTATGAGCCGTTGATCCTCTATATCGAGGCGGCGCTGATCTATCTCGCCATGAGCTCCGTGCTTTCGGCCCTGCAGGTGAAGCTCGAGAAACGCTTCGCCCGCTATGGCGGCTTCCTGGAGGCACGCGCATGATCGAGCTTACGCATATCGTCAAGCGCTTCGGCACCAATACGGTCCTGAACGGCATCAGTGTCACGCTGGCGGAAGGCACCGTTACGGCGCTCGTCGGTCCGTCGGGCGGCGGCAAGAGCACGCTGTTGCGCTGCGTCAATCTCTTGGAAGTCCCGACCAGCGGCGCGATCCGCCTCGGGGAGGAGCAGCTCGAATTTTCCCCCGGCCGCAAGGTCGGCTGGCAGGCGATCCAGCGGCTGCGACGGCAGACCGGCATGGTGTTCCAGAACTTCCAGCTCTTTCCGCACCAGACCGCGCTCGGCAATGTGATGGAAGGCCTCGTCACCGTCCTCAAATGGCCGGCCGACCGGGCCCGTGCCCGCGCGCTTGAACTGCTGGAGAAGGTCGGCATGGCCCACAAGGCCGATGCCTGGCCGGCGACCCTTTCCGGCGGCCAGCAGCAGCGCGTGGCGATCGCCCGCGCGCTTGCACCGTCCCCACGCGTCCTCTTGTGCGACGAGCCGACCTCGGCGCTCGATCCGGAACTCGCCGAGGAAGTTGTCGAGGTGCTCAGCCGTCTCGCGCGCGAAGGCACGACGATGATCATGGCCACCCACGACCTGCGCCTTGCCTCCCGCGTCGCCGATCACGTGGTCTTCCTCGACGCCGGCGTCGTCGTCGAAAGCGGTCCGCCGCGCAAGATTTTTTCAACGCCCGAGCGGGAGCGGACCAAGCGGTTCATCGCGTCGCTGAGTGCGCCGATGAGCTATGATATTTGAGCAACCTCCGGACAAGCAGGCGGACTGATACTACCACGGATGCTGTGAATAGCCGCGGGGATGGGCGGCGATGCTACAGCAGGCCTGGCGTCGCTTCATTTCGCACTACGAATACGGCCGCAACGTTCCGGCCGTATGGACTAGGGTCTTGTACCTTCAAGCACCAAACACGATCAGCAGATCCTTGGCGTCGATCTGGTCGCCGGCCCTGACCAGCACCTCGGCGATCGTGCCGTCCCTCTCGGCGTGCAGCGCCGTCTCCATCTTCATCGCCTCGATGGAGAGCAGCACGTCGCCGGCCTTGACCGGCTGGCCGGGATGGACGGCAACCGTCGAGATGACGCCCGGCATCGGCGCGCCGAGCTGGGCGGCGTTGCCGGCCTCGGCCTTGCGGCGAATGGCGGCGGAAGCGCCGCGGTTGCGGTCCGGCACCTTGATCGACCGCGGCTGGCCGTTCAATTCGAAGAACATCTTGACCATGCCCTTCTCGTCGATCTCGCCTTGGGCCTGGTTGAGGATCACCAGCGTCTTGCCCTTCTCGATATCGGCGAACAGTTCCTCCCCCGGCGCCATGCCGTAGAAATAGGCCGGCGTCGGCAGCACGCTGACCGGACCATAGGTCTCGCAAGCGATCGCATAGTCGGTGAAGACCTTCGGATACATCAGATAGGAAGCGAACTCGAAATCATCGAGCTCACGGCCGAGTTTCTCCTCGATGCTCTTACGCTCCGCGTCGAGATCGGCCGGCGGCAGCAGCGAGCCCGGTACGGCCGTATAGGGCTCTTCGCCCTTCAGCGCCTTCTTTTGCAACCCTTCCGGCCAGCCGCCCGGCGGCTGACCGAGATCGCCCTTGAGCATCGATACGACCGAGTCCGGGAAGGAGACGTCCTTGGCCGGGTTCCCGACATCGGCGACCGTCAGGTCCTGCGAGACCATCATCAGCGCCATGTCGCCGACCACCTTGGAGGACGGCGTCACCTTGACGATATCGCCGAACATCCGGTTGGCGTCGGCATAGGCCTGCGCCACCTCGTGCCAGCGGGTCTCGAGGCCGAGCGAGCGGGCCTGCTCCTTGAGGTTGGTGAACTGGCCGCCCGGCATCTCGTGCAGGTAGACTTCCGAGGCCGGTCCCTTGAGGTCGCTCTCGAAGGCCGCGTATTGATGGCGCACCGCCTCCCAGTAGAAGGAGATGCGGCGGATCCATTCCGGATTCAGGCCGGGGTCGCGCTCGGTGCCGGCCAGCGCCTCGACGATGGAGCCGAGGCAGGGCTGCGAGGTGTTGCCGGACAGCGCATCCATCGCCGCATCGACGATGTCGACGCCGGATTCGACCGCCGCCAGCACGGTCGCCGCGGCGATGCCCGAGGTGTCGTGGGTATGGAAATGGATCGGCAGGTCGGTCGATGCCTTCAGCGCCTTGAACAGCACCCGTGCGGCGGCCGGCTTCAATAGTCCGGCCATGTCCTTGACGGCGATGATATGGGCGCCGGCCTTTTCCAGTTCAGCGGCCAGCGCCGTGTAGTATTTCAGGTCGTATTTCGGCCGGGCGGAATTCAGGATGTCGCCGGTGTAGCAGATCGCCGCCTCGCAGATCTTGTTCTCTTGCGCCACAGCATCCATCGCAACGCGCATGTTTTCGACCCAGTTCAGGCAGTCGAAGACGCGGAACACGTCGATGCCGCCCTTGGCCGCTTGTGCGACGAAGTATTTGACGACATTGTCCGGATAGTTCTTGTAGCCGACGCCGTTGGCGCCGCGCAGCAGCATCTGCAGAAGCAGGTTCGGCGCGTCCTCGCGCACCATCGCCAGCCGCTCCCACGGATCCTCGGTCAGGAAGCGCATCGACACGTCGAAGGTGGCCCCGCCCCAGCATTCGAGCGAGAAGAGATTGGGCAGCGCCCGGGCATAGGTGCCGGCGATCCGGGCGATGTCATAGGTGCGCATGCGGGTGGCAAGCAGCGACTGGTGGCCGTCGCGCATCGTCGTGTCGGTGATCAGCACCTCAGGCTGCGCCTTCACCCATTCGGCGAACTTCTTCGGACCAAGCTCATCGAGCCGCTGCTTGGTGCCGGGCTTCGCCTCACCATTGATGAACGGCACGACTGGAGCGGCGATGTCGTCGTTGGGCTTCGGCCGGCCCTTCGCCTCCGGATGGCCGTTGACGGTGACGTCGGCGAGATAGGTCAACAGCTTGGTGGCGCGGTCCTGGCGCTTCACCTGCTGGAACAGTTCCGGCGTCGTGTCGATGAAGCGGGTCGTGTAGCTGTTGTCGTGGAACTGCGGGTGGCCGATGATCGCCTCGAGGAAGGTGAGATTGGTCGCGACGCCGCGGATGCGGAATTCGCGTAGCGCCCGGTTCATGCGGCGGATCGCCTCGTCCGGCGTCGGCGCCCAGGCGGTGACCTTCTCCAGCAGCGGATCGTAATAGCGGGTGATGATCGCGCCGGAATAGGCGGTGCCACCGTCGAGCCTTATGCCGAAGCCGGTGGCGCCGCGATAGGCGGTGATGCGGCCATAGTCCGGAATGAAGTTCTGCTCCGGGTCCTCGGTGGTGATGCGGCACTGCAGGGCGTGGCCGTTGAGGCGGATGTCCGCCTGCTTCGGCACGCCCGACTCCGGCGTACCGATGGCAAAGCCGTCGAGGATGTGGATCTGCGCCTTGACGATATCGATGCCGGTGACCACCTCGGTCACCGTGTGCTCGACCTGGATGCGCGGATTCACTTCGATGAAGTAGAACTTGCCGGTGTCGGCATCCATCAGATACTCGACGGTGCCGGCGCCGATATAGTTGGTCGCCTGAGCGATCTTCAGCGAATAGTCGGCAAGCTCCTGCCGCTGCGCCTCGTTGAGATAGGGCGCCGGCGCGCGCTCGACGACCTTCTGGTTGCGCCGCTGGATCGAGCAGTCGCGCTCGAACAGATGCACGACATTGCCGTGCGTGTCGCCGAGAATCTGGCTTTCGACATGGCGGGCCCGCTCGACGAGCTTTTCGAGATAGACCTCGTCCTTGCCGAAGGCGGCCTTCGCCTCGCGCTTCGCCTCGGTCACCTCGCGGATCAGGTCCTTCGGGTCGCGGATCGCCCGCATGCCGCGGCCGCCGCCGCCCCAGGAAGCCTTCAACATCACCGGATAGCCGATCTCGTCGGCGAGCCGCTTGATCTCGGCCGGGTCGTCCGGCAGCGGCTCGGTCGCCGGCACGACCGGCACGCCGATCGAGATCGCCAGGTTGCGGGCCGCCACCTTGTTGCCGAGCTGGCGCATCGTTTCCGGCTTCGGGCCGATGAAGGTGATGCCGTTCTCGGCGCAGGCCTCGGCGAATTCCGGACTTTCCGACAGCAGTCCGTAGCCCGGATGGATGGCGTCTGCGCCCGACAGCTTGGCGACGCGGATCACCTCGTCGATCGAAAGATAGCTCTCGATCGGTCCGAGGTCGCGGGGCAGATGCGGACCGCGGCCGACCTGATAGCTCTCGTCCGCCTTGAAGCGGTGCAGCGCCAGCTTGTCCTCCTCAGCCCATATCGCGACCGTTTCAAGCCCCAGCTCGTTGGCCGCGCGGAAGACGCGGATGGCGATTTCGGATCGGTTGGCAACAAGGATCTTTGAGATGGACAAGTCGGACTCCTCAATAGACTTGAAAACGCGGGAATGCTGCACCCGCGAAATGAACTATTAGCGAGTCAAGGAATGAAGTGCAATTTCAGATGCGACACGAAGCCTAACCCATTGGGTCAGGACGGCCCCCTAGGAGATCAATCCAAGGCGGAAGGCAATGGGCCACGGCGTGGTGCCGGTTCTTCGCCTTCAGCTTTTCCTGGATGCCGTTCATGTACCAGTCGACCGTATGGCTCGAAATGTCGAGCACCTTGCCAATGTCGTTCGAGGTCATGCCGTCGGCGAGATAGTTCAGCGCTTCCATCTCGCGCCGGGTCATCTGGACTTCGACGCGCGAGACGAGCTCTGCCATGATTTCCGGATCGGTGAGTTCGAGCAGCTTCCAGAACAGCCGCTTGGCGATCGCGTCGAAGAGGCTCAGTTCCACCGGGCTCAAGTCGACCACACGGCCGCCGACGGTCAAATTGCCCATCAGCCCGCGCCGGCCATGCACCGGAAAGATGTAGCCGTCGAAGAGCCCGTGATTGCGCGCCTCGATCATCATGCTTTCCATGCGCTTGCGGTGCGGGTCGGAGCGGAAGGCGACGAGCGTGTCGCGCCAGCGGAAGCCGCGCTGGGCGTGGCCGAGATAGCGGATCGTCGGGTCGATGACGACGTATTTCTTGCGGATGTAGATCTGCGGCCAGCCGTCGGGCCAGCGCCCGGCGAGCAAGAGCCTCAACGGGTTCTCGTGCGGTTTGGGCTGGCGTATGAGGCCGTAGAAATCGAAGCCGCAGCGATCGAGCAGCCGCTCGAACTCGGGCAGGATCTCCTCGCGTGTCTTCATCTCTTCCAGAAGCGCCAGAAACTGTACGAGCAACGTTATATTCATTGAACACCTTGAGGTCGGAACGGGCAGCGAGCGCTTGCGAAGTCTTCTATGAACGCGCCGTTCAGAAGCCATTCATGTTGCAACCGCGATAATTCTTCTTATCACGCCCGGTCCTGTACGAAACCTGCAAAAAATCGGAGTCGTGGCAAGAGATTGCGAACGATGGATCGTCCACCAAATCCTCCCTTGGACCCGGATGATCAAGCCGTCTGATTTGCCCGCTTCGGGTTTTCCGCAGGTTTTTCTCAGGGCCGTCTCGCGCGGCTTTGTCGGTCCAGCAGGGCAATCCTGCGTTGATCGACAAAGGCGCAACGCCTCGCCGCACTGCTGTTGCGGCGGAAAAATCCGATGCCCAGAAGGGGTGAGACAGTGTCTTTATTCCAGGTGTATGCAAGAGCGCTTCAGTATCTTGCTGTCCACAAAATCCGTGTCGGGGCGATCGTCATCGCCAATATCGTCCTGGCTGCCATCACGATTGCCGAACCCATCCTCTTCGGCCGTATCATCGACGCGATCTCGTCGCAGAAGGACGTCGCGCCGATGCTGCTCCTGTGGGCCGGCTTCGGTGTCTTCAACACGATCGCCTTCGTGCTCGTCTCCCGCGAGGCCGACCGTCTTGCGCATGGCCGTCGGGCGACGCTCCTGACGGAAGCCTTCGGCCGGATCGTCTCCATGCCGCTCTCCTGGCATAGCCAGCGAGGCACCTCGAACGCGCTGCACACGCTGCTGCGCGCCTGCGAGACGCTCTTCGGGCTATGGCTCGAATTCATGCGCCAGCACCTCGCGACCGCCGTAGCACTCGTCCTGCTGGTGCCGACCGCCTTCGCCATGGACTTCCGCCTGTCGATGGTGCTCGTCGTGCTTGGCGCGGCCTATGTGCTGATCAGCAAGGCCGTGATGAGTCGCACCAAGGACGGCCAGGCCTTGGTCGAGAACCACTACCACACGGTCTTCTCGCATGTCTCCGACGCGATCAGCAACGTCTCGGTGGTTCACAGCTACAACCGTATCGAAGCGGAAACGCGCGAACTGAAGAAGTTCGCCGAGCGGCTTCTCTCCGCCCAGTATCCGGTGCTCGACTGGTGGGCGCTGGCGAGCGCGCTCAACCGCATCGCCTCGACCATTTCGATGATGGCGATCCTCGTCATCGGTACGATCCTGGTGCAGCGCGGCGAGCTCGGCGTTGGCGAGGTGATCGCCTTCATCGGCTTCGCCAACCTCCTGATCGGCCGTCTCGACCAGATGAAGGCCTTCGTGACGCAGATCTTCGAGGCGCGCGCCAAGCTCGAGGACTTCTACAAGCTCGAGGATGCGGTGCGTGAACGCGAGGAGCCGGCCGGCGCCAAGGAACTCACCGGCGTCGTCGGCGAAGTGCAGTTCCGCGACGTCTCCTTCGACTTCGCCAATTCCGCCCAGGGCGTGCGCAACGTCTCGTTCACAGCCAAGGCCGGCCAGACGATCGCCATCGTCGGCCCGACCGGCGCCGGCAAGACGACGCTCGTCAACCTGTTGCAGCGGGTCCATGAGCCGAAGCACGGCCAAATCCTGATCGACGGCGTCGATATCTCGACCGTAACGCGCAAGTCGCTGCGCCGCTCGATCGCCACCGTCTTCCAGGATGCCGGCCTGATGAACCGCTCGATCGGCGACAACATCCGGCTCGGCCGCGAGGATGCTACGCTGGAAGAGATCATGGGCGCCGCCGAAGCCGCCGCCGCAAGCGACTTCATCGAAGGCCGCCTCAACGGCTACGACACGATGGTCGGCGAACGCGGCAACCGGCTCTCGGGCGGCGAACGCCAGCGGATCGCCATTGCCCGCGCCATCCTCAAGAACTCCCCGATCCTCGTGCTCGACGAGGCGACCAGTGCGCTCGACGTCGAAACCGAGGCACGCGTCAAGGAAGCGATCGATGCGCTGCGGAAGGACCGCACGACCTTCATCATCGCCCACCGCCTGTCGACGGTGCGCGAGGCGGACCTGGTGATTTTCATGGATCACGGCCGGGTCGTCGAGATGGGCGGCTTCAGCGAACTCAGCCAGAGCAACGGTCGCTTCGCCGCCCTTCTGCGCGCCAGCGGTATTCTGACGGACGAAGATGTCCGCAAGAGCCTCACGGCGGCGTGACCTCTATCGCCTCATTGGCACGAAACGACAATGCCCCGGAGCTCCGGGGCATTGTGTCATTTAAGGCACTGCAAAGCCCCTCGAGTGGGCGCGTGCGGCGGCGGTGGCATGCTCGCGTCGCCGGAAAACTTCAGTAACCGCTTCTGTCGCGACTTCTCGGATCGTCCACGAACTTGTCTCGGTAGATATCTCCTTGCCTTGCTTTGGCACGCCATGGCCGAGCCTTCCGAAGCGGAATCTCGTAAGCTGGGTCATCTCGATCGAGCGTTGCAATCGCGAAGCCAGGCTCGAGAGACGCCGAGCATAGGCTGATCCATCGTCCATCAGGCCCGATCGTACCCGCGGCTCCCTCATCGGCGGTTTGCGCCGGCGTCGCTGCGCCTATCCAAAGGCAGTTCAACACCGCATGTGCCTGTAGCGCGATCCGGAAATGCGCGGGAATGCCGTAGGAAGAGAAGAGAACCACATCGACGCCGAAACGCTCGTACTCGGCGAATACCTCGGAAAACTGGGACTCGATGCACACCGCTGAACCGAAACGATAGCCATCTATCTCAAACGTGATCGGTTCGGTTCCGGGGGTGTACCAGCCGCCCAGCTCAGTGTTCGACAGATATCGTTTGTCGTATCTCGTAAGCAAATTCCCGTCGTCCGCGAAGACGTAGAGGCTGTTGTGAGGCGGATAAGCGGCGGAGAGCCGATGCGCAGCGCCGACGACGGCAAAGATACGAAACTGCCTGCAAGTATCGGCTATGGACCGAAGCTCGGCTTCCTGACGATCCCAATCGAAAGTCCGCCAGCGATCAGGACTTCGTATCTGCGCTTTGCCATAACCCGAGAGGGCGCCTTCGCAGAAACTGATCAGTCGCGCACCCTGATCCGCAGCACTCTTGATCATCCCGCGTATCGCGGCTCCATTGACCGAAACCTCCTGGGAGACGGTGGTTTGCGCTGTCGCCAATTTCAACGGATGCTTCTCCGCGTCGCAAATCAATAAATTCCTGGAGGCATCTAAATCCTAACCAGGCCATGCAAGTCTAACCGATCTGACGCGCCTCCTAAGCCGCACGTAGCGGCTTGGCGCCGGCCATCTCCCTCAGCCAGTCGAGATAATAGGCATAGACGAAGTGCAGGCCGATGCCGGCGATGACGAAGAGGGTGCCGATCAGCGGGTTCCGGCCGGTGACGAAGAGCAGCACCTGCCCGGCCATGGCGAGGATCGTTCCGAGGATGAAGACCGGCAGCGAATGCCGGCCGACCATCACCAGCGGATGATTGCCGTCGAGCCGCGTCAGCCGGCTGACGAGCGGGGTGATCGCCAGAAGATAGGCAAGCGCCAGCACGTGCAGGAGCCGCGTCAGCGACAGGAACGTCTTGTCGAAGCCGGTCAGCACCGCCGGCAGCCCGAAGGAAAGATCGATGCTCCACCAGGAGAACAGCACCCAGGCGGCCGAGATCAGCAGATAGGCTGCTGAAGGCACGATGAGCCACCAGCTTCGCGGCAGGCGACCGCCGCGGCGCGCATGGGTCATGCAGAGAATGCCGATCACGAAGAGGAACTGCCAGGACCAGGGATTGAGGAACCAGTAGCCTTCGTCGAGGAAATTCGAGGGGACGAGCTTGAAGCAGCCGGCGGCAAGCCAGAGGGCGGCGGAAAGGACGAACAGCAGCCACGGACGATGCGTATTCAGCCACAGGATGCCGGGCAGCATCAGGAACAGCACCGCGTACATAGACAGGATGTTGTTGTAACCGAGCTGGTGGCCGAGCAGCACCATGGCGACGATGCCCTGTTCGGCCTGCTCGACGATCGGGCGGATGTTGATTTCGCCGATCAGATCCTGGCGGCCGAAATAGAGGGCGCCGCCGGCAAAGATCGCCAGCGTCACTACGCTCGTCATGATATGCGCGACATAGAGCGTCAGGGCACGACGCCAGACCTTCAAGGTCAGCGCCAGCCGAGCACCGGCCACGAACTTGCCGCCATAGGCTACACCGACCGACAGGCCGGAAATCAGCACGAAGGCCTCTGCCGAGTCGGAGAAGCCTACGTTCTTGTGCGTGAGATATTCGAGATACTGGCCCGGAACGTGGTTGATGAAGATCGTCAACAGGCAGAGCGCTCGGAAGACGTCGAGGCGGGTGTCGCGCCCTGTCGCGACGGGGGCGGTTGCAATCCGGTCTCTGCCGCCCCAAGAGGTCTTTTGCAGCATGCGGTCCTTATCCGGGTTTTGGCGCCCCGCCCCACCCCTTGTTGAAACCGGACGCCGCCCCGCCCGAGGGCGTTCCGGCAGCGTCGATGAAACCGCGACCTGAGGTCGCGCTGCCAAACTGACGGCAAAGAAAAACCGGCCTCGCACTTCCGCACAAAGCCGGTTCCTCTCCCATTCAATTCCGGCGCTTAGAGTAAAATGCCTTCATGCGCGTTTTTTGTGACACTATTATTGACGCTGACGATCAACTCACCGGTTTTTTTGTCGCGGCTGACGGAAATCCGATGGGTGGCGCCATTCAGCCTGACTTCGGCGGAATAACCATCCCATTCCTCCGGCAACACCGGCTGGATCGCCAGCTTTTCCCCCCGCTGGCGAATGCCGAGGATCCCCTCGACGCCGGCGCGGTAGAGCCAGCCGGCCGAGCCGGTATACCAGGTCCAGCCGCCGCGGCCGGCGAGGGCGCCCTCGCCATAGATATCCGCCGCCACGACATAGGGCTCCACGCGGTAATGTTCCGCACCGTCGCGACTGCGCGAATGCGATATCGGGTTCAGCATCTGAAATGCTCGCCAGGCCTCCTCCGGTCGCCCCTGAGCGGCGAAGGCCAGCACGACCCAGGTGGCCGCGTGGGTATATTGGCCGCCATTCTCGCGCACGCCCGGCGGATAGGACTTGATATAGCCGGGATCCTGCTTGGTCTTTTCGAGCGGCGGCGTGAACAGCCTGACGATGCGTTTTTCCGGATCGACCAGTTCCGCCATCACCGCATCCATGGCGCGCCCGGAACGCTCCGCGTCGCCTTCGCCCGATAGCGTGCTCCAGGATTGCGCGATCGAATCGATCCGGCACTCATTGTTTTCCGCCGAGCCGAGCGGCGATCCATCGTCATAATAGCCGCGACGATAGTAGTCGCCGTCCCAGCCGGCCTCATCGAGCGCCCGCTTGACGATATCGAGATGAGCCGCCCAGTGCGCCACGCGTGGCTCATCCTTGCGCTCACGCGCATAGGGCAGGAAGGCGCGAAGCGCTCCGGCCAGGAACCAGCCGAGCCAGACGCTCGTACCCTCGCCCGCCTCGCCGACGCGGTTCATGCCGTCGTTCCAGTCGCCGCCAAGAATCAGCGGCAGCCCGTTGGCACCGGTGCGTTTGATGGCGAGATCGAGTGCACGGGCGCAATGCTCGTAGATGTCGGCAACCTCGTCAGCGATCTCCGGCGTGTAGAAGCTGTCGTGCTGTCCCTCCTCGAGCGCAGGCCCGACGATGAAGGGCAGCTTCTCGGCGAGGATGTCCTTCGTCCCGGTGACGGTGCAATAATGCGCGACCGCATAGGCGAGCCAGACGACGTCGTCGGAAATCATCGTACGGACGCCCGCGCCGGAGCCGGGCAGCCACCAATGCTGCACGTCGCCTTCGACGAACTGTCGGGAGGCGGCGTTCAACACCTGCGCCCGCGCCAGTTCCGGCCGGTGGGTGAGGAAGGCGAGCGTATCCTGCAATTGATCGCGGAAGCCAAAGGCGCCGCTCGCCTGATAAAAGGCCGAGCGGGCCATGATCCGGCACCCGAGGCTCTGATAGGGAAGCCAGTGATTGATCATGTGGTTGAAGGCCCGGTCGGGTGTCTCCACCTTCACGACGCCAGTGAACTCGCTCCAGAAGGTCTTTGACGTCTCCAGCACCGTTTCGAATGTGCCAGCACGCAATTCCCCTAGGATTCCTTCTATTTGGTCGCTGTTGTCGGCATCGCCGAGGAAGAAGGTGACCTGCCGCTCGGCGCCCGGCTCGATGGTCAGATCCGTCGCAAGCGCCGCGCAAGGGTCGCCGTCCACTTCGGTCGACCCGGAAAGTTCGGCTCCGGAAATAACCGCCTGCGGGGCGAGGATCGCGCCGTTGCGGCCGAGGAACTCCCGGCGGCTCGCCGCGTAGCTCGCCGTCTCGCCATCGATCGCGAAGAATGCCGTGCGGCCGGCAAAATCGATGCTGTAGGGATTGGTCGCGAGAAGCGCGCTCGCAGCCTCCTGCCATTCGGTCAGCACGAAAGGCGCCGTGCGGCTGCGGTTGTTGCCGAGAACCCACTCGGCATAGCCGTAGATGCGCAGCTTGCGGGTGGCCGAACCCCGGTTGCGGATCGACAGCCGGATGAGCTTGGCCGGCAGCGATCTGTGCACGGTGTGGGTCGCCTCGATATCGAGGTCGTCCTGCTTGCTTCGGAAGTTCGAATAGCCAAGGCCGTGACGCGCTTCGAAAAGCGCCGACCTGCGCCGCGAAAGGGCTGCGTAGGGCGTCGTCACCGAACCGCTCGTCATATCGCGGATAAAGATCGCCTCGCCCGGACGGTTGACGACGGCGTCATTGCTCCAAGGGGTCAGCTGGTAGTCGCGCGAATTGCGGCTCCAGGAGAAGCTTGCTCCCTCGGCCGAGACGTGGAAGCCGAAGCCCTCGTTGGAAATGACATTGATCCACGGGTGAGGCGTCGCCTCGCCGCCGCGCAGCCGCACGACATATTCGCGCCCCCCGTCGGCAAAGCCGCCAAAACCGTTCCAGAAGTCGAGGTCGTCGCCGGAGACGGGCGCAGCCGCTCCGTCGGCCCCGTCCTGGATCACCGGCAGCAGCATCCGCGTACGCTCCTTCGCCTCTTCCGCCGGCTTTGCGTAGAGCGCGGCGGCGCGGGCGATCTGGTCGGTGATCGTGCCGTTGCGGGCGTGGAAGACGGCGCGCGCCGCCGAGATCAGCGTCGACCAGGTCTCCGGCTCCATCAGGTCGCGCCGCACCGCGAAGATGTGCTGGCGCGGGCCGTCCGAGAGGCCGCGCAGCCTCAGGTTCTCGCACATGGAATCGAGCGTGTGCTGCAGATCCTGCGCATAGGATGAGGCGCGCTCATTGACGATCACCAGATCGGCGGTGATGCCGCGGGCTCTCAGATATTCCTGCGCACGCAGCGCCTCGCGGGCGATGCCGAGGTCGCCGTCGTCATTGATCCTCAGGCAGAAGATCGGGAAGTCGCCGGAGATCGCCAGCGGCCACAGCGCCGCCTGGGAGGCGAGGCCGACCTTGACGCTCGCCGTGTCGGCGCGAAGGTGCATGTCGGGATAGACCAGGTAGCGGCCGAGCATCTGGAAGCTTGCCGCCTCCTTCGAACTGATCCCGACATGGCGCATCTGCACCTGGCTGCGGGTCCAGGCATGGATGAGCTCGTGATTGAAAGTTTCCGGGTGGCGGTAGCGGTCGATCGCCCGGTCGACTGCTTCCCGGTCCGGGGCGGCGATCGTCCAGAAGATGACGCTGACCTTCTTGCCGGCCGGAACCCGGACGACACGCCGGAGCGCCATGATCGGGTCGAGCGTATAGCCGTCGGTGCCCGAGAGGCTGACGCCCGGATCGAAGGCGGCGGCCTCCGACAGCGTGCGGCCCTGGCCGACGAAGCGGCGGCGGTCGGTTTCCGCCTGGGTGTGCCGATCGCTGCCGGCATTGTCGGTGATGAGATGCGCGACCTCGATGTCCGGGTCACTGGAACTGCGCTTGTTGCGCGACACCCGGATGACGTCGCCCTGCCGGCTGATCTCGGTGCGGATAAACATCTTCGAGAAGGCCGGATGCGCGCTGTCGGCATCGTCCATGGCGAGCACCGGCTCGGCATAGGAAGTGACTTCGATGAAGCGGTCTTCCGTGCCGGTATTGAGCAGGATGACCCGGCGGCCTTCGGCGTCGTGTTCCGTGGCGACGATGCATTCCACCTCGCTCATGAGATCGCCGACGGTCTTGACGAACTCGGCCTTGTCGTCGCCGAAGCGGGTGAGGGTCTTTTCGCCCTCGACGCGGCGCGGCTCGGCGGTCGCCGACCACCACTCGCCCGTCACCGTGTCGCGCAGGAAGATGAACGTTCCCGACCTGTCTTCCACCGGATCGGGCTTCCAACGGGTAACCGACTGGCCGTTCCAGCGCCCGTAGCCGGCGCCGGTCGCCGTTAGCATGATGGAATAGTGGCCGTTCGACAGGAAAACCGTCTCGCGGTCCTGCGCCAGCGGGTCCTCGATCAGCCGGACTTCCGGGCGCAGCAGGTCGGCCTGTCCCTTGCCGAGTGATTCCGGCTCGCGCTTGGCAGCCATCACCGGAATGTCGCGCGGCGCCTTTTCCTGCAGCAAGAGCTCCGCCGCCTCGATCACCGGATCGGCGTGGAACCATTCGCGCAATTGGCCATTGAAGACCACGTTTGCGACGGCTGCGATCGACATGCCATGATGGTGGGCGTAGTAGTTGCGCACCACGGCGCATTTCTGCCCTTCGGGCACGCGCGTCGGCGTGAAATCCACCGCATCGTGATAGCCATAGGCACCAAGGGCGCCGACTTCCCGGAGCCGCTCCAGATTGGCGAGCGCCGACTTCGGGTCGTACATGCAGGCGAGGATCGACGCGTAGGGCGCGATCACCGCATTCTGGCCGAGACCACGTTTGAGGCCCAGCGTCGGCACGCCGAAATTCGTGTACTGGTAGGTGAGCTCGTGGTCGCGCGCATTGAAGGCGGCCTCAGAGATGCCCCACGGGGTCCCGAGGCGCCGGCCATGGTTGATCTGCTCCTGCACCACCAGATTGTTCGTCTGGTTCAGGATGCCGCCTTGCCGCTCCTGTATGACGAGCGGCGGCATCAGATATTCGAACATCGAGCCGGACCAGGAGACGAGCGCGCCGCGCGCGCCGATCGGTACGATCGGCCGTCCGAGCTTGTACCAATGCTCGGTCGGCAGATCCCCCTTGGCGATTGCGAAGAGGCTCGTCAGCCGCGCTTCCGAAGCCAAAAGGTCATAGCAGGCCTCGTCGAGCTCGTTGGCGTTCACCCGGTAACCGATCGAGAGCAGCCGCCGCTCCGGCCGGAACAGGAAGCTGAAATCCATCGAGAAAGCGATGTCGCGGGCCCGGTCCTTGAGCACGAGCAGGCGCTGGCGCAGCGAGTCGATCGCCCCGAGATCGAAGACGCCGTCGGCGATGTGCGCCTCGCAGGTCGCCACCAGCGAGCCCGCCCATTTGGCCACTTCGCCGCTTTGGGCGGTGCGGACCTCATGGTCGAGATTGAGGGTAAGCTTGTGCATGTCGCGGGCAAGCACCGCCAGGTTGATGACCCGGATCGAGGCGAACTCGTGCTCGCGCTTGACGGCGGCGAGCGCGTTCTGGAAGCCGGCGATGCGCTCTTCGATCAGCCGCCGCAAAGGACGCACGGTCTTGCGGTCGTCCGGCAGTTCGTCCAGCACCTCGGCGAGGATGGCGGCGACGTCGCCGATGCCGTCGAGATTGCCCTGGACATGGGCGGAGGGCGCCTCGGCCCATTCCCGGCACATGGACGAGACTGCGATCAGGTGCCCGGCCAGATTACCGCTGTCGACCGACGAGATATAGCGCGGCTCCATCGTTTCGAGGCCGCGCGTGCGGTACCAGTTGAAGAGATGGCCGCGGTATTTGGGCATGCGATCGATCGTGGCGATCGTCTGCTCGAGCCGGGTGATCGTCTCCTCGAAGCCGATCCAGCCGAAGGAGCGCGCCGACATCGCCGACAGGAGATAGACGCCGATATTGGTGGGCGAGGTGCGCTCCGCCAGAATCGGTTGCGGAGTTTCCTGGAAATTGTCCGGCGGCAGGAAGTTCTGCTCGGCGGTGACGAAGGTCTCGAAATAGCGCCATGTCCGCCGGGCGATCTTGCGCATGTCCTCTATCGCCTCGTCGGAGACGACGAGCTGGTCTTCCGTTTCCGCCGACTGGCTGACGAACCATGCGACCGCCGGCGACGCCGCCCAGACAAGGGCAAACGGGATGCCGATGAAGGGCAGCCCGGTATCGGAGACGGCCGCGAGCGCAAGCGAAACAAGGGAGAGCGCCGGCGCCGTCCACATGGCGCGGAAATAGTCGCCGATCGAGCCGTGGCCGGCACTCTGGACCTGCGCGGCCGTCCGCCATTCGAGCATCAGCTTGCGGCTGACGAAGGTGCGGTAGAGCGACCGGACGATCGCGTCCGCCATCATCGCCGCATTGTGGGCGATGAAGACGATGCGCAAGGCAACTTGCGCATTGGCGGCGCGGATGTCGGAAAGCACCGTGTGTATATGGGCGCGGGCGACGATATCGTTGCGCCGCGGCATGATCCCGGAGATGAGCGATAGCGTCGGCGCGACGAAAAGACTGAAGATCAGCACGATCTGCCAGATCAGCGCATCCGTCGGCTGCATGTAGTACCAGCCCATGACGGAAGCAGCGAGCCAGGCGACGGGAATCAGCGAGCGGCGCAGGTTGTCGTACATCTTCCAGCGGCCGAGCATGGAGAGCCCGTTCGTCAGGCTGAAGATGTAAGGCAGGAGCTGCCAGTCGCCACGCGCCCAGCGGTGCTGACGCGACATCTCGACTTCGTAGCGGGTCGGGAAGTCCTCGACGAGCTCGATATCGGTCACCAGCGCGCAGCGCGCATAGGATCCCTCGAGCAGGTCATGGCTGAGCACCGCGTTCTCTTCGATCCGGCCCTTGAGCGCCGCCTCGAAGGCATCGACGTGGTAGAGGCCCTTGCCGGTGAAACTGCCTTCGTCGGTGATGTCCTGATAGACGTCGGAAACGGTGAAGATATAGGGATCGATGCCGCGGTTGATCGAGAAGATGCGCTGGAAGGCGGAGGCCTCGTTGCCCGTCGTCAGCGACGGCGTCACGCGCGGCTGCAGGAGGCCGTAGCCGGCTACCACCTGCTGCGTCTTGGGGTTCACGACCGGCCGGTTGATCGGGTGATAGAGCTTGCCGACCAGCTTGGTCACCGCGTCGCGCATCAGGCGCGTGTCGGAATCGAGCGTCATGACATATTGCACGTCCTCCGGCACCGTATTGGCGCCCTGGAGGAACGAGGTGTCGCGATCGCCGCGCAACAGGAGGTTGAGCTCGTGCAGCTTGCCGCGCTTGCGCTCCCAGCCCATCCAGACGCCTTCGGCCTCGTTGAACAGCCGCCGGCGGTGCAAGAGGAAGAAGCGCGTCTTGCCGTCATAGGCATAGCGGGCCGCGAGCGACGCCACTTCCCGCTTGGCATATTCGAGCACGTCCGAATCGGTCGGCGTTTCCTCGAACTTGCTGTCGGCCCAGTCGCTCAACAGAGCGAAATAGATCTCGCCACGCGGATTGGCGAGATAGTGAACCTCGAGATTGCGCACCAGCTCGTCGACATGGTCGCGCTTGGCGATCAGGCAGGGCACCACGACGAGCGTGCGGGCGTCCTCGGGGATGCCGTCGAGGAACTCGTAACCGACAAGCCGCGACGGTTTGACGAACAGCGTGACGAGCGTGTTGAACAGGCCCATCGCACCCTCGGAAGCCGGCAGCGCGAAAAGCAGCAGCATGATCAGCTTGGCGCCGTTCGGAATGTCCATCGGGCTGACGAAGGCGTAAACGGCAATCATCGCCAGGATGGTCAGAAGGATGTTCGGCCCGGCGATCGCAAACCAGTCCAGCTTGCGCACCAGGCGGATCATCCTCTGCAGCACCGACGGCGAATAGCCGATCCTCCGCTCCAGGATCTTGCGCTGTTCGCCGACAAGGAAGGCGCCGACATTCGGCTCCTGCAGCGGCGCCTCGACCGCGGCGGCGGCCCTCGCCTCCTCGACCATATCGATCGCGGTCTGCGTGACCTCGTGCTCGCTGTAGCCGGACCGGCGGGCGAGCTTTTCGATGGTGTCGCGATACGTGTTGCGCGAACCGAATTCGAGCGCCGCATAGTCCGAGCCTTCACGCAGCGTCGCGTCGATCTTGCTGACACTCTCGAACCAGACGGCCCAGTCCGTGTCGTCGATCTCGCGCAGGCTGCGGATGATATTGCTCATCGTCGCGTTGCCGGACGACAGGCGGTTCTGTTCGGCGACCAGCGCCTCCTCGACATCGGTGCCGCGCTGCTCAAGCCTTTCCTCGATCCAGCCGATGACCGCGCCGGAGGTCTGAGACCCGTCGCGCATCCGGTAGAGAAGTTGGGCGATGAAGGTGTTGTCGGCGGCAAGCGCCTCGGACTCCGCCAAAAGCGACCGGCATCGTTCCGGATCGCTCAGGCGGATGATCTGGTCGGCCACCTCGTTCGCCTTCCGCCGCATTCCGCGCGAGCGTTCGACGCGGATTGCGATGCGGCGCAGGTTTTCGATGAGGACGAAGCGCAGGATCGACGGCAGGGCCCACAATTCACCGATCTTGAGGGTCTCCTGCTCCTGGAAACCCTCGACCATCGCGGTGATGCTCTCCCGCGAAACGGTGCTGTGGGTGTGGGCCACATAGAGCCAGGCAAGCGCCATGGTGCGCGGAATGCTCGTGCCGGAAACCGACAACGTCGGCAATTGGCGGTAGAACTTGCGCGGAAAATCGCGCCGGACCTCCTGGATCGCTTCCTCCACGACATGGTGGTTGTCGAGCAGCCATTCGGCCGCCGGGGTGATCGAGGCGCCGGCTTCGACGTCGGCCGCCGTCGCCCGGTAGACACGGAAGATTTCCTTCTCGTTCTCCCGGTGTCTGGTGCGGAACTCGAAGGGAAAGAATCCCGGCAGGGATGAAACACCGCTCAGCGCAAGCTCGGCCCCGCACGCCCTGAGGTCGTCGTTCGAGAAATAGGTCGAGCGGATCGAATCGTTGTAATCGATTTGCTTCGCTTCGGGTTCGCGCGGGGTATTGGACGGCGTCGTATGTTGGAGCATGGGTATGGATTCTGTTTCCAACCGGGGTTGATTGGCCCGGTTCTCGTTGATCTGCCGGAGTGGCTGCGGCCCTGAAGTTCCAGGCGGCGCCGGCGCGTTTCTAGACACGGTCATGTGTCCCCCCATCCGCCGTCGTCATCCCGGAGCCGGAAAGCCGCGGAAGCAGGCGCTGGCCGGAACATCGGGCCCGAAGATCGCAATGCCGACGGCGCGTTGGATGTCACGGCCGGGTGATGCATCAAAGTGGCATTTTTTAGCCGCAGTGTCAGCGGCTTGCAAGGATTGCGAGCATCGCCTTGATCGATTTGCGCGGGACTGCGGCGGCAGCGCTGCGGCGCGGCCGCACCCTCCCGCTGGCTCGATGAATGCTTGACTCAAGTCCGGCCCCTTCCTGGTATGTGGCAGCGTGACGATCTCAAGAGGACCGCTTGGAAAGCCGCCTTCCACCCTCCCCGGCTGCGTCGGTCTCAGCCGACCTGCTCGCTGATCCATTCCCGGAAGGCGCGGCTGATCGGGTTTTCCAGTTTGCCTTCCGGCACGACGAGATAATAGCTGTTTTCCGTCTGCATCGGTCGATCGAGTACAATCCGCAGTGTGCCTGCGGCGAGTTCCTGTTCGATCAGATAACGGGGCAAAAGGGCAAAACCGAGACCTGCGGTCGCCGCTTCGATCACCATCGAGAATTGATCGAACCGGTTGCCCCGGTAGGCGCCGTGACTATCGACGCCGCTGGCGTCGAACCATTGCGCCCAGAGCTTCGGCCTCGTCGCAAGATGAAGCAGCGGTCCGCCGCCGATGTCTTCGGGCGTCTCGACCGAATTGGCTGCAAGAAGCGCCGGACTTGCGGCCGGTACGATGACCTCGCTGCACAGATAGCTGCAGGTGGCGCGCGCCCAGACCGGCTGGCCGTAGTGGATCGCCAGGTCGAAATTCTGCTCGTCGAAATCGAACGGCGCCGAGCGCGAGGCGATGTTGAGAACCGTGCCGGGATAGCGCCTCAGGAAATCCGGCAGGCGCGGCACCAGCCAGCGGCTGCCGAAGGTCGGAAGCGAGGCAACGGATAGGCTTGAATCCGCCCGTGCCGAGGCCATGGCACGCACCATCAGTTCCTCCGTCTGATGCAGGAGACGGCGGACCTCCGGCAGGAATTTCTGCCCCGCATCCGAAAGAATGACCCGCTGGCGGACCCGCTCGAAGAGCAGTACGCCCAATTGCGTCTCGAGGTCCTTGATCTGCCGGCTGACGGCGCTTTGGGTGAGATTGAGTTCGGCCGCCGCTTGGGTGAAGCTGCCGTGACGCGCCGCGCATTCGAAAGCCTGCAGCGTCGTCACGTCGGGAACCAGTCGGCGGCTTAACTTCATTCCGGCCTCGCATCAACATAGTCAGAAGCAGCGCGATCAATGGCCGCCGACTTTGGATATGATCAGAATTAAGAATGATCTTGTCTTCACCCTTAGCGCGAGGCGAGCCCCAGTGAAAGAGAATAGTTTCGTATCGGCCGACGATATCCGCGCCGCCTTCTCCGCCGCGATGTCCTTGATGTACCGCGAGGAGGTGCCGGCCTACGGCACGCTGATGGAACTGGTCGCGAAGGTCAATGCTGACACACTGGCGGCGGATGCGACGCTCAAGGAACGCTTGGAGGCAACTGATACGCTCGAACGCATCTCCGAGGAACGTCACGGCGCGATCCGTCTCGGCACCCCGGCGGAATTGTCGGTGATGCGCCGCGTCTTCGCGGTGATGGGCATGTATCCGGTCGGTTACTACGATCTTTCGACCGCCGGCGTGCCGGTGCATTCGACCGCTTTCCGCCCGGTGGGCGAAGCCGCATTGAAGCGCAATCCGTTCCGCGTTTTCACCTCGCTCATGCGGCTGGACCTGATCGCCGACGAGATGCTGCGCACCGAGGCGGACGCGATCCTTGAAGAACGCCGCATCTTCACGCCGGGAGCCATCGAGCTTACCGAGAAGGCCGAGCGCGGCGGCGGGCTCGACAAGGCCGATGCCGAGCGCTTCGTCGTCGAGGTGCTGGAAACCTTCCGCTGGCACGACAGGGCCAATGTGAGCGCCGAGATGTACGAGCGCCTGCATGACGCCCACCGGCTGATCGCCGACGTCGTCTCCTTCAAGGGGCCGCACATCAACCATCTGACGCCGCGCACGCTCGACATCGACCAGGTCCAGGCGTTGATGCCCGAATACGGCATTGCCCCCAAGGCCGTCGTCGAAGGGCCCCCGACCCGCAACTGCCCGATCCTGTTGCGTCAGACCTCCTTCAAGGCGCTCGAGGAAGCGGTTTCCTTCCGCGACGCCGACGGCGGCTGGAAGCCCGGCTCGCACACCGCCCGTTTCGGCGAGATCGAACAGCGCGGCATCGCGCTAACCCCGAAGGGCCGCGCCCTTTACGACCGATTGCTCGACGAATCGCGCAAGATCGTGCGTCCCTCCGCCGACGGATCCAATGCCAGGGAGTACGGAGCGGCGCTCGCCAACGCCTTTGACGCCTTCCCGGACAGTTGGACTGAAATTCGCCAGGCAGGGCTCGGTTATTTCAGCTATTCTCTGACGGAAAAGGGCCGGCAGACGAAGCTGCCCGGCCGGCGTGGTCTCGACTCGCTGATCGCCGACGGCCTCGTCCAATACGATCCGATCGTCTACGAGGACTTCCTTCCGGTCAGCGCCGCCGGTATCTTCCAGTCGAACCTCGGCGACGGCGGGCAGCAGGAATTCGTCGCGAGCCCGAACCAGAAGCGCTTCGAGGCCGACCTAGGCGCCGCCGTCCTCAACGAATTCGATCACTATGCCGGCATCGAAAAGGCATCGATCGAGAGCTGCCTCAAGGTCTTGACCGCCGCCGTGGCAGCGGAATGATACGCCGACGATGATTGAACGGGACCATATCGACGCGCTGGCACGGCTCCTTGGCGACAAGGGCGTCGTCACGCGTCCGGAAGACATGGAAGCCTACGAGACCGGCGCGCGCTACGACCGCGGCCGCGCCGCCGCCGTGCTGCGTCCGGCGAGCACCGCGGAGGTTTCCGCCGCGGTTTCTTACTGCGTGCGCAACGGCATCGCCCTCATCCCTCAGTCCGGCAATACGGGGCTCGTTTCCGGCTCGACGCCGGATAACTTCGGCAGCGAAGTGGTCCTCAGCCTCGACCGTCTGACGCGGCGCTTCGAGATCGGCCTGGACAATCGGTCAATTCGCGTCGATGCGGGCTTCCGCCTTTCCGACCTCAACAGGAAGCTCGAGGAGCACGACCTGTTCTTCCCGATCGACCTTGGCGCCGATCCGCGGCTGGGCGGCATGATCGCCACCAATACGGGCGGCTCGCGTTTCCTGAAATATGGCGACGTCCGCCGCAACACGCTGGGCTTGAAGGTGGTGCTCGCCGACGAGACAGGCACTGTGCTCGATCTCGACTGCGATCTCAGAAAGAACAATACCGGCGTCGACTGGAAGCAGATCTTCATCGGCACCTCCGGCGCTTTCGGCATCGTCACCGAATGTGTGCTCAATCTCGAGCGCCTGCCGAAGCAGACGGCAACCGCGTTCCTCGTTCCTGCGAGTGGTGCCCATGTCCTGCCGCTCCTGAACGCCGTGGAAGAGCGCCTCGGCGCCTATCTGTCAGCCTTCGAGGGAATGTCGAAGAACGCGATTGCCGCCGCCTTCGCCCATGTCCCGTCGCTCAAGAACCCTTTCCAGAGCGGCAACATCCCCGACTATGTTATCCTGGCAGAGATCTCCCGCACCTGGCCACCGCGCGAGGGCGAGCAGTCGCTCGACGCGGTTCTCGAAGGTGTGCTGGCGGAAATCTGGGAGATGGAAGAAGCGCCGCTCGCCGATGCTTTCATCGGCCCGCCGCACGAGACTTGGGCACTGCGCCATGCGCTTTCCGAAGGCGTGAAGCATCTAGGCAAGCTGATTGCCTTCGATCTGTCCTTCCGAAGGGGTGACATCATGGCCTACTGCGACCATATGAAGGCCGAAATGCCGCAGAAATTTCCCGGCGTCACGGTTTGCGATTTCGGCCATATCGGCGACGGCGGCGTCCACTTCAATCTGGTCGTCGCGAAGGATAGCCCGCTATTGACCGATCCGGCCTTCGAGCAGCGCCTGCGCGAATGGGTCTTCACTGTCGCGGTAGAGCAGTATCAGGGCAGCTTCAGCGCAGAGCATGCGATCGGCCGCCGCAACCAGGCCTATTACGATCTCTACACGCCGGAAAAACTCAAGGAGATGGCCGCCGGACTGAAGACGTTCACCTCGCCGGGAAAGCTCGGCAGTGTGCGTTTCGGTTGAGCCGCGCGGGATGAGGAAACGTGTGAAGCGGTTTTCCGCCCGCATCTCGCGCCAACCTCACAAATAAGACAACACGGGAGTCAGACGACATGAATATTGCAGCCACGAAAGTCGACGTTGCCAAGGAGGCAGCCGCCCTCCTCGACAAGATGGGCGTCGCCAGGGAACTCTATACCGGCGGCGACATGCCGTCCTACAGCCCGGTCACCGGCGAGCAGATCGCCAGCTTGAAGACCGTGTCGGCCGCCGAAGCGGCCGGGAAGATCGAACAGGCCGACGAGGCCTTCCGTGCCTGGCGGCTGGTGCCGGCGCCGAAGCGCGGCGAGCTCGTCCGGCTGCTCGGCGAGGAACTGCGTGCCTTCAAGGCCGATCTCGGCCGCCTCGTCTCGCTCGAAGCCGGCAAGATCCCGTCCGAAGGCCTCGGCGAAGTGCAGGAAATGATCGACATCTGCGATTTCGCCGTCGGCCTGTCCCGCCAGCTCTACGGCCTGACGATCGCCACCGAACGTCCCGGCCACCGAATGATGGAAACCTGGCATCCGCTCGGCGTCGTCGGCATCATCTCGGCCTTCAACTTCCCGGTCGCCGTCTGGTCGTGGAACGCAGCACTAGCGCTCGTCTGCGGCAACGCCGTCGTCTGGAAGCCGTCGGAAAAGACCCCGCTCACCGCCCTTGCCTGCGAGGCGATCCTCGAGCGCGCCCTCGCCCGCTTCGGCGATGCGCCGGCAGGCCTGTCGCAGGTGCTGATCGGCGACCGCGCAATCGGCGAGGTGCTCGTCGACCATCCGAAGGTTCCGCTTGTCTCGGCGACCGGCTCGACCCGCATGGGCCGCGACGTCGGGCCGCGCCTTGCCAAGCGCTTCGCCCGCGCGATCCTCGAGCTCGGCGGCAACAATGCCGGCATCGTCTGCCCCTCGGCCGATCTCGACATGGCGCTCCGCGCCATCGCCTTCGGCGCCATGGGCACTGCCGGCCAGCGCTGCACGACGCTCCGCCGCCTCTTCGTGCATGAAAGCGTCTATGACCAGCTCGTGCCTCGCCTGAAGAAGGCCTATCAATCGGTCTCGGTCGGCAATCCGCTGGAATCGACCGCACTCGTCGGTCCGCTCGTCGACAAGGCCGCCTTCGACAGCATGCAGAAGGCGATCGCCGAGGCCAAGAGTGAGGGCGGTGCGGTAACCGGCGGCGAACGCGTCGAGCTCGGCTACGAGAACGGCTACTACGTCAAGCCGGCTCTCGTCGAAATGCCAAAGCAGGTGGGCCCGGTGCTTGAAGAAACCTTCGCGCCGATTCTCTATGTGATGAAGTACAGCGACTTCGACGCAGTGGTCGCCGACCACAATGCGGTCGCGGCCGGACTTTCATCGTCGATCTTTACCCGCGACATGCAGGAATCGGAGCGCTTCCTGGCGGCCGACGGCTCGGATTGCGGCATTGCCAACGTCAATATCGGCACCTCCGGTGCGGAAATCGGCGGCGCCTTCGGGGGCGAAAAGGAAACCGGCGGCGGCCGTGAATCCGGCTCCGACGCCTGGAGGGCCTATATGCGCCGCGCCACCAACACGATCAACTATTCGAAGGCTCTGCCGCTGGCGCAGGGCGTCTCGTTCGACATCGAATAACTGGCGACATCGAATAGGATCGACAATGACCATCAATGCAACGGTCAAGGAGGCGGGCTTTCTGCCCGCCTCGCGGATTTCCTCGATCGGCGTTTCGGAAATCCTGAAGATCGGCGCCCGCGCCAATGCCATGAAACGGGAAGGCAAGCCGGTCATCATCCTCGGCGCCGGCGAGCCGGATTTCGACACGCCTGACCACGTCAAGCAAGCTGCCTGGGAAGCGATCCAGCGCGGCGAGACGAAATACACGGCGCTCGACGGCTCGCCGGAATTGAAGAAGGCGATCCGCGAAAAATTTCAGCGCGAGAACGGCCTTGCCTATGAGTTGGACGAGATCACGGTTGGCACCGGCGCCAAGCAGATCCTCTTCAACGCCATGATGGCGTCGATCAATCCCGGCGACGAGGTGATCATCCCGACGCCCTACTGGACTTCCTATTCGGACATCGTCCAGATCTGCGAAGGCAAGCCGGTGCTGATCGCCTGCGATGCGTCGTCCGGCTTCCGCCTGACGGCGGAAAAACTCGAGGCGGCGATCACGCCGAAGACGCGCTGGGTGCTCCTAAATTCGCCGTCGAATCCGTCGGGCGCTGCCTATGGCGCCGACGACTACCGGCCGCTGCTCGATGTTCTCCTCAAGCACCCGCATGTCTGGCTGCTCGTCGACGACATGTACGAGCATATCGTCTATGACGGCTTCCGGTTCGTCACTCCCGCCCAGCTCGAGCCGAGCCTCAAGGAGCGGACGCTCACCGTCAACGGCGTCTCGAAAGCCTATGCGATGACCGGCTGGCGGATCGGTTATGCCGGCGGCCCGCGCGCGCTGATCAAGGCGATGGCCGTCGTCCAGAGCCAGGCGACCTCTTGCCCCTCATCGGTGAGCCAGGCGGCCTCGATCGCGGCACTGAACGGCCGGCAGGATTTCCTGAAAGAACGCACCGCGAGCTTCCGGCGCCGCCGCGACCTGGTGGTGAGCGGACTGAACGCCATCGACGGCCTCGATTGCCGCGCTCCCGAAGGTGCCTTCTACACCTTCTCCGGCTGCGCCGGCATGCTCGGCAAGGCGACGCCCGAGGGTAAGCGGATTGAAACGGATACGGATTTCTGCGCCTATCTGCTCGAAGACGCCCATGTCGCCGTCGTCCCAGGCTCGGCCTTCGGCCTTTCGCCCTTCTTCCGCATCTCCTATGCGACGTCGGAGGGGGAGCTCAAGGAAGCGCTGACGCGTATCGCCGCGGCCTGCGCGCGGCTTTCCTGAGTCAGTTAAAAGAGGCGCGGAAAAGACCCCTCCCCACAGGTGGGAGAGGCCTGACCTGCCGCACCCACACCTCCTCGTTTGGACCGTTCCAGCTGGGATAGAGCTTGACGAAATGGCGCCGGGCTCAACGCGCATCAAAGCTCCTCCTCCCTGTGGGGAGGGGTTGGGGGAGGGGCATTCTCGCACCCCCTTCTCAAAACGTCGGCGGCGTGCAGGCGCTGATCACCTCGCAGGGCACCGGCCCGACGCAGCGGAAACGATGCGGCCGCCGGCTTTCGAAATAATAGGCGTCGCCCGGTCCGAGGATGCGCCGCTCGTCATCGACGGTCACCTCGAGCCGCCCGGAAAGCACGATGCCGCCCTCCTCGCCCTCATGCACCAGCGGCACCTTGCCGGTGTCCGCCCCCGGCTGGTAGCACTCCTTGAGGATCTGCAGGCTGCGGCCGAAAAGATTGTCGCCGATCTGCCGGTATGAAATCGGCCCCTTGCCGATCTCCACCAATTCCTCCGCCGCATAGAAGGCTTTGCGCGGCTTCTCCGGTTCGAAGGAAAAGAACTCGGCAAGCCCGATCGGGATGCCGTCGAGAATGCGCTTCAAGGCACCGACCGAAGGGTTCGAAGCGTTCGATTCGATGAGCGATATGGTCGAGTTGGTGACGCCCGCCCGCTTGGCCAGTTCCCGCTGGGAGAGATTGTGCATCAGCCGCACATGCCGCAGGCGGCTGCCGATGTCGACGCTCATCAGAGTTTCCCGTGTTGACGTTGTTCGGAATATCGAAATAGTATCAAACACAGCCCATAAAATACAATGACTTAGCTAAACAAAGAAAAGGACTTGTTCGGCATCCCAAATCATGGCGTCAATCCCGCACCTGATTGGAGGATCGCATGGACGCTCACAACAAATCCAACGCCCCGGTGCTCGACAGCTACTGGATGCCCTTCACCGCCAACCGCCAGTTCAAGGCGGCCCCGCGCCTGCTCGCCTCGGCCGAGGGCATGCACTACACCAGCGTCGACGGACGCAGGATTCTCGACGGCACCGCCGGTCTGTGGTGCGTCAATGCCGGCCATGGCCGCCGCCAGATCGCCGCCGCCGTCGAGCGACAGCTGACGACGATGGATTTTGCCCCCTCCTTCCAGATGGGCCATCCGATCGCCTTCGACTTTGCCGAACGCCTTGCCGAGATCGCCCCCGGCCCGGCGGCCGCCAAGCTCGACCGGGTGTTCTTCACCGGCTCCGGATCGGAGTCGGTCGACACCGCACTGAAGATCGCGCTCGCCTACCAGCGCTCGATCGGCCAGGGCACGCGCACCCGTCTGATCGGCCGCGAGCGCGGCTATCACGGCGTCGGCTTCGGCGGCATCTCGGTCGGCGGCATCCTCAACAATCGCCGTGTCTTCCCGCAGCTTCCCGGCTCCGACCATCTGCGCCACACCCATGATCTTGCCAAGAACGCCTTCGTCAAGGGCCAGCCGGAGCACGGCGCCGACCTCGCCGACGACCTCGAAAGGCTGGTGGCGCTGCACGGCGCCGAGACGATCGCCGCCTGCATCGTCGAGCCCGTCGCCGGCTCGACCGGCGTCTTGATCCCGCCGAAGGGCTATCTCGAGCGCCTGCGTGCGATCTGCGACAGGCACGGCATCCTCCTGATCTTCGACGAGGTGATCACCGGCTTCGGCCGCCTCGGCGCGACCTTCGCGGCCGACTATTTCGGCGTGACGCCGGATATCGTCACCACCGCCAAGGGGCTCACCAACGGTGCCATTCCGATGGGCGCGGTCTTTGCCAGCCGTAAGGTTCACGACGCGCTGATGCATGGGCCGGAGGGTCAGATCGAACTCTTCCACGGCTACACCTATTCCGGCCACCCGGCCGCCTGCGCCGCCGGCATTGCCACCCTCGACATTTATCGCGACGAGGGCCTGATGACCCGTGCCGCCGAACTGCAGGCGGACTGGCACGAGGCGATGCATTCGCTGAAGGGCCTGCCGCATGTCATCGACATCCGCACCATCGGCCTTATCGCCGGCATCGAGCTCCTGTCACGCGACGGCGCCCCCGGCGCCCGCGCCTACGACGTGTTCGTCGATTGCTTCGAGAGGGGTCTGCTCATCCGCGTGACCGGCGATATCATCGCTTTCTCGCCGCCGCTGATCGTCGAGAAGCAGCATTTCGGCGAGATCGTCTCTATCCTCGGCGCTGCGCTGCAGCGGGTGAAGTAACCAGATCGATACTTGGCGGCAGGGCGGCGTGTCAACAAACTCCTCCCCAACCCACAAGGGGGAGGGGCTCGGCGTTCGCTGTGATCGCCTGCTCATTTCCAACCTCTGCGTCTGCCTTAAAGGTCAATATGGAGGCCGGAAGCTGCAGCCCTTGAAGCCCCTCCCCCTTGTGGGGAGGGGTTGGGGAGGGGTCATATTCGCGCGGGTCCCCAGCCGGCTCACCGTATCAAAATCGCCCGGAAATCGTTGACATTCGTTCCGGTAGGCCCCGGCACGAAAAGGTCGCCGCTCGCCGCGAAGACCGACCAGGCGTCGTGGCGGGCGAGATGGGCGCGCGGATCGGCTCCCGCCGCCCGCATGCGGCCGACGCTTTTCCCATCGGCAAAGGCGCCGGCATTGTTCTCCGAGCCGTCGATGCCGTCCGTATCGGCGGCGAGCGCATCGATGCCGGTAACACCATCGATGTCGAGCGCCAGCGACAAGAGGAATTCGCTGTTCCGTCCGCCCTTGCCGTAATCCTTGCCGGAAATCGTCACCGTCGTCTCGCCACCGGAAAGCAGCACGATTGGCTTGGTAAACGGTCGGCCGCGCAACGCCACTTCGCGGGCAAGTGCCGCATGCATGCGGCCGATGTCGCGTGCCTCGCCCTCGATCGCGTCCGAGAGGATCATCGCCTCGATGCCGGACTCTCTGGCACGCGCGGCTGCAGCTTCCAGCGAGACGCTCGCCGAGGCGATCACATGAACTTCGTTGCCGGCAAAGACTGGATCATCGGGACTCGGGGCGCGTGCAGCATCGGAGGAGAGATGCGCCATCACCCGCTCGGGCAGGATCATTGCGTAGCGCGCAACGATCTCGCGCGCCTCCTCGAGGCTCGACAAGTCCGGCACCGTCGGACCGGAGGCGACAAAGGCAGGATTGTCGCCCGGAACGTCGGAGACGACGAGGCTGACGACGCGCGCTGGCGACGCAGCCAGCGCGAGCCGTCCGCCCTTGATGCGCGAGACGTGCTTGCGCACCATGTTCATCGCCGAGATCGGCGCGCCGGACGCAAGCAACGCCCTGTTGACGGCAATCTCGTCCTCGAGCGTCAGGCCATTTGGCGGCGCTGGCAGAAGTGCCGAGCCGCCGCCGGAAATCAGTGCCACCACGAGGTCGTCCTCCGTCAGCCCTTCGACCTGTTCGAGCAGTGCCGTGGAGGCGATAAGCCCTGCCTCGTCCGGCACCGGATGGGCCGATTGCAGCACCTTGATGCGCTCGCAGCTCTCGACCGGCCCATGGCGCGCGACAACGATGCCCTCGAGCGGTCCGTCCCAGAGCCGCTCGAAGGCGGCCGCCATCTGGCTTGCCGCCTTGCCGGCGCCGACGACGATCGTGCGGCCCTTCGGCCGCGCCGGCAGATGGGCACGGATAGCGGCTTCAGGGTCGGCCGCGATGACGGCAGCTTCGAAAAGGGAAGTCAGAAAGCGGCGCGGCTCAATCGGTACCATCGAATCAATCCGGGATTTCGAGATCGTAGACGAAGACACCTTGTACGCCGCCATCCGTCGCCGCAACGATTTTTCGACCAGTCTTTTGATGTTCCGGATCGCCGAGATAGGCGTCGCGCGCCTCGGCATCGGCAAAATCGACAATGAAGCCTTCGGCGTAGCCCTTGTCCATGCCTGCCTCCGGACTGATATTGGCGCCGACATGGATCGCCAGGAACCCCGAGAGGCGCTCCTTCAGGGCGGAAATCTCGGCGAAGATCGTCGCCTTTTCCGCCTCGCTCACCTCGGGGCGGAAGCGGATGAAAACGCAGTGGCGAATCATGTTTGCTCCTCAGCGAATATCGGCGCGGGCCCGCGGCCGCATGTCGTTGCGCTCGTGCTGGAACACCGCGGGCGGCAACGGTGGCAAGCCGCGGATGATATCCGCCCCCTTCTCGCCCATCATGATCGTCGGTCCGTTCGTATTGCAAGACGGCACCCGCGGCATCACCGAACTGTCGCAGACCCGCAAGCCCTCGAGGCCGCGAACCTTCAGGTCGAGGTCAACGACCGCCAAATGATCCGTGCCCATCTTGCAGGTACCGACCGGATGATGATCCGTCTTGGCATTGGCGCAGCCGTAGTCGAAGAGCTGCGCCTCGGTCTTGATATCCTTGCCCGGCAAACGTTCGGCCAGCACGAAGGGCTCGAGCGCCGGTTGTTGCATGATCTCGCGGGCGATCTGCAAGCCTTCGAGCGACATCTTTCGGTCATGCGGATCCTCCCAATAGTTGGGGTCGATCAGCGGCGCGGCGGCCGGATCGGCCGAGGAAAGCCTAACCGTGCCGCGCGAACGCGGATGCAGATAGGCTGAGTTGAGCGTGACGCCGGCATTCTTGAGCCGCGCGACGCCCGCCTCGATACCCGAGCCGAGGCCGAGATGGAACTGGATGTCCGGGGATCGGGCATTCGGGTCGGCATACCAGAAGCCGCCGGTCTCGAAGAGCGATGAGGCGACCGGGCCGGTGCGGAACAGCACGTATTGCAGCCCGGCCCAGAGCGTGCGGTGCAGCTTGGCGACATTGTCGTAGGTGTGGTCGCCGGTGCATTCGGCAATCACGAAAAGGTCGAGATGGTCCTGGAGATTGCCGCCAACGCCGGGAAGATCGTGGCGGACCTCGACGCCGACCGAGTGCAGGTGATCGGCCGGGCCGATGCCGGATTGCAGCAGCAGTTTCGGCGAACCGATGGCGCCGGAAGAGACTAGCACCTCCCGTTCGGCACGGATCGTTTCGCTGCCCTTGGCGGTCACAACCTCCACGCCAACCGCCCGCCTGGCCTCGAGGACGATGCGGGCGACGCGGGCGCCGGTGCGCACCGTCAGATTCTTGCGATCCTTGATCGGCGAAAGGTAAGCGAGCGAGGCAGACGAGCGCCGGCGGTTGCGCTGGGTCAGCTGGTAGAAGCCGACGCCCGCCTGCTGCTTGCCATTGAAGTCGTGATTGTAGGGAATGCCAAGCTCCTGGCCGGCGCGGATATAGGCATCGCAGATCGGCAAGGCCGAGACGGGCATCGAGACGCCGAGCGGCCCGCCATAGGAATGATAATCGTCGGCGAAACGCTGGTTGTCCTCGGCCCGCTTGAAATAGGGAAGCACGCTCCGATAGTCCCAGCCGGCGCAGCCGTCCTCGCTCGCCCAGAGGTCATAGTCGACGGCATTGCCGCGGGTGTAGAGCTGCGCGTTGATCGAGGAGCCGCCGCCGATCACCTTCGCCTGCGTATAGCGCAGCACCCTACCCCTCATATGCTTTTGCGGCACCGTCTGCCAGCCCCAGCTCGCCACGCCCTTGGTCATCTTGGCGAAGCCGGCCGGCATGTGGAACAGGGGGTTCCAATCGCCGCCGCCCGCCTCGAGCAGCAGCACCTTGACGGTCGGATCCTCGCTCAGCCGGTTGGCGAGCACGCAGCCGGCCGGGCCGGCACCGGTGATGATGTAGTCGAATGCCATTCTCCGTTTCCTCCACCGCCTCATTTGGAACGTTCCAAATACAAGGCGTAATAAATCCAACGGACGCCTCCGGCGAGGCAGTCCTTTCTGCTCTAAAGGCGGCTGATCGACAGGCCTCCGTCGGCCTGGATGACCGAGCCGGTGGCGAAGGCGAATTGGCCGTCGGCGAGGCCGGCGACGATATTGCCGATATCCTCGGGCTCGCCCCACCGCCGCACCGGCACCAGCCCGCCCGCAATCAGCGCATCGTATTTGCCCGAGACCGTGGCGGTCATATCGGAACGAATGATGCCGGGCCGCACCTCGAAGACCGAGATCCCGGTTTCGGCGAGCCTGAGCGCTAGGCCCTGGCTGAAGGCGGCAAGGCCTGCCTTGCTCATGCAGTAGTCGAGCCGTTCCGGCGAGGTCATCGCCGCCGAGACCGAGGTGATGTTGATGATCGAGCGCGGCGTGCTCGGCTTGATTGCGAGCATCGCCCTGACGACGGCTTGCGTGAAGAAGACGGTACCGCGCAGGTTGATGCCGACGATCGTATCGAAGTTTCCCGGCTTCAGGTCGAGGAAATCGCCGCGCACGACGGAAGCGATGCCGGCATTGTTGACGAGGCAGTCGATCCGGCCGAAAGCGGCGATCACCGCATCGACAGTCGCCTGATGGCCCGAAAGGTCCGCAACGTCGGCCCTCAGAAAGATGGCGCGCGCGCCCAGCGCGCCGAGATCCGCAATGACCGGCGCGACGCCTTCCGCATCGCCGATTCCGGTGATGGCGATGTCGAAGCCGCCCGCCGCCAGTGCACGGGCGATGCCGAGGCCAATGCCGCGACGGCCGCCGGTGATGATCGCGACGGGGCGCGCCTTGTCCGTCATGACCGAAGATCCTCTTTGGTGATGTGATCGGCGACACGCAGCGCCTGGGCCGCGACCGTCAGGGCCGGATTGACCGCGGCAGAGGTCGGCAGGAAGCCGGCATCGACGACGAAGAGATTGGGATGATCGAAGGCGCGGCAATAGACGTCGAGCGGCGCCAGCGCCGGATCGCTGCCGATCCGGACCGTGCCGCACTGGTGCGACGGCGTCCGCTTGTCGAAGGCGCGTGCCAGCACCACCGGAAAGCCGGCCTGCTTCAGCACCCGCTTCAGCTTGGCGACGAGCTGCAGATGCGCCTGCCAGTTGGTCCGCACCCATTTGAGCAGGATGCGCTCGCCGTCGACCATGACCCGGCTTTCCGGCGACGGCAGGTCCTCGCTCATGGCGTAGAAGTCGATGGCGCGGGAAGAAACCTGGCTCAGCAGCCATTCCGGCATCGACCGCATATTGGCCTTCAGGATCGCGCCGGAGACGCGGCCGAGGAGCTGGATATTGCCGAGCGGCGGCCCGCCCTCGCCGTCCGAGAGGTAGAAATCGTTGAGACCGAAGGTCTTCTGGTAGACGGAATCGTTGCGGTACCAGGGGCTGAGCGCAATCACCGCACTCGAATTGTGATTCATGAAATTGCGGCCGACCTGGTCGGACCGGTTGGCGAGTCCGGCCGGGTTGCGGTCACCGGCCGAGCGCAGCAGCAGCACGGCCGATTGCACGGCGCCGGCCGAGAGGATGACGAGCTTCGGCGAGACGCTGTGCTCGATGCCGTCCTTGACATAGTGCACGGAGGAAATCGTCTTCCCATCCGGCGCCGTCGCCAGTCGGGTGACGCGCGAACCGATCTGCAGCCGCACATTCGGATATTCGAGCGCCGCCGTCAGCGCCGCGGTTTCGGCATCCATCTTTCCGTCGAAGCTGTTCGGATGCGCATCCCACGGTGTCTTTCCTTTGGCGAGCCAGCGGTCGATATCGATCCCGAGCGGCAACGAATAGGGATGCATTCCGATCGCTGCCAGGCGCTTCCGCACCTTGGCGATTGCCGGCTCGTCCGGCACCGGCTTGTGCGGATAGTCGCTGGAGTGAGCCGGTTCGGTGGGGTCGTCACCGAGTTTGCCGCGCACCTGATAAAGCTCTTCCGCCTTGCCGTACCAGGGCTCGAGCTCCTCATAGGGAAACGGCCAGGCGGGCGACACGCCGTCGAGATGCCGCATCTCCTCGAAATCCTCGCGGCGGTATCGGGTGAGCACAGCGCCGTAGAATTTCGAGTTGCCGCCGACATTGTAATAGTTGCCGGGGTTGAAGCCGGCGCCGCCAGCCTCGTACCAGGTTTCCTTCGGCCGGAAATGGCCGCGCTGGAAGATCGCCCGCTGGTCGCGGTTGACCGGCAAGTCCTCAATATGGCCGCCGGCCTCGAGGATGAGGATCTCGGCGCCCGAAGCGGCAAGTCCCGCCGCAACGGTGGCGCCGCCTACTCCCGATCCGACGATGACGATATCCGGCTGGCTCTGCATGCTCTGGCTCATGCGATCCGCATCTGGCTCTCAGGGTCGAAGAACACCGCCTTGTCGAGATTGAAGGCGAGCCGCGACGTCTGGCCGGGCGCAATGCGGGCGTCGGCCCGGAGCCTTGCCACGATCTCCTTGCCGCCGAGCCGGGTGACCGCGAAGGTATCGGAGCCGGCCGGCTCGACCACCTCGATCAGGCAATCGCCCTCGGCGACGAACTTCGCATTGCGGTCGGCACCGTCCGGGTCGGTCAGCGCCTCCGGGCGGATGCCGAAGACGACGTCCCGGCCGGCATAGGCGGAGAGCGCGCCGTTATGCGGCACGGCAAGCCGCAAGGGCTCGGCATTCGGCCGCTCCAGCGTCACGGCGACGTCCCTGCCGGAGGTTTCGATACGGGCCTTCAACAGGTTCATCGCCGGCGATCCCATGAAGTCCGCAACGAACATATTGGCCGGATTGTTGTAGATCTCGGCCGGCGTGCCGAACTGCTGCAACACGCCATCCTTCAGGACGGCGATCTTGGTCGCGAGCGTCATCGCCTCGATCTGGTCGTGCGTCACATAGACGATCGTCGTCTTCATGCGATGGTGCAGGCGCTTGATTTCGGTGCGCATGTCGACGCGCAACTTGGCGTCAAGGTTCGACAGCGGCTCGTCGAAAAGGAAGAGCTTCGGGTCGCGCACAAGCGCCCGGCCCATGGCGACGCGCTGGCGCTGGCCGCCGGAAAGCTGGCCGGGCTTGCGCTCGAGCAGGTGGCCGATCTGCAGCATGTCGGCGACTTGGCGGATCGCCTTGTCGCGCTCCTCCTTCGGCACGCCGCGGATTTCCATGCCGAAGGCGATGTTTCCGGCGACCGTCATGTTCGGGTAGAGCGCATAGGACTGGAACACCATGGCGATATCGCGCTTCGACGGGTGGAGCCCCGACACCGAGCGGCCATCGATCGCGATGTCGCCAGAGGTAATCGGCTCCAGCCCGGCGATCGTGTTCAGGAGGGTCGACTTGCCGCAGCCGGACGGGCCGACGAGCACGAGGAAGCCACCCTGCTCGATCTCGATGTTGATGTCCTTCAGGATTTCGAGTGAGCCGTAGGATTTGCGCAGATTGCTGATTTTCAGGAATGACATGGGCTTATCCTTTCACGGCGCCGGACATCAGCCCGCGGACGAAGTAGCGGCCGGACACGATGTAGACGATGAGCGTTGGCAGGGCGGCGAGGATCGCGCCCGCGAAGTGGACGTTGTATTCCTTGACCCCCGTCGACGAGCTCACCAGATTGTTGAGCGCCACCGTCATCGGCGTCGAATAGGGGCCGGAGAACGAGGCGCCAAACAGGAAATCGTTCCAGATATTGGTGAACTGCCAGATGACCGAGACGACGATGATCGGCCCGGAGGACGGCAGCATGATCCGCAGGAAAATCTGGAAGAAGCTCGCCCCGTCGATCTGCGCGGCGCGCACCAGTTCGGTCGGGAACGCCTCGTAATAGTTGCGGAAATAGAGCGTCGTGAAGCCGATGCCATACACCACATGGACGAGGATCAACCCCCAGATCGACCCCGCAATGCCGAGAATCCCGAGGATGCGCGCCATCGGGATCAGCACGATCTGGAAGGGGATGAAGCAGGAGAGCAGCAGCATGCCGAAGAAGATGTTGGCCCCAGGGAAGCGCCACTTCGTCAGCACGTAGCCGTTCAGCGCGCCGATGATCGTCGAGATCGCGACGGCCGGAACGACCATCAGGATCGAATTGATGAAGAAGGGACGAAGACCGGTCGGCTGCACGCCGATCTGCGCGGTCGACCAGGCCGATAGCCAGGGCTCGATGGTCCAGGTCTGCGGCAGGTTGAGCATGCCGCCTTGGCGGATTTCATCGAGAGGCTTCAGCGAGTTGACCAACATCACGTAGAGCGGCAGCAGCGAATAGAACGCGAACAGGATCAGCGCCACGTGGATCAGCGCCCGGGTCAGGCGATTGTGCGAGATGACGTTCTCTGGACTGGGAGCGCCCATCAGCGTTTTCCTCCCCGGATTTCGGAATAGAGATAGGGAACGATGATCGAGAAGATCATCACCAGCATGATAATCGCCGACGAAGCACCGATCGCCATCTGGTTACGCGTGAAGGTGTAGGAATACATGAAGGTCGCCGGAAGCTCGGTCGCCTGCCCCGGCCCGCCGCCGGTCAAGGCGATGATCAGGTCGTAGGCCTTGATGGCGAGGTGGGCGAGGACGACGAAGGCCGACAGGAAGACCGGCCGCATCAGCGGAATGATGATCCGCCGGTAGATGGTCGGCGTGGTCGCCCCGTCGATCTGGGCGGCCTTGATGATCTCGTTGTCGACGCCGCGCAAGCCCGCCAGGAACATCGCCATGATGAAGCCGGTCGATTGCCAGACGGCGGCGATGACGACGCAATAGATCGCGTAGTTGCGGTCCTTGATCCAGTTGAAGGAGAAGCTCTCCCAGCCCCAGAGATGCATGGTGTTCTCGAGCCCGATACCGGGATCGAGGAACCACTTCCACGCCGTCCCCGTGACGATGAAGGAAAGCGCCATCGGATAGAGATAGATCGGCCTCAGAAAGCCTTCGGCGCGGATCTTCTGGTCGAGCAGGATCGCCAGCCCCAGACCAAGCACCGAGCAGATGACGATATAAAGCGTCGCGAAGATCGCCAGATTGCTGACCGCCCGCCACCAGTGCGGCAGGGCCCACAGCCTGCTGTAGTTCGAGAAACCGACGAAATTGTAGGACGGCAGCATCTTGCTGTCCGTCAGCGACAGGAAGCCCGTATAGACTATGAAGCCGTAGACGAACACCAGAACTATGAGAAAGCTGGGGGCGAGCACGAGCTTGGGCAAAAGCTCCTGCAGCCGGGTGCGGCTATCCATGTTTGTTACCACCGTATCGTTTCGTTTGGAGGGTCCTGCCCCTCATCCGCCTGCCGGCACCTTCTCCCCGCACTTGGGGGAGAAGACGCGTGCCGAAGCGCCTCCGTCCCCTCTCCCCGCGAGCGGGGAGAGGGGACGGGTGAGGGGCTTATCACCCCCTTTTCCGTCGCTTACTTCGCAGCCTCGACCGCCGCGGCGAGTTCCTTCACGGCCTCTTCCGAGCTGAGTTCGCCATTGAACTGACGGGTCACCACGTCATAGATGGCGTTCTTGACGGAAGCCGGGTTGGCATGGCCATGCGCCATGGAACCCATGAGCGTGCCGCTGGCATTGGCTTCGGCCAGATCCTTGATCCCCTTCTTACCGCAAGCGTCGAAGTCCGTGTCCGGAACGTCGGTGCGGGCCGGAACCGATCCCTTGACGACGTTGAAGGCCGACTGGAAGGTCGGGCTCTCGATCGCCGAGGCCATCTGCAATTGCGCTGGAACCTTCTCGTCGGAGACCTTGAACATAGCGAACTGGTCGGAGTTGAAGGTGACGGAGCCTTGCGTTCCCGGGAAGCGCATGCAGACGAAATCGGTGCCGGGCACCTTCTTCGCCTTCAGGAATTCACCCTTCGCCCAGTCGCCCATGAACTGCAGGCCGGCCTTGTTCTCGATGACCATGGCCGAGGCGAGGTTCCAGTCGCGGCCGGAGAAATTGTCGTCGACATAGGAGCGCAGCTTCGTCATTCGGTCGAAGGCTTCCTTCATCTTGTCGCCGCCGAGCGCTGCCGGGTCGAGATCGATGAAGGCCTGCTTGTAGAAGTCGTTGCCGAGCGAGAGAACGACGGCGTCGAAGATTGTCGCGTCCTGCCAGGGCTGGCCGCCGTGGGCGACCGGCGTGATGCCCTGCTCCTTGAACTTGTCGAGCAGCGCGATCAGCTCATCCCAGTTCGCCGGCTCCTTGCCGCCGGCCTTGTCGAGGGCGGCCTTGTTGATCCAGACCCAGTTGGTCGAGTGGACGTTGACCGGGGCAGCGATCCAGTGGCCGTCATATTTCGAGAATTGCTGCAGCGCCGTCGGAATGACCTTGTCCCAGCCTTCCTTGGCGGCAATGTCGTCAAGGTTGCCGAGCGCGCCTTCCTTGGCCCAGTCGAGAATGTCGAAGCCGAGCATCTGCACCGCCGTCGGCGCATTGCCGGAGGTGACGCGGGCGCGAAGCACCGTCATGGCTTCCGTGCCGCCGCCACCGGCAACCGGCATGTCGGTCCAGGTGATGCCCTTGCCTTCAAGATCCTTCTTCAGAACATCGAGTGCTGCCGCCTCGCCACCGGACGTCCACCAGTGCAGCACTTCCACGTTCTCTGCTGCGCGCGCGGCGGTCGCCGCCAACATCAGTGCTGCAACAGCCGTCGTCGTCATCAACTTGCGCATCGTTTTCCTCCCGTTTGCAAGTTACCGAGGCGGAAAGCTCCTCCCGCCTTTTAGAATTGCCACCCACTCCCGCGGGGCAGCTTGGGCTTGCGGCATGCGCCGCCCGCACAATTTAAAACGTTACAAATCACCACGAGTCAAGCGGACCACGCTTAGCCATACGCTTTGGCCCGAAACTGGCTGAATTTGCTGGATTATATGGTCCAAAGTCGATGCTGCAAGGCAGCATATCTCGTGTATCGAGGCCATTTAAAACGTTTGCATGATCCAATTGCCTATTGGTTTGCGTCACGTTACAAATGCCGCTCTCGAGCCCTCGCAGGAAAGCATCCTTTTGGCCGATCCTTCGAAACCCTTCCGCCCGGAAAGTGCCGCACGACGACGCGGCAAGCCAACCCTGCGCACCATCGCCGATATGACTGGATTGGCCGTGACCACGGTCTCGCGGGCGCTTGCCGACGCTCCGCAGATCTCGCTCGAAACGCGCCATCGCGTGCGCCAGGTGGCGCTCGACATCGGCTATGCGCCGGATCGCGCCGCGCAACGTCTGAAGACCGGGCGCACCAATGTGATCGCGGTGCTGCTCCAGCCGCATGAGGAGATCCTCGGCTACGGAACCTCCGTCATGGCTGGCATCGCCAAGGCGCTGCAGGGCACCGCCTATCACCTGATCGTCATGCCGAACTTCCTCGATTCCGCGAGTATCGAGGCGGTGAACTACATTATCCGCAACGGCATGGCCGACGGGCTGATCTTCTCGCGCACCGAACCGCTCGACCCGCGCGTCAAGCTTCTTTCGGAGACCGGCTTTCCCTTCGTCACCCATGGCCGCACCGAGCTTGCCACGGCCCATCCCTTCGTCGACTACGACAATTTCACCTTCGCCTATGAGGCGACGCGCCGACTGATCGCCAAGGGGAGACGCAAGCCGGCGCTGATCAGCGGTCCGGCCGGCTTCACCTTCACAAGCCACATCCTGCATGGTTTCATGACGGCGGTGCGCGAGGCGGGCTGCGCCTACGATATCCTCTCCGATATCGATCTCGACAGCCCGGCGGGCGCGATCCGCGATCGGATCCGCCGGCGCTACGCCGACAACGATCCGCCGGACGGCTTTGCCTGCGGCGGCGAAGTCTGCGCGCTGGCGACGATCACCGGCATGAGCGACTGCGGCCTGACCCTCGGCGTCGAGTACGACATCGTCGCCAAGCAGACCTCGCCTCTGCTCGGCGCCATCCAGCCGCGGGTCGACACGATCTACGAGGACCTGACCGAGACTGGCGAGCATATGGGGCGCATCCTTCTGCATCGCATCGGCGGCAGCACTGATACCGGCGAGTTGCAATTGCTGCTCGACCCCGAGCTTCGTTTCAAGTTGGGGTAGGCCGCCGGCGCGCGCAGCCGGAACCGAAAGGCGTGGAACCAGCCACCCCTTCCTCATCCTGTCTGCGGACATCGCCAACGAAACCATCTGCGAACAGCCTCCCCTTCCCGATCTCAGCGCGGCATCCACCAATTGGTGCGCTGGCCGATATGCATGTTGAGCGTCTTGGTCTCCGTATAGTCCTCCACCGCGTGCCGCCCGAGTTCGCGGCCGAGGCCCGACTGCCGGTATCCGCCGAAGGGCAGTTCCGAAGCGCCGTCCATGAAGGTGTTCATCCAGACGGTGCCGACGCGCACGCGCCGCCCGATCGTCAGACACGTATCGAAGTCGCGACTCCAGACACCGGCCGAGAGCCCGTAATCGATCGAATTGGCGATGCGGATCGCCTCCTCCGTCGTCTCGAAGGTCAGCACCGAGAGGACCGGTCCGAAAACCTCCTCGCGCGCTACCACCATGTCCGGCCGGACGGCCGAGAGAATGGTCGGCGCCATGAACTGGCCCATGCCGAGATCGAGCACCGCGCCGCCATGGCTGACGGCTGCGCCCTCGCCTGCGGCGGCGGATACATAGCCGGCGATCTTTTCGAGATGCTGCGGCGTGATGATTGCGCCGACCTGCGTCTCGGGATCGAGCGGATCGCCGACCTTGACCTTGGCAGAAAGCGCGGCGATGCGCGCAGTCACCTCTTCGGCAATGTCGCGATGCAGGATCAGCCGCGAGCCGGCATTGCAGCATTCGCCGGCATTGAAATAGGCGCCGAAGACGGCCGCATCGATGAATTCATCGAGATTGGCATCGGGAAAGACGATCTGCGGGTTCTTGCCGCCGAGTTCGAGCGACACCTTCTTCAGGGTCTGCGCCGCATTCGCCATGGTCAGCCGGCCGACGCCGGTCGAGCCGGTGAAGGAGATCATGTCGATATCCGGATGGCTGGTGAGCGGCGCGCCGACCTCCGGCCCCGTGCCGACGATGATGTTGACGACGCCTGCCGGCACGCCGGCCGACTCGAGGATTTCGCCAAGCACGAGCGTCGAGGCGGAGGTGAGTTCCGAGGGCTTGACCACCGTCGTGCAACCGGCGGCGAGCGCGAAGGGTAATTTCTGGCTGACGATCAGGAAGGGGAAGTTCCAGGGCGTGATGATCGAGACGACGCCGATCGCTTCGCGCAGCACGACACCAAGTGTACCCTCGCCGAGCGTGTTGTAGCTCTCGCCTGAAAGATCTCGGGCAAGTGCGGCCGCATAGCGCCAGATGTCGGCGGCGCCTGCCAACTCGCCTTTGGCCTGGCTGATCGGCTTGCCGGATTCGATCGCGTCGAGAAAGGCGAGCTCGTCGGCGCGCCCGGCAATCATGTCGGCGGCCCTAAGGAGGACCAGGGAGCGCTCGGACGCCGTCATGCGCGGCCAGGGGCCATCGTCAAAGGCACGCCGCGCCGCAGCGATGGCGCGCTCGGCATCGACCTTGGTCGCCGCCTGGTAACAGCTGACGACGACGCCGTGGCCCGGTGCCACGCGCTCGATCGTCCGGCCCTCGGTGCCCGCCACCCACTTGCCGTCGATCAGCATGCGGAATTCGCGGAGCTTGTCGTCGCCGAGCGGCTTCGGCCTCAGCAGTACCGTCATCACCATTCTCCCTTGAAGCGCGCTTGGCGCTTTTCGCTGAAGGCTGCCACGCCCTCCTTGAGATCGCCGGTCTTGGCGACCAGGAGCGAGCCCAGCGTCTCGACGGCAGCGCCGTTGTCCTCGCCATTCGCCGAAGCGATCATCAGTTTCGATATTTCGAGCGCCGCCGGCCCGCGGCTGGCAACGCGCGCGGCATAGTCCCGCGCCGCCGCCATGACCGTGCCGGTCTCGATCACCGCATCGACCAGCCCCTCGGCCTTTGCCTCCTCCGCGGAGAACATCTCACCGCCGAGCACCATGCGGCGGACGATCTGCGCGCCGAAACGCAAGACGAGGCGCTGCGTTCCGGACCAGCCGGGCACCATGCCGAGGCTTGTTTCGGGAAGGCCGATCTTCACCTGTTTCTCAGCTATGCGGATATCCGCGGCCGCCGCCAGTTCCAGGCCGCCACCGAATGCGGGGCCGTTCAAGGCGGCGATCACCGGCATGCGCAAGGTCGCCAGCCGCTCGAAGACGCGATGGCCGAAGCGCACCCAGTCATGGCCGAAAGCGGCGGGGTCCATGCCGCCCCAGGCCTTGATGTCGCCGCCGGCGGAAAAGGCCTTGCCCTCGCCGGTGAGAATCGCGACCCGCACATCGCGGTTCGCCTCGACCGTATCGCAGGCGGAAGCGAGCGCCTTCAGCATGTCGATGTCGAAGGCATTGAGCTTTTCCGGACGCGCCACCGTCATCGTCGCGACGGCACCATCGATCTCGACGCGGATGCGTTCGTCAGCCATGCGTGCCTCCAGTGATCTCACACCGCCGCTTGGCCGGCAGCTCGAGCCCAAACGGCGCCTCTTGGAACAGCACGGCATCCATGACCTTCAGCCTGTCGGAAACGATCAGCGGAAACTCCGACTGGTCGAGGACATGCGCCTGGAGATCGACGCCCGGCGCGATTTCGGTGAGCACGAGGCCCGCGGGCGTCAGCTTCATCGCCGCCCGCTCGGTGACATAGGTCACGTCCTGCCCCTGTTCGACCGCGCGGCGGCCCGAGAAGGTGACGTGCTCGACCTGGTCGACCAGCTTCTTGAGCTTGCCTTCCTTTTCGATGACGAGTTGGCCGTCGGCGACCGCAAGTTTCGCGCCGGCATTGAACATGCCGGAAAAGACGATCTTCCTTGCCCGCGCCGTGATATCGACAAAACCGCCGGCTCCGGCCGTCACATGCGGGCGAAAACTGAGCTTCGAGACGTTCACCGAGCCGCTGCGGTCGATCTCCAGGAAGGAGAGCAGCGATGCATCGAAACCGGCACCCTGGAAATAGGTGAACTGGTAGGGCGACGGCATGAAGGCATCCGCATTCGAGGCGCAGCCGAAGGCGAAGTCTAAGAGCGGCACGCCGCCGACCGCCCCCTGTTCGATCACCCAGGTGACAGCACCATGCAGCCCCTCTTCGATTAGGATACGCGGCACATTCGCCGAAATTCCAAAGCCGAGATTGACGGCGCTTCCCGCTTCGAGCTCCTGGGCGACGCGGCGGGCGATGACCTTCTGGATGTTGAATTCCGGGACGCGGAAACTGTCGAGCGGCCGGAAGATCTCGCCGGAGATCGCCGGATCGTAGAGCGTCTGTGTCGTCTGCTTCTGGTCGGGATCGACGATCAGATAGTCGACAAGGACACCCGGCACTCGCACGTCATGGGGCTTCAGCGAGCCCTCCTTGGCGATGCGCTTCACCTGAGCGATGACGATGCCGCCATTGTTGCGGGCAGCCAGCGCCTGGTCGAGCCCGCCAAGATAGGCGCCCTCGTGCTCGTAGGTGAGATTGCCGCGCTCGTCCGCTGTCGTGGCGCGGATGATCGCCACGTGAGGCGCGATCGCCTTGAAATACAGCCAATCCTCACCCTCGAAGGAAATCTTCTTCACGACCGGCTCGGCCGCTGCGACCGCATTCATCGCGCAGCCCTCGCGCGACGGGTCGGCGAAGGTGTCGAGCCCGACCTTGGTCATCACCCCCGGACGTTTTGCCGCCGCCTCGCGATGCATGTCGAAGAGAATGCCGGAGGGAATGTTGTAGGCCGCCACCTCGTTGGCACCGATCATCTGCCAGATCAGCGGCGGCTCGGCGCTCGACGGTCCGGAAGGATAGGAACCGCCGATGATCCTCTTCAGCAGACCCTTCCTGGCGATGTAGTCGACGCCCTTGATGCCGCTCATGTCGCCGGCGGCGATCGGATGCAGCGTCGTCAGCTCGCGCGGGTGGCCGGTCGCTTCGAAGCGCTCGCCAATCGCCTTCAGCATCAGGTCCGGGCAGCCGAGGCCGCTGGAGGATGAGACCGAGACGACGGCTCCGTCCGGTATCAGGGCAGCCGCTTGCGCCGGCGAAATATGCTTGCTGATAGACATGCGGTTCAAAGTCCCGGTTCGATCTGGGCGGCGATGCCGGTTGCCGCCGCCTTGACGACGGCGAGGCCGACGGCGAGCGACCAGACGCCATCCTCGCCAGTTGCGCCCGGCGATCCCTCGCCCGCGATCGCGGCATGGAAGGCGACGAGCGCCGTCTCATAGAGATTGCGGTGATCGAGCGGCAGTTCAGTTTCGCCGTCTTCGTTTCGCAAGGTCACGGTGCCGACCGGGCGCTGCGTCATGACATTGCGGCCGATCAGCGACCCGTCCGTGCCATGCACTTCGAGGCCGGTTTCGGCGTATTTTGTCGTGAAGGCGTCGTGGAACTGCGCGATCACACCGGAGCGGAAGCGCAACACCCCCATCACCCCGTCCTCGAGCCCCTCCTTGCCCATGCCGGCACTGTGGCTGATCGCCACCGCCTCGATCGGGTCGTCGTTAAGGATGAAGCGCAGCGTGTCCGCGTCGTGCACGGTAATGTCGAGAATGACGCCGCCGCCGGCGTCCGGCCTTTCGAGCCGCCAGCCCTGCAGATGCGGCGGCAGATAGACGGCGTGAAAGACCCGCGCCGCGATCGGCCTCCCGATCCGGCCGGCGGCGATCGCTTCCCGCATCGCCCGATGCGTGGCGGCATTGCGCAGATGATGGTTGGTGCCGAGCACGACGCCGGCCTCGCACGCGGCGAGCACCATTTCGCAGCCGTCATTCAAGTTCATCGCCAGCGGCTTCTCGCAGAGTACATGTTTGCCGGCGCGGATCGCCGCCAGCGCCTGATCGTGATGAAGCTCGTTGGTCGTCGAGATGTAAACCGCGTCCACATCGGCATCGCCGACGAGGTCGTCGATGCTGGTAACAGACTTGGCGATACCGTTTTCCGCCGCGTAAGTCTCACCGCGTTCCTGGCTCGAGCTCATCACCGAGATGACCTCGCCGCCGGCGGCGCGGATGGCGCCGATCACCCATTCGCGCGCAATCGTGCTCGCGCCGATCAATCCCCATCGGATCATGACGATATCTCCTTCACCCTGCGCTCGACGGTGCCGCCGCAGCTCTGGCGAACGACGAGCCGCACGGAGCTGACAATCGATTCGGGCTCCGCGCGCCCGGCCGCGATCTGCTTCAGAAGCAACTCCGCCGCGCGTTCGCCCATGCCCTGCGGGTCGACGGAAACCGTCGTGAGTGCCGGCACCGCGGTCTTCGCCTCGATCACGTCGTCGAAGCCGATCACCGCGAAATCGGCGCCCGGCTCTAGCCGCCGCGCCCTCAGCCCATCGCAAACGCCGAAGGCAACCGCGTCGTTGAAGCAGAGTGCGGCGGTCGGCCGCTCCTTCAACATCATCGCCTGCTCGATCGCCGTCACGCCGCCGGCGCGCGACGGCGCCGAACCGATGATCAGCTCGTCTGGGGCGGGCATGCCCGCGGCGTGCAGCGCATCGCGATAGCCGCACATGCGCGCCTCAAACACCGCGGTGTCGGGAAAGCCGCCTAGGAAGGCGATATGGCGATGGCCGCGCTCGATCAGATGACGGACGGCCGCCACAGCACCGGCGTGGTTGTCGGAAATCAACGACGAGACACCAGCTTCCGCAATGTCGCGCACGACGAGCACGACGGGAATGCCGCTGGCGACGAGGGACGCGAGATCGGACGCTTCCGTGCCGCGCGCCGGCGAAATGATCAGGCCGGAGACGCCGTGCTCGCGCATCGAGGCGATGACCTCGCGCTGGCGTTCGCTTTTTTCACCGGTATTGGCCAGGAACTGCACGAACCCGGCGGACTGCACCACCGCATCGACGCCGACGGCGAGCTCCGCGAAGAAGCTGTTCGTCAGGTCGTTGACGACGATGCCGATGATCTTCGACTTCGCCTGGCGCAGATTGGCGGCGCTACGATTGTAGACATAGCCAAGCTCGCGGATTGCGGCGTTCACCTTCGCCCGGGTCGTCTGGTTGACGAGCGCGCTTCCCTGCAGGACGAGCGACACGGTCGACTTCGACACGCCGGCGGCGCGCGCTATGTCGACGACCGTCACCCGCTCCTTCGCCATCGAACCCCCCGACCAGACCTTTTCATCTCTTGCATCCTTAATAATTGGAACGTTCCAATTTCGTCAAGAGGCTTCTGTTCACTTTTTTAAGGCCCGGCAGAGATTTTTCTCCGAGACAGTCGTGGCCGGAATGTCGCATGTATTTCCGACAATTAACTACGGACTTCCGGCTGAATCAGCCATAAGTGAGGAATTCCATGCCTTCGATGCGCATCGAACACATCATGTCCGGATCGGACCAATCGCAATTTCGATCTTGAAATTTGGAACGATCTAAATTATTCGATGCGACAAACCTGAGGAGGATGTACGCCGATGACCAGCCTGATGCTGCCGCGCCAAGACGGCTCACTCGAAGAATACCGGCTCCAGGGAACGCCGATCGCCCGGCCCGCTGCGATGCCGGCTTTCAACCGCATTGCCTATGCGGCCGCGCATGTGGTTTCCGATCCGCTTCGCGACGCCGATCCGTGGGGAAATCCGGCGGTCGATTGGGATGGGACGATGGCCTTTCGCCATCATCTGTGGAGCCTCGGCTTCAAGATCGCCGAGGCAATGGATACCGCCCAGCGCGGCATGGGACTGTCCTGGACGGGGGCGCAGGAACTGATCCGCCGCTCGCTCGCCGAGGCGCGAAGCGTTCCGGGTGCCGATCTCGCCTGCGGTGCCGGCACGGATCAGCTTCCGGCCGCCGAGGCGCGGTCGATCGAGGACGTCATCGCGGCTTACGAGGAGCAGATCGGTTTCGTCGAAGGGGAGGGCGGACGGGCGATCATGATGGCGAGCCGGGCGCTGGCCCGCGTAGCGCGCTCTGGTGATGACTACCGCCGCGTCTACGGCCACATCCTCCGCCAGACGAAGGACAAAGTCGTCCTCCATTGGCTCGGCGACATGTTCGACCCGCAGCTCACGGGCTATTGGGGCTCCGAGAATTTCGAAGAGGCGCTCGAAACCGTGCTGGCGATCATCGGCGAGAACAGCGCCAAGGTCGAAGGCATCAAGATTTCGCTGCTCGACAACGCCAAGGAAGTGGCGCTGCGCAATGGCCTGCCGGAAGGCGTGCTCTGCTTCACCGGCGACGACTTCAACTATGCGGAGCTGATCGAAGGCGACGGCGAAAAACACAGCCACGCCCTGCTCGGCATCTTCGACGCCGTCGCGCCCTCGGCCTCGAAGGCACTTGCGGCGCTTGCGGCCGGCGATCTTGCCACCTTCCGCGGTGTCATCGAGCCGACGGTGCCGCTGTCACGCAAGATCTTCGAGGCGCCGACGCAATACTACAAGGCCGGAGTCGTCTTTCTGGCCTGGCTGAACGGCCACCAGCGCCACTTCACCCAGCCGGTCGGGCTGCAGTCGGCGCGCGGCCTGCTGCATTATTCGGATATCTTCCGCCTCGCCGACCGGGCCAATGTTCTCGACAAGCCGGAGCTCGCGGCTGCGCGGATGCGCAACCTGCTCGCGGTGTTGGGAGTGGAGCAGGTGGCTTAGGAAGCAACAATCTTCGCCTTGTCTGCCCCTCATCCCGCTGCCGCGACCATCTCCCCGCGCGCGGGGAGATGGTGACGGGTGAGGGCAAATTCCACCCCGACGCTTCAGAGAACCGGCGCCGCCAGCCCCTTCTTCGCCAGCATCGCCTCGGGGCTCGGCAGTTTGCCGCGGAAGGCCTTGTAGGCGTCTTCCGGATCAATTGCGCCGCCGACGGAGTAGATATGGCCCTTGAGCTTGGCTGCCATCGCCGGATCGAAGGGATCGCCGGTCTCCTCAAAGGCGGCGAAGGCGTCGGCGTCGAGCACCTCCGACCACATGTAGGAATAGTAGCCGGCGGAATAGCCATCTCCCGAGAAGACGTGCAGGAAATGCGGACTGCGGTGGCGCATGACGATCGATGCCGGCAGGCCGATCTTCTCGAGCGTCGCGGCTTCCAGCGCTACGGGATCGCTGATGCTTTCGGCGGTATGGTAGGCCATGTCGACAAGTGCCGACGCGGTGAACTCGACGGTGGCGAAGCCGGAATTGAAGGTCCTGGCCGCCAGCACCTTGTCGAGCAGCGCCTGCGGCATCGGCTCGCCGGTCCGGTAGTGCACGGCATATGTCTTCAGGATCTCCGGCACCGTCAGCCAGTGTTCGTAGAGCTGCGACGGCAGTTCGACGAAATCGCGTGAAACGCCCGTACCCGATACCGAGGGATAGGTGACATTAGAGAGCATCCCGTGCAAGGCATGGCCGAACTCGTGGAAGAGGGTACGGGCATCGTCGATGGAGAGCAGCGCGGGCTTGCCATCGGCGGGCTTTGCGAAATTGCAGACATTGTAGACGATCGGGATTTCGCCGAACGCACCGTTCTTCAGTTTCAGCTTGTGCTGCGACTGGAACGAGCTCATCCAGGCGCCGGAGCGCTTCGAGGAGCGGGCGAAATAGTCGCCGAGAAAGACTGCCAAGAGCTTGCCGGTCGCGTCGCGGATTTCGAAGACGCGCACATCGGGATGGTAGGCGGCGATCCCCTTCCTTTCCGTTGCCGTGATGCCGAAGAGGCGGCGGGCGACGTCGAAGCAGGCGTCGATGATCTTTTCGAGTTGCAGATAGGGCTTCAGCTCGCTCTCCGAGAAACTGAACTTTTCTGCCCTCAGCTTTTCGGCATAGTGGCGCCAGTCCCAGGGCATGACATCATGGTTACGGCCTTCGGCGGCGATCAGCTTGGCCAGATCCGCCTCCTCCTCGCGGGCGCGCGCCACTGCTTTTTCCCAGACTTGCAGCAAAAGGCCGTTCACCGCCTCGGGCGTCTTCGCCATCGTGTCGTCTAGCTTCAGCGCCGCATAATTCTCGTAGCCGAGCAGCTTTGCCTTCTCGTCCCGGAGCGAGAGCGTCTCGGCGATAATGCCGCGATTGTCGGTCTCGCCGCCGTTTTCGCCGCGCGCCGTCCAGGCCCGGAAGGCCTGTTCACGGAGTTCACGGTTCTCCGAGAAGGTCAGGAAGGGCTCGATGATCGAGCGCGACAGCGTTACGGCATATTTGCCGTCGTCGCCCCGATCGCGCGCGGCAGCCGCCATTGCGTCCTTCAGGAAATCCGGCAGCCCGGCCAATTCCTCTTCGCTCGACAGCAGCAGCACCCAGTTCTTCTCGTCGGCAAGCACGTTCTGTCCAAACTTCGCGCCGAGCCCGGCGAGCGTCTCGTTGATCCCTGCCAGACGCTCCTGCTCAGGCTTGGCAAGTTTGGCGCCGGATTTGACGAAACCCTTCCAATGCCGCTCAAGCACCCGCGTCGCCTCGAGATCGAGTTCGAGCTCGTTCCGCTTCTCCCACAGCGTGTCGATGCGACTGAAGAGTGCCGCGTTCGTGCCGATCTTCGAATAGTGGCGCGACATCTTCGGTGCAATGTCGCGCTCCAGCGCCTGGATGACCTCGTTGGTGTGGGCGCCCGCCTTGGTCCAGAACAGCGCCGAAATGCGCGACAGCTCGTCTCCGGCAATTTCCAGCGCGACGACGGTGTTCTCGAAGCTCGGCGGCTCCGGATTCTCGGCGATCGCGTCGATCTCCACCTCGTGACTCGCGAAGGCCGCATCGAAGGCGGGGGCGAAGTCCTCATCCTTAATCGCCTCGAAGCGAGGCAGGCCCTCATGGCCGGTCCAATTTGTGAGCGCAGGGTTCAGCGAAGCGTTGACGGTCATGAGATTCCTTTCGCATGCGGATACCGCCGGGTGCGGATTGGCGCGCTGGCGGAGTGTGAAATGGTTGGCGGGCGCGGATTGTTCAAGCCTTGCGCATGCCGAGCAGCCCCGGCGCCGCGTGCCAGATCGCCTGCGCCGCGAAACCGATGAACAGCAGCCCGGAGAGCCGGACGATAGCGAGCTCATGGCGCCGATAGAAGCGCCGGACGACCGAGGCGCCGATAATTGCGATCAGGATCACGTCGGCGATCAGGAAGCCGATCAGCGAAACGGCGAGCAGAATGGGCAGGGCATTGAAGTCCAACGCGTTTGCGGAACTGGCCAGCAGCGCCGTGAAGGTCGCGAGCGCCACCGGATAGCCCTTGGGATTGGTAAGCCCGAAGATCAGTCCCCGCCGCAGCGGCCGCTCCACTGTCATTAGGGCCCGGTTGTCGCCCTTCGGACGCGCCTTGAGCGCCGTCCAACCGATCCAGGCGAGATAGACGCCGCAGATGAGGCCGAGAATATCGAAGATCGCCGTGCCGATCGAACGGGCTCCGACGATGGCGACGAGCGCCAGTGTCGACCATAAAATATCGCCTGCGAGATGGCCGCCCATGAACAGCGCACCGGCCTTTCGGCCCTGGCCGGCGCCGATGCCGAGCAGTGCCAGGAATGCGGGGCCGGGGATCAGCGTATAGGAAAGTGCGGCGAGAAAGGCACCGACAAGAAGCGTCTCGGACATCTTGGAAACCCCGGTTGCAATTCGGCCATTCGAGCGTCCGGCGCCGATTCCGTCAAGCGGAAACGGGAAAGGCCGCAGACCGGGCCGGCCTGCCTGACCTGCTTGCCGGGCGGCATCAGCCGCCGCGCGACGGTTTGCGAAAGGTGAGAATGTCCATCATGTCGCGGACCAAGACCGCTATGGCCCGGATGAGCTTGCGCATGCTGCGCAAACCGGTGATCGGCCCCATGCTACCACCGTCACACAGGAAGCCGCCCGCCTCTGTTTCCGAGGGAACGGAGGCGAAACGCACGCACAAAACTTTCGCCGATGCGATTTCCCTCGATACGAAGTTGCGCTAAGAACGCGCGCTACAGCGCCGTGCGTCTTCCAGACGCACTAAGGTCGCTGTGGCAGTTTTAACGTGCTGCATGTTCTCGTCCTTAAATCGCGCGGGATTTAAGGAAGCATGCAGTTGTTTCCTCCTCGAGAAGGACTATCCATGACTGTGCGCAATCTCTTCCTTCTGCCCGGCGACGGCATCGGCCCGGAAGCCATGGCGGAAGTCCGCAAAATCATCGCTTACATGAATGCCGAGCAGGGCGCCGGGTTCGTGACGGACGAGGGGCTTGTGGGTGGTTCCGCCTATGAAGCCCATGGCGCGGCGATCTCGGAAGGTGACATGGCGAAGGCGCTTGCCGCCGATGCGGTGCTCTTCGGCGCCGTCGGCGGACCGAAATGGGACGCAGTGCCTTACGAAGTGCGGCCGGAAGCCGGCCTGCTGCGGCTGCGCAAGGATCTCGAACTCTTCGCCAACCTGAGGCCAGCCATCTGCTACCCGGCGCTCGCCAACGCCTCCTCGCTGAAGCCGGAGCTGGTCGAAGGCCTCGACATCCTCATCGTCCGGGAGCTGACCGGCGGCGTCTATTTCGGCGAGCCGAAGCAGATCATCGACCTCGGCAACGGCCAGAAGCGCGGCATCGACACGCAGGTCTACGACACCTACGAGATCGAACGCATCGCCGGCGTCGCCTTCGAACTGGCGCGCACCCGCACGAACCGCGTCTGCTCTATGGAAAAGCGCAACGTCATGAAGTCCGGCGTGCTCTGGAACCAGGTGGTTACCGAGACGCACAAGGCGAAATATTCCGACGTGCAGCTCGAGCACATGCTGGCCGATGCCGGCGGCATGCAGCTTGTGCGCCAGCCGAAGCAGTTCGACGTCATCGTCACCGACAACCTCTTCGGCGACATGCTTTCCGACGTCGCCGCGATGTTGACCGGCTCGCTCGGCATGCTGCCCTCGGCTTCGCTCGGCGCACCGGATGCCAAGACTGGCAAGCGCAAGGCACTCTATGAGCCGGTGCATGGCTCGGCGCCGGACATCGCCGGCCAGGGCATTGCCAACCCGATCGCCATGATCGCCTCCTTCGCGATGTGCCTGCGCTATTCCTTCAATCTGGTGAAGGAGGCCGACAATCTCGAGACGGCGATCGCCAATGTGCTCGACAAGGGCATCCGCACCGGCGACATCATGGCGGAGGGTTGCAGCAAGGTCGGCACAGTCGAAATGGGCGACGCCATTCTTGCCGAGTTCAAGGCGCTCTCGGCCTGATCGGCCGTCGACGTTCCTTTTCTACTGATTGAACAAACACCTCCGGATGACATCCGGAGGTGTTTTTCGTTGGATCTCTTGATTTTTTCGCGTTCGTTTTCAAATGCAGGAAAGCGACAGGAAAGGAAACCATGAACCAACCGCTTGCTTCCACCGGCTGGATTCTGCTGACGACGATGCTTCTCGTCCTGGCTTTCGTTCCCTTCGATCCGCACCTGTCGGAATTGGCGCGAAGCCTGCCGGACGAGATCGTCGACTTCAACCGGACGATTACCGATTTCGGCACCTTCGCCTGGATGGTCTATACGTCCGCCATCCTGCTCCTGATCGCCTTCATCGTCCGGCGCGCATCACGACGCGACACGGTCCGGCAACGAGCGCGAACCGCGCGCAATCTCTCGGCCTATTTCTTGCTGACCGTCGGCACGTCAAGCATGCTGGTACACGGGCTGAAATTCCTGATCGGCCGCGCCCGCCCGGAACTTTTCGCCGACTATGGCGCCTACAGCCTCACGCCTTTTACCGGCGACAGATTGTTCGAGAGCTTCCCCTCGGGCCATTCGACGGCGGCCGGCGCCTTCTTCGGCGCCTTCGCGATGCTGAAGCCTGAGCTCAGGCCGCTCTTCCTGATCTTGGCGCTGATGATCGGCGCCTCGCGCGTCGTCGTCGGCGCCCATTATCCGAGCGACGTGGCCGCCGGCCTGCTCCTCGGTCTCTGGGTCGCGATGATGTACGCCTTTCTCTTCGTCCGGCAGGACTGGCTCTTCCGTATCGATGCCGGCGGCTGGCCGGCGCCGAAAACCGCTAGTCCTCCGCCAGAACTCAAATAAAAGCCAGTGCGAAGGCCGCGCCCCAGAGCCAAAACAAAAAGCCGGCGCGGAGGCCGCGCCCCATAGCTCAAATAAAAAGCCGGCGCGGAAGCCGCGCCCCGGAGCTCAAATAAAAAGCCGGCGCGGAGGCCGCGCCCCGGAGCTCAAATAAAAAGCCGGCGCGGAGGCCGCGCCCCGGAGCTCAAATAAAAAGCCGGCGCGGAAGCCGCGCCGGAGTCAGGAGAGCTGTTTGAGCGGTTGCGGTTTTGCGCCCGCATCCCGCGTTTCGACTGGTGCCCGCTCAATCCATCTGATGGATGTCGCGGTCCTTGGTTTCGGGCAGGAACAGCAGACCGATCACCAGCGTCAGGCCGGCGAAGACGATCGGGTACCAGAGGCCGTAGTAGATATCGCCCTTTGCGGCGCTCATCGCGAAGGCTGTTGCCGGAAGCAGGCCGCCAAACCAGCCGTTGCCGATATGATAGGGCAGCGACATGCCGGTGTAGCGGATGCGGGTCGGGAAGAGCTCGACGAGCAGCGCGGCGATCGGGCCGTAGACCATCGTCACATAGATGACGAGGACGGTCAGAACCGCGATGATCACCGTCCAATTGACCCGGGCCGGGTCTGCCACCATCGTGAACGCGCCGCCCTTGTCGATCGAATAGACGGCCATTTCTGTGGCGCTGCCGACTTCTTCCTTGGTCAGGAGCTTGTCGGCAATGAGCTTGTCGGCCGGAACCATGGTCTTTTCCCCGCCGCGGATGGCGGTGGCGTCGAGGGCCAGCTCCGGGTTCCCGGTAACGAAAGCATCAACCTTGGATTCCGGAACCTTGGCAGCACCGCGAACCAGCGGATAGCCGGCGGCCTGGAGCGTCATGTTGACCTGCTTCTTGAAGGCAGCGTCCTGCGCCTTGGCCTGGTCGCCGGCAACCGTGGCATCATAGCCGCTGATCGTCGTTTCGCCGATCTTCACCGTTGCCGGGATCCCCGCCGCAGCCGTGGTCACGACGTCATAGGGAACGGAGTTTTTGGTCAGGAAGTCCGTAGCGATATCGCAGGAAGTCGTGAACTTCTGGACGCCAGTCGGGTTGAACTGGAAGTTGCAGTCGCCCGGAGCGGCGGTGACCGTCGCACGAATGCTCTGCTGCGCCTCGGCCAGCGCCGGGTTGCCCGCCCAGGTCATTGCCTTGAACAGCGGGAAATAAGTCAGCATCGCCAGAAGCAGACCAGCCATGATGATCGGCTTGCGGCCGATCTTGTCGGAGAGCCAGCCGAAGAAGACAAAGAAGCCGGTGCCAAGCAAGAGCGAGGCAGCGACCATCAGGTTCGCCGACTGGGAGTCGACTTTAAGGATGTTCTGCAGAAAGAACAGCGCGTAGAACTGGCCGGAATACCAGACGACAGCCTGGCCGACGACGGCGCCGAAAAGGGCCAGGAGGGCAATCTTGGCATTCCGCCATTGGCCGAAGGCCTCCGTCAGCGGCGCCTTCGAACCCTTGCCCTCTTCCTTCATCTTCTTGAAAGCGGGCGATTCGTTCATCTTCAGCCGGATCCAGACGGATACGCCGAGAAGCACGCAGGAGAGCAGGAAGGGTATGCGCCAACCCCATGCGGCGAAGGCCTCCTTGCCGACCATGAACTGCACGAACAGGATCACCACCAGCGACAGGAACAGCCCGAGCGTCGCCGTCGTCTGGATCCACGAGGTGAAGTAGCCGCGGCGGCCGTGCGGAGCATGCTCCGCGACGTAGGTCGCGGCACCGCCGTATTCACCACCAAGCGCAAGGCCCTGCAGCAGGCGCAGCACGATCAGGATGATCGGTGCGGCAATGCCGATCGAGGCGGCGCCGGGCAGGACGCCGACGAGGAAGGTCGACAGACCCATGATCAGGATCGTCACGAGGAACGTATATTTGCGGCCGACGAGATCGCCGAGACGGCCGAAGACCAGCGCGCCGAAGGGGCGCACCAGGAAGCCGGCGGCGAAGGCAAGCAGCGCGAAGATGTTGCGCGTCGTCTCCGGATACTGGCTGAAGAACGTCGCTCCGATATAAAGGGCAAGCGACCCGTAAAGGTAGAAATCGTACCATTCGAAGACGGTACCGAGCGACGAGGCGAAGATGACCTTCTTTTCCTCGGCGGTCATGGGTCCGGCTTTTTTAACGCCGTCCGCTGTTGCGACATTTGCCATTTTGATGATCCTCCACTTCAAAAGGCATATTGGAGCGCCCATTGGATCGTTCCGCTTCCTCCCCGAAGCTGCGAAACGTGGTGCGCCTGATTGAGAGGATGTCAGAAAAGCCTTGCCCGAGGCAGGGATGCTTTCGTTCTATGACTTTCGTCTAATGCGGCGATCGGGCGCGGCGTGGATTTGAGCGCCCGCATCCCGCCAAGCAATTCAAGGCGGACAACCGCCTCCGGCTTGACTCTTGTGGAAAAGCCGGTAAGAGCAGCGGCGAACGAGGAAACTTGAGATGCGACCGAACGGTTCGTCCATCGCTGCGCTGAACTTGCCGGTCTATACCGGAGAGGCTCGCCTTTTCTCGCTCAATCGCAAAACAACGGCCAAAACGACGACGAAAACCGTCTGACGTCTCTGGCCCTCCGCTCTCTCCCCGGTACGGCCGGGGACAGGAACCTCGCGGACAATCCGCGCGGCGCCGCCTCCACCAGATGAGGAGAGACAGAAAGAGAGCTTAGATCATGGGTTTCAAGATTGCAGTCGCAGGCGCCACCGGCAATGTCGGCCGGGAGATGCTGAACATCCTGTCCGAACGGGGATTTCCTGCGGATGAGGTTGTGGCGCTCGCCTCCTCGCGCTCCATCGGCACCGAGGTCTCCTACGGCGACAAGACGCTGAAAGTCTCCAACCTCGAAACCTATGATTTCTCCGACACCGACATTTGCCTGATGTCGGCCGGCGGCGCGGTTTCCTTGAAGTACTCGCCGAAGATCGGTCAGCAGGGCTGCGTCGTCATCGACAATTCCTCAGCCTGGCGCTACGACGCCGACGTGCCGCTGATCGTGCCGGAAGTGAACGCGGATGCGGTTTCCCAGTTCACCAGGAAGAACATCATCGCCAACCCGAATTGCTCGACCGCGCAGCTCGTCGTCGCGCTGAAGCCGCTGCACGACCACGCGAAGATCAAGCGCGTCGTCGTTTCCACGTATCAGTCGGTTTCCGGTGCCGGCAAGGATGGCATGGACGAGCTCTTTAACCAGACGCGCGCCGTGTTCGTCGCCGATCCGATCGAGAGCAAGAAGTTCACCAAGCGAATCGCCTTCAACGTCATTCCGCATATCGACGTCTTCATGGAAGACGGCTACACCAAGGAAGAGTGGAAGGTTCTCGCCGAAACCAAGAAGATGCTCGATCCGAAGATCAAGGTGACCTGCACGGCCGTCCGCGTGCCGGTGTTCATCGGCCATTCGGAATCGGTCAATATCGAGTTCGAGAACGAGATCACCGCCGACGAGGCGCGCGAGATCCTGCGCGAGGCGCCGGGTTGCCTGGTCGTCGACAAGCATGAGAACGGCGGCTATGTGACGCCTTACGAATGCGCCGGCGAAGACGCGACCTATATTTCGCGCATCCGCGAGGACGCGACCGTCGAAAACGGCCTCAACATATGGGTCGTTTCCGATAACCTGCGCAAGGGTGCGGCGCTGAACGCCATTCAGATCGCCGAACTGCTCGTCAATCGCGGCCTGATCAAGCCGCGCAAGCAGGCCGCCTGAGAGGCGACAATCAAGTGCAATCGGAACCCCGCTCGGCACCTTGACCTTGCGGGGTTTCGCATTGAGTTCGGCGCGACGGATTCACGTGAAACCATGACGCGTCACAAGAGCAACGCGGGGCCAGCAGTGCGAGCGGCTCTTTTCTAAGGCAACAGATTCGGGCAATGACGGGGTATTCCATGAAGATGGCAAAGCGCGCAGCGGCAGGGCTCGCAGCCCTCATGATAAGTGCAGTTCTTCCCGCAGCCGCCTCGGCGGCGCAATGCGGCAACGACGGCGGTGGCTTTTCGGCCTGGGTCGCGGAGTTCAAGCGCGAGGCGGCCGGCAACGGTATCAGCCCATCGGTGCTCGACTCGGCACTTGCCAACGTTTCCTATAGCCGGGCGACGATCCGCGCCGATCGTGGACAGAAGAGCTTCAAGCTCTCGTTCGACCAGTTCATGAAGAAGCGCGGCGGCCAGACGATCATATCGCGCGGCAGGAAGATGCGCGCCCAGAACGCCAGGCTTTTCGACAGCATCGAGCAGCGCTACGGCGTGCCGGCGGGTCCGCTGATCGCGATCTGGGGCATGGAGACCGGCTTCGGCTCGTTCATGGGCAAGGAGCACACACTCTCAGCCGTCTCGACGCTTGCCTATGATTGCCGCCGCTCCGCCTACTTCACCGACCAGCTCTATGCCGCGCTCCAGCTCGTCCAGCGCGGCGATCTGAACCCGGCCGCCCGCGGCGCTGCCCATGGCGAAATCGGCCAAACCCAGTTCCTGCCGATGAACGTCCTGAAATACGGTGTCGACGGCGACGGCAACGGGCATGTCGACATGGTCCGCTCACGCGCCGACGCGCTTGCCTCGACCGCGAACTTCCTGCGCGGCCACGGCTGGCAGCCGGGCGGCGGCTACCAGCCGGGCCAGGTGAACTACGCGGCGATCCAGGGCTGGAACGCCGCAAGCGTCTACCAGCAGGCGATCGCAATCATCGGCGCCGAGATCGACGGCGACTGATCAGGCACACTGATTGGAATAAAGGCTCGCTTCGAAAGGAGCGGGCCTTTCTGTATCCTACGTCCCAGGCCGGGTAAAATCGCCGGTCTTCGCGTCCATCACCCAAAGCTCGCCGGTCGAGATGTCGAACCAGGCGCCATGCAGACGCAGCTTTCCCTTTGATTCGAGGATCTGCACGCAGGGAAATGTTCTGAGATTGGCGATCGAGTTGCGGATCGACACGCGCTCGAGCGCGCGCTGGCGTTCCGACTGAGTCATGAACTCATTGCTCTGGATCTGTTCGGCGGCCGGCTTCAGCAGGTTCATCCAGCGGCCGATGAAATCACCGGGGGAGAGCGGTTCCGCATCCGGGTCGAGCGCCGCCTTGATGCCGCCGCAGCGTCCGTGACCCATGACGACGATGTCGCTGACGCGCAACGACTGGACCGCGAATTCGAGTGCCGCGGATGTGGAATGATAGTGCCCATCCGGCTCGTAGGGCGGCATCATGTTGGCGACGTTGCGAACGACGAAGAGTTCTCCCGGACCGCTGTCGAAGATCGTTTCCGGTGCGGCGCGCGAATCGCAACAGGCGATAACCATTGACCTTGGCTTCTGGCCGCTCTCCGCAAGCGTCTTGTAGCGTTGCTGCTGTTCGCTGAAACGACCGCTCATGAAGTTGCGGTAGCCGGTCAGAAGATGTTCCGGAAAGCCCTGCATATCCATCGGTAACCCCGCGTCATCCAACGTCATTCACTGTCGCATGGCTCCCTGGGAACCATGGGCGTCGAAGTGTTACAGCGACCATCGCGCGCCTGGAAGGGCGAAGAGCGCTTATGAGCCATTTCTTTTATATCCGTCCCTATTTCTTCACCTGGCTCGGATGCATCAGCCGGCGCATCTGCACCATCGCCATCGGCGTCGCCAGGCTCGAAGCATCCTGCTCGAGCGTCAGTTCGTCGGCGCCGCGCTTGCGGCTGCGCGCGATGATCTCGAACACGCTGGCGGTCGCCATCTGCAACGCACGCTCCTCGGAAAGCCCCTGAAGAAGCCGCGCAAGAAAGACGGCCGCAAGGAGGTCTCCGGTGCCGTTCGGCGGATCGTCGATCAGCCGATGTTCGGCAAGCAGCGCATGCCGTCCGGAAAGATAGAGATTGCCGGTGCCGCCGCTCATCATCGGGATCGCCGACGTCACCAGCACCCGGGACGGCCCGAGACCGAGGGCTGCGTCGAGGATCGTCGCGTTGGTTTCAAGCGCGGCACCCGCGAGCCAGGCGAGCTCGAACCGGTTGGGCGTCGCCAGCGTCGCAAGCGGCAACAGCCGATCGCGGATGGCGGCAGCGACTTCGATCGGCACGTAAAGGCCGTTCGCATCGCCGATCACCGGGTCGCAGGCGTAGAAAAGGTCCGGATTGCGTTCATTGAGCGCTGTCACCAGCCGGGCAACGCCTTCGGCCTGGGCGGGCGAGCCCAGGTAACCGGAGAGTACGGCGCGCACCTCGCCGGCCCACGGAGCATTGGCAAGATCGTCGATGATGGACTGGAAGTCCGCGTCGGGCATCACCACCCGGGTCGAGCGGCCATGGCCCGGATGCCAGGGCAGAATGACGGTCGGCAGCGCCCACACCCGATGCCCGAGCGTCTCCAGGGCGAACACGGCGGCGCGATTGCCGACCGTGCCGCGAACCACATGGCTGGATATGACAATGACGGCACCGGGCGCGGCGGGCATTTCGGACATCGGGCAAGACCATCCTTCGATTCGAAGTGTGATCGCCCGACTGTTGCGGCGCTGTCAACAGCCGGTCACTTAGGACGACTACGGAGACCTGCGGTGTTTTTGTCCGTTTTCGTCGTTTTTCGAGAAATTTTCGCGAAAACACCCCCGATTTAAATGGATTAGGTCGATTCTACGTGAATTTCTCCAAAAACAGGCTCGATTTTGCCCAAATCCATCATAAAACAAGTCGCCATTGACCACGGTTCTGATAGGGTCGACTATCTTTTTGGGGGAGCGATTTTCATGGGCGTGAAGCATAATCCGAAACGGGATCGTCACATTGATGCGGCCCGTGCGGCTGTGACCAAGATCGGAACCGAGACTCTGCCGCCGGAGATCCTCTTCGGGGGAGCAAGCAACGACGACCTCGACCTCTATTCGCCGGACATGCTGGCGCTGACCGCCGCCCATGCCCGCCGGGAGCTGGCCCGCTGGGATGGCGGCAAGCCGCAGGTTTCGGTCGAGACGGTGCCGGGCGTAGCGCCGGGAGGAACCGAAGTCTCGATCATCGCCGTCACCGAACGCAACATGCCCTTTCTTTATGACTCGGTCATGGGGGAGGTGACGAGCACCCACCGCGACATTCACCTGGCGATCCATCCCATTCTGGTCGTGAAACCCGGCCAGTCCACGAAACTGTTCGATCCGGACGAGGAAAGCGATCCGGCGCACCGCGTCAGCCATATCCAGATCCATCTGAGCAAGCTGACGCCGCTCGAGGAGCGGTCGCTGAGCAAGCGTATCACCGATGTGCTGGAGCAGGTCCACCAGGCCGTCCACGACTGGCCGGCGATGACCGCCTTGCTCGATCAGGCCATGCGCGAACTGGAGGATTACAACGCTTCGCGCAAGAAGAGCGACCGCGACGAGGCGCTCGCCTTTCTTCGCTGGCTAAGGGACAACAATTTCACCTTCCTCGGAATGCGCGAATACACCTATTCCGGCAAGGGCGAGAAGGCGAGCGTCGAGCGCGGCAAGGGCCGGGGCCTCGGCATCCTTTCCAATCCGGATGTCCGCGTTCTGCGCCAGGGCAAAGATGCGGTGTTGACGACGCCCGAGATCCTCGCCTTCCTGGAAGGTCCCGACTTTCTGATCGTCACCAAGGCCAATGTGAAGTCCGTCGTGCACCGCCGGGCCTACATGGATTATATCGGCGTCAAGCGCTTCGACGCCACCGGAAACGTCGTCGGGGAACTCCGTATCGTCGGCCTCTTCACCTCGACGGCCTACACCCGGCAGGCGGCGGAAATCCCGCTGTTGCGGCACAAGATCGAGAAGATCGTCGATCACTTCGGCTACGACCCGCAAAGCCACTCGGGCAAGATGCTGGCGAATACGCTCGAAGCCTATCCGCGCGACGATCTCTTCCAAATCGACGTCGGCGTGCTCGCCGCCTTCTGCGAGCAGATCAACGAGCTCGCCGACCGGCCGCGCGTTCGCGTGCTGCCGCGTATCGACCACTTCGACCGCTTCGTTTCAGTCATCGTCTTCGTGCCACGCGAGCAATATGATTCGGACGTTCGCGAAAAGATCGGCGATTACCTGAAGACCGTCTATGACGGCCGCGTCTCCGCCTACTATCCCGCCTTCCCGGAAAGCGGTTTGGCCCGCGTGCACTTCATCATCGGACGCCCGGGCGGCAAGACACCACGCGTCCCGCAGGCCAAGCTCGAGGAAGCGGTCCGCGCCATCGTCACCCGCTGGATCGACCGCTTCAACCTGCTTGCCCGCAAGGACGGCATCGAGCTTGCGGTCGGAGAGGCCTATCAGGCCGCCTTCACGCCGGCCGAGGCCTATGCCGACCTCTCCGCCATAGCCGCCTGTAGGGCGGACGATCCGATTCGCATCTCCTTCTATCATCGGGACCGGGAAAGCCCGGACGCGCTGGAACTGAAGATCTTCCACGCAGACACCCCGGTGTCGCTCTCCCGCCGCGTGCCGCTCCTCGAAAATCTCGGTTTCCGCGTCATCAGCGAGCAGACCCACGACATCGGTGTGCGCACCCATGGGCAGGAACTGCGTGAAGTAGTGCTGCACGACATGGAGCTCATTCACCGCGACGGCCACACGGTCCATCTCGCCAAGACGGGTGCTGCCCTGGAGGAAGCCTTCCTCGCCGCCTGGAACGGCACGATCGAGGACGACAACTTCAACCGGCTGGTCATGCTGGCGGGGCTCACCGCCCGCGAAGTAACTGTGCTGCGCGCCTATTCACGCTACCTGCGCCAGGCCGGGATTACCTATTCGCAGGGCTATATCGCCGATACGCTGAACAAATATCCGGCCATCGCCGCCGATATCGTCCGCCTGTTCTCGACGCGGCTCGATCCGAAGATTGACGCGAAGTCGCGCGCGAAGAAAACCAGCGCCCTGCTCGCGGCGATCGAGGAGGCGCTATCCGCCGTACCGAGCCTTGACGAGGACCGGATCCTGCGCCGTTACGTCAACGTCATCCAGTCGACGCTCCGGACAAATTATTTCCAAAAGGATGCGGAGGGCAGACCGCGTCCGGTGCTCGCCTTCAAACTCGATCCGAAGACGCTCGAAGGCCTGCCGGAACCGCGGCCGTTCCGCGAGATCTTCGTGTACGGCACCGAAGTCGAAGGCGTGCATCTGCGGTTCGGCAAGGTGGCGCGCGGCGGGCTTCGCTGGTCCGACCGGGCCCAGGACTATCGCACCGAGGTGCTCGGCCTCGTCAAGGCGCAGCAGGTCAAGAACGCGGTCATCGTGCCGGTCGGCGCCAAGGGTGGCTTCTATCCGAAGCAGCTTCCCCTAGGCGGCAGCCGCGACGAGATCTTCAGGGCCGGCACCGAGGCCTACAAGACCTATATCCGCACGCTCCTGTCGGTGACGGACAACATCGTCGGCCAGGAAGTCGTACCGCCTCAAGACACGCTTCGCCTCGACGGCGACGACCCTTATTTCGTCGTGGCCGCCGACAAGGGTACCGCAACCTTCTCGGACACGGCGAACGGGCTGGCGCAGGAGGCCGGTTTCTGGCTCGACGACGCCTTCGCCTCCGGCGGCTCGGCCGGCTACGACCACAAGAAGATGGGCATCACGGCGCGCGGCGCCTGGGAGGCGGTCAAGCGGCATTTCCGCGAGATGGACATCGACATCCAGACGACGCCCTTCACCGTCGCCGGCGTCGGCGACATGTCGGGCGACGTCTTCGGCAACGGCATGCTGCTTTCGGAGAAGATCCGGCTGATCGCCGCCTTCGACCACCGCGACATTATCATCGACCCGAATCCGGATATCGATCTCTCCTTCGCCGAACGTAAGCGCATGTTCGCGCTGCCGCGCTCGAGCTGGCAGGACTATGACCGCAAGACGCTTTCGCCCGGTGCGATGATCATCTCGCGCGCGGAAAAGCTGGTGACGCTGACGCCCGAGGCGATGGCGGCGATCGGCATCGACAAGCCGAAGGCGACGCCGTTCGAGATCATGAACGCCATCCTGAAGAGCCAGGTCGACCTTCTGTGGTTCGGCGGCATCGGCACCTATGTGCGCGGCAGCAACGAGACGGATGCCGAAGTCGGCGATCGTGCCAACGACCCGATCCGCGTCACGGCGGAAGAGCTGCGCGCCCGGGTGATCGGCGAGGGCGCCAATCTCGGCGTCACCCAGAGGGGTCGCATCGGCTTCTCGCTTGCCGGCGGGCGCTGCAATTCCGATGCGATCGACAATTCGGCCGGCGTCAATTCCTCCGACGTGGAGGTCAACATCAAGATCGCCCTCGCCTCGGCGATGCGCGACGGACGTCTGACCCGACCCAAGCGCAACACGCTTCTGGCGGCTATGACGGACGAAGTCGGCCATCTCGTGCTGCGCAACAACTATCAGCAATCGCTGGCAATCTCGCTCACGGAAATGCTGGGCCTCGGCAACCGCACGCCGCTGGCACGGCTGATGGCGCGGCTCGAGACCGACGGGCATCTCAACCGCAAGGTGGAGACGCTGCCGACGGAAATAGCCATGGCCGAGCGCTACCAGGGGGGCAAACCGCTGACGCGCCCGGAGATTGGCGTGCTGCTCTCCTATGCGAAGCTGGTATTGTTCGAGGAGCTGATCCAGAGCGAACTGCCGGATGACCCCTATTTCACCGCGACGCTCGAACGCTACTTTCCGGCAAAGATGCGCAAGACCTATGCCGGGGATATTCACGGCCATCGCCTGCGCCGCGAAATCATTGCGACGGTGCTCGCCAACGAAACCATCAACCGCGGCGGCCCCGCCTTCGTCTCGACACTCACGGACGCGACCGGCTTCCTTTCCGCCGATGTCGTAAAGGCAGCGGTGCTGGCGCTGGATGGTTTCGACCTGCCGCGGATCTATGGCGAGATCGATGCGCTCGACAACAGGATCAGCGGCGCGGTCCAGAACCGGCTCTACCAGGAAGTCGGGCGTATCTTTGCGGTCGTCGCCGAGAGGGCCTTGCGGACGCGGGCGTCCGAGGGGGCCGTTGCCGACGCCGTTGCGCGGCTGCGCGATGGGCTGCAGAAGCTGCGCGGCACGATGCGCGCGGCGATTTCGAGCGAGAGTGCCGAGGAGGCGCGCCTGAAGTCTGCCGGATTCATCGAGAGCGGCATCCCGGCAAAGCTTGCCGAAGAGATCGCCGAACTGTCGATGATGACCCTGGTCCCCGAGATCATGCAGATCGCCACGGTAACCGGCGAGCCTCTCAATCGCACGGCGCAAGGCTATTTCGCCGTGACCGAAACGCTCCGGGTCAACCGCCTGCTGGCAGCCGCCGATCGCGTGCCCGCCACCGAACAGTTCGAGGCGATGGCGCTGACACGGGCCGTTGCCGACATAGCCACCGCCCGCCGCGATATCACCGTCGCCGCGCTCGTCGAACAGAAGCGAGACCGCAATCCGGTACTCGCCTGGCAGGAACAGGACCGTGAGCGCGTATCGCGCGCTGGCGACCAGTTGAAGCTCCTGACCGAAAAGGGCGAGACGACGCTTGCCAAGATCACCGTCGCCGCAGGTCTCCTCAGCGATCTTGCGCGCGGCAGGGCGAAATGACACAGTCCCTCCGGGCCGCTGGCCTGGAGGACTGATTCCGTTCCCGGTTAAGCGAAATCAATGCATTGGCACTCGCGCCCGTTAAACAGCGCGGGGTGCCCTACTGCATGTTTCCTTAAAGCGTAGACGATTTAAGGACTGAGACATGCAGCAATTCAAAGTGCTACAGCGTCCTTTGTGCGTCTGAAAAGACGCACGGCGCTGTAGTCCGGGAGGGGAACCTTGGAGTTGACGGCCGGACGAACGGCGGAACAGCCGAAAGCCACGCGACTCGGCATTGCCGGCTGGATGCTGTTCGACTGGGCCGCGCAACCGTTCTTCACCGTCATCACCACCTTCATCTTCGCACCTTATTTCGTTTCCCGGCTAACGGCAGATCCCGACGCCGGGCAGGCGATCTGGGGCTACACGCTCACGGTTTCCGGCATCGTCATCGCGGTGCTTTCACCGGTGCTCGGCGCCGTTGCCGATGCGACCGGACCGCGCAAGCCGTGGATCGGCTTCTTCGCGATCATCCAGATCTTCGCGCTCGCCATGCTGTGGTTCGCGGTGCCGGATTCACCACTGATCTACCCCGCGATCTTCCTGGCGCTGGCAACGGTCGCGGCCGAGTTTTCGATCGTCTTCAACGACTCGATGATGCCGCGTCTCGTCGGCGAGAAGGACGTGGGACGTATCTCCAACATCGCCTGGGGAATGGGCTATCTCGGCGGCATGATCGTGCTGATCGGCGTCGTCGCCCTGCTTGCCGGGAATCCGGCTACCGGCAAGACGGCGCTGGGGCTGGATCCGCTCTTCGGGCTCGATCCGGCCAAGGGCGAAGACGCGCGCATCACCGGCCCGATCTCGGCGCTCTGGTACCTAGTCTTCATTCTGCCGATGTTCCTTTTCACCCCCGATGCGGGCAAGGCGACGACATCCCTCAGGGAGGCGACGGAGCGGGGTCTGACGGAACTCAGAGGCACGCTCGGCGAGCTCAAGGAGAGGACGGGGATCTTCCGCTTCCTGATCGCCCGCATGATCTTCCAGGATGGCGTCAATGGCTTGCTGGCGCTCGGCGGCACCTTCGCCGCCGGCATGTTCGGCTGGCAGACGATGGAACTCGGCCTCTACGGCATCATCCTGAACGTCGTCGCGATCGGCGGCTGCCTCTATGCGAGCCGGCTCGACACGCGGCTCGGCTCGAAAGCCATCGTGGTCGCCAGTCTCGTCTGCCTGACGATCGCGACACTCGGCATCGTTTCGACGGGTCCCGGCTTCACCCTGTTCGGACTTATCCCCCTGCCGAGCGTGGATTCGGGCGGACTTTTCGGCACGGCCGCCGAGAAGGCCTACATTCTCTACGGCCTCCTGGTCGGCATCGCCTTCGGCCCGGTCCAGGCCTCCTCGCGGTCCTATCTCGCCCGCAGCGTCGCGGCCGACGAGGCCGGGCGCTATTTCGGGCTCTACGCGCTGTCCGGCCGCGCCACCTCGTTCCTGGCGCCCGCCTCGGTGGCCACCATCACGGTGATGACCGGTTCGGCCCGGATCGGCATGATGGCGCTGGTCGCCTTTCTGGCCGTCGGGCTCGTTATCCTGCTGCGCACGCCCTACCCGGCCCATCGGCCGGCATAAAGAACCCGCGGCGCGGCGGAGTTTGCCTTGTGAAAGCTGAAGAGCGACAAGGTCAGCGGTTTCCGCCCGCATCCGTCTCAGTCGTCATCCTCGGGCTTGATCCGAGATCCACTCACGAGCCGGCAAAAGGCGCCGCTCGTTGAAATCTGCTCCGCGTCCCGGTGAAGCTTGCGTCTGGATCCTCGGGTCAAGCCCGAGGATGACGAAGGAGCAGACGCAGATCACCGCAAAACCCTCGCTCAGTGGCGGAAATGCCGCATGCCGGTAAAGACCATGGCGACATTGTGCTCGTTGGCTGCGGCGATAACCTCTTCGTCGCGCATCGAGCCGCCCGGCTGGATGACGGCGGTGGCGCCGGCGGCGATCGCCGACAGGAGACCGTCGGCGAAGGGCAGGAAGGCTTCCGAGGCGACCGCCGAACCGCGTGTCAGCGGCGCAGCAAGGCCAAGCGCCTTGGCCGCTTCCTCGGCTTTGATAGCGGCAATGCGGGCTGAATCGACGCGGCTCATCTGACCGGCGCCGATGCCGGCCGTCTGGCCGTCCTTCGCATAGACGACGGCGTTCGACTTGACGTGCTTCGCCACCTTGAAGGCGAACTTCATGTCCTCGAGCTCCTGCGCCGTCGGCGCGCGTTTGGTGACCACCTTGAGTTTCAGATCCTCGACCATGCCGTTGTCACGGGTCTGGACGAGCAGGCCGCCGGCGACGGTCTTGGCGGTCAGCCCCGGCGTACGCGGATCCGGCAGGCCGCCGGCCGCCAGCAGCCGGAGGTTCGGCTTGCGGGCGATGATCGCTTTGGCCTCGTCGCTGACCGACGGCGCGATGATGACTTCGGTGAACAGCTTGACGATCTCTTCGGCCGTCTCCGCATCGAGCGGCTGGTTGAGGGCGATGATACCGCCGAAGGCCGAGGTGGAATCGCAGGCGAGCGCGCGGCGATAAGCTTCGGCGAGCGACGGCGCGGTGGCGACGCCGCAGGGGTTGGCGTGCTTGATGATCGCACAGGCCGGCGCCTTCTCCGGCAGGAACTCGGCTACCAGTTCGAAGGCTGCGTCCGTATCGTTGATGTTGTTGTAGGAAAGCTGCTTGCCCTGCAGCAGCGCCGCGGTCGCGACCCCCGGCCGCTGCTCGCCGGTCACGTAGAAGGCCGCCTTCTGATGCGGGTTCTCGCCGTAGCGCATCTCCTCCTTGAGCACGCCGCCGATCACCCGATGGCGCGGCATGGGCGTATCGAGCGCCTCGGCGAACCAGTTGGAGATCGCCGCATCGTAGGCCGCGGTGCGGGCATAGGCCTTGGCCGCCATTTTCTGGCGGAAGGCGTAGCGCGTCGTGCCGTTGGCGATTTCGTCCAGCAGCCCGGAATAATCGGCCGGATCGGTAACGATCGTCACATAGGCGTGATTCTTGGCCGATGCGCGGATCATCGCCGGTCCGCCGATGTCGATATTCTCGACCGTCGTCGGATAGTCGCCGCCCTGGGCGCGGACCTCCTCGAACGGATAAAGGTTGATGACGGCGAGATCGATGGCAGTAATGCCGTGCTCGTCCATCGCCGCTTTGTGGTCCGAATCGTCGCGAATGGCGAGCAGGCCGCCATGCACGCCGGGATGGAGGGTCTTGACGCGGCCGTCCATGACTTCGGGAAACTTGGTCAATTCGGAAACGTCACTGACGGGAAGCCCGGCCGCCGCCAGCGCCTTGTGTGTGCCGCCGGTCGAGACCAGCCGAATCCCCTTCGCGTCGAGAGCGCGGGCGAGCTCGACGATGCCCGCCTTGTCGGACACGGAGAGAAGGGCGGTTTGGATCCGGACTTCGTCCGGTGCCGGAATTTTCTTGGAGGCGACAGCCATCAACCATGCTCCTTTGGCAGCGCCGGACGCTTGGAAAGAGGGTGCCGGCGATTGGGATGGCTGCCCGTTAGCACAGCTTGCCGACGGAAGGAACCGTTGCAGCCGCAGGCGGGGAAAATAGGTCCTTTGTGCCCCCGTCTAACCCTCGCGGGTCAGCGTCCACTGGATTTCCGGCTGCGTCCCGACCGCGAAGGTGACCGTGATCTGCGAAGAAGCGCGGACGCCGGAGGGGTCGGCAAAGAAGACGTCTTCCTCGATCGCCAGGTCTCCGTCCCGGCAGGCAAAAAGCCAGGCCTCGCCGTCCGGCGCACTCAGATAGATCTCGCCCACGCTGCTCTGGCGCAGCCCGATTGCCGGATGAATGTGAAAGCGGGCGACGGCGATAGCGGCATCGGACGGCTCCGGATCGCTTCCGTCTTCGCGGGCGAGCCGATCACGTCCGCGGATCAGCCGGCCGCCGTTCAGAAGACCGATATCGCGCTCGTGGATGAGCCCGAAGGCGCCGAGATAACCATTATGACTCGCCCTGACGGATTCGATGCGGCCGGGCTCGTCGCTTCGCTCCGATTCGACCCGCGACACGCCGCTGACCATGAGCGGACCGAGAAAGTGCGATTGCGAAAAGCGTGAGGAGGAGGTGTCGTTCACCGTCACCGTCGAGTGCGCGGCAGTGGCGCGGGCCATTTGCCGGAATCGTTCGCCGGCAAACTTCGGCGCGCCGGAATTGATGATGAGACGGTTTCGCCCCGAAGACATCTCGAAGGAGAGGCAGCCGGCATGGGCGCTGCGCGACAGATCGACCGACAGCGGACGGCCCGTGTCGACGATCGCGACGGTCTCGCCGAGCGCCAGCCGCTCGAAACTGATATGCGGAAGCGACCGGAACGGCTCGCCCGCCGTTTCGTCGTAACGCAGCACCGATGCAAGCTCGTGTGCCGGCACCGAGCTGGCGCCGTTGAAGAGCGCCAGCTCCCCGCTCTGGTGCCGAAAGAAGCGCAAGGCCGGGTACATCCGGTCGATGCCGGAAATCAGCCGCGACGGCACGTCGTGACCGAGATTGACATAGGTCTGCCTGAGCGGCAGCAGGTCGAGCAGCAGTTCGAGACCGGCGCGCGGGTTGCGCGAGAAATGACCGCCGTCGGGCAGGATCTGCCGGTCGAGCTCGAGATCCAGACTGCGCGCGGCCCTGCGCAGTGCCGAAGAAGAGACGGGCATCGACACGGAAGCCATCGCCAACGCTATGCGAACCCTGAGCCGCGCCTCCCCGTCCGGGACGGTTTCGGCGATGTGGCGGAGATAGCGGATTTGAAAGGCGAGGCTTTTCAGGAAGCGGCGATAGAAACCGTGCTCGGCATTGCGTAACACCACCGGCGAATGCGACAGCCAGACGATGACGCGCTGCGCGATCACATCGGCGTCCCAGGCAATGCCGCCGATAGTGCGACCATGCGTGCCCATCCAGTCGTCGAAGATCTGACGCAGCCTAATGAAGCCGGCTTCATCGCGGACCGCACGCATGTGGCGCAGCCAGTCGAAGGCGTGGAGCCGATTGGCAAATTCGTGCGACGGCAGGTCGATCTCGAAGGGCGATTCACCCTCTGTGTCGAGCACGCGGCCGGCCAGCGGGTAGCGGCCCTGAAGAATTTCCTCCGCCACAAAAGGATCGATGGCTCTGAGATCCGTGGGCGCGACGATGAGCCGGTCCGGCGTCGATCCGGAAAAACGCAGCGCCGACAGGCGGCCGAGCGAAAGCCGGCGCGCAAATCGGCGCCAACCTTCGCGCAGATACAGGTAAAGCAGCCTTCGTTTACCGGTAAACAGCATCGGCGCCTGCAGGTTTGTTGATTGCCGCAACGGGACCTTCAAAGCGCTTGAGCAGAATCGCTTTCATGGCCGGAACCGTGCCGGAAGGATGATTAAATTTCTATCAATCTGGCCACCATTGATAGGCGGGCGGTCCGAAAGCGTCAATTGTCGCGGCGAGACAGCCTGTTGACGAGGCTCTAGCCCTCGGCGCGGCGAAGCACCGCCGCATAGAAACCGTCAAGCCCGCTGGAAAAGGGCGCGGCAAGCGGCAGCATCGCCGGCGTCGTGCGGAACTCGCCAACAGCCGTGATCGCCGCTTCGAACCCGGGCCAGTCGGACGCGGCAATCGGAACGCGCTCGCAAAGTCCCTCGTCAAGGACACGCGCTACGACGTCTTCCCCTTCTCGCGGGTCCAGCGAACAGTTGGAGAAGACCACGATGCCACCCGGCTTGACGACGCTCAGCGCATGGCGCAGCAGCCGCTCCTGAAGCTGGGCAAGCTTTTCGACGTCTTCCGGTCCCTTCGTCCACAGCACATCCGGGTGACGCCGCGTCGTGCCTGTCGAAGAGCAGGGGGCATCGAGCAGCGCGGCGTCGAAGAGCTCATCCGGACGGAAGTCCGCCATGTCGGTCTCTTTCGTCCGGGCCTCGAGGCCGAGCCGCTCAAGATTGCCCTTGAGCCGCCGCAGCCGGCTGGAGGACTGGTCCAGCGCCGTCACATTCGCCCCGGCAAGAATAAGCTGGGCCGTCTTGCCGCCCGGCGCCGCGCAGAGATCGACCACCGTTTTGCCGGAAAGATCGCCAAAAAGGCGCGCTGGTATAGAGGCGGCGGCGTCCTGCACCCACCAGGCCCCTTCCGCAAAGCCCGGCAAGGACGGGATCGCACCGGAAAAATCACCGAGCCGAACGGAGCCGGTCGGCAGGACCGTGCCGCCGAGGCGTTCGGCCCACAAGGCTGGGTCGGACTTCACCGTGAGGTCGATCGCGGCGGGAACGAGCTGCGCTTCCGAAATGCCTTCCGCCTGGGCGCGGCCGTAATGGGCGACGAGCCGGTCATGGAACCAGACCGGAATGGCGGGCACCGACCGCACCTTCTCGAGGATCGTCTCCTTCTCGCGCGAAAGCCGCCTGAGAACGGCGTTGACGAGACTGGCAAAGCGGCGATTGCGCGGATCCGACTGCGCCTGCTCGACCGCAAGGTCGACGGCGGAATGATCCGGAATGTCGAGATAGAGGATCTGTGCGGCGGCAACCGTCAGCACGTGCTCCAACGCCCGTGCGCCCTCGGGCAGCGGCGTCTGCAGCAGCGAATCGATCGCGGCGCGGATTCGCGGCAGGTGGCGGAGCGCCGAATTGAGGATGGCGCGCACCAGCGCGCGATCCGCATCATTGAGTTCGCGATAGGCGGGATTGCCGTGCTCCTGGTCGAGCATGCCGTCGAGCGACGTCCTGCGGTCGATCACCGCCGCCAGGATCTTGGCGGCGGTCTGGCGGCTCCTCAGCCCGGGCTTGGCCTCGACGCCGGCCGCGCCAGAGCGTTGCCCAGCCGACTGGGAAGGCTTGTTTCTGCGCACTCGTTTCGGATCTGAATCGTTCTTCGTTTTTTCGGACATCAGGACCAGGGGCCTTTCGGCGGTTCGGAACCACCGCGACCCCAGCCGGTTCTCGGGACAGAGCGCGATTTGCGCACCGCATTATCAGGGCGAACCCCTGGCGTCGAGCCCGCCGACATCTCGCCAGCCATCCGCTCGAGCGCGGCAACGCGGTTTTCGGTATTCGGATGGGTCGAAAAGAGGTTGTCCATGCGCTCGCCCGAGAGCGGATTGATGATGAACATGTGCGCCGTCGCCGGATTGCGCTCGGCATCATAGTTCGGAATCGCATGGGCCGCGCCGGCGATCTTGCGGAGCGCCGAGGCGAGGGAGAGCGGATTGCCGCAGATCTCCGCGCCGCGCCGGTCGGCGGAATATTCACGGGTGCGGCTGATCGCCATTTGCACCAGCATGGCCGCGAGCGGAGCGACGATCATCGCGATCAGAACGCCGATGAAGCCGAGCGGATTGTTGTTTTCACGGTTGCCGCCGAAGAAAAAGGCGAAATTGCCGAGCATCGAAATGGCGCCGGCGAGCGTCGCGGTCAGCGTCATCGTCAGGGTGTCACGATACTGAATATGAGCGAGCTCATGCGCCATGACGCCGGCCACTTCCTCATAGGAGAGCGACTGCAGCAGACCGGTAGAGGCGGCGACCGCCGCATTCTGAGGATTGCGGCCCGTCGCGAATGCGTTCGGCTGCGGACTGTCGATGACGTAGACGCGCGGCATCGGCAGGCCGGCATTCTGCGCCAGGTCGCGGACGATTCCGTAATATTCCGGGGCACTGCGTTCGTCGACTTCCTGGGCCCGATACATGCGCAGCACCAGGCGGTCGGAATTCCAATAGGAGAAGAAGTTCATGCCGGCGGCCATGACCAGGGCGATCATCATGCCGCCCCTGCCGCCGATGACATAGCCTACGGCCATGAACAGGACGGTCATGAAGGCAAGCAACATTGCGGTGCGCACGAGATTCATGAATCAAGCTCCTGGCATTCTCAAGTGGCTTCCCGTTCGGCGGCGAAGCGCAGCACCGACTCGGCTTGGCCTCTGATCTCACTCCAAACGTTTCACGTGAATCAGGGTTCCCGCTTCGAAGGAAGCCACTTATATGATGGGGATAAAGGTCCCGCTCTTCAATATCGTCAGGAAAACCAGCCGTCACATGCAGAACGACAATGACAATTCACCCGATCGTCCGAAGCGGCCGCTGACGCCGGCCGCGCTCCGCGCCCTCAAGGAGGCGGAGGAGAGACGCCGCGCCGAGGAGCAGGCGGCGACGCCGGCGGAATTCGGCGGACGCGGCGGTCTCGATCCGGCCCGTTTTGGCGACTGGGAGATCAAGGGTCGGGCGATCGACTTCTGAGAAGCCTTTGCCAGGATGGCGCACCATCGTTTCGTCGGCGAATCGATGCTGGCCGAGGATCTCTGGACTGCACGATTCGCGTCCGCTGCGTCGTCCCTTCTCCCCGCCTGCGGGGAGAAGGTGGCCGGCGGGCCGGATGAGGGGTCTTTCTAAGCGCCTTGCGCGGCCCATTCCCCCAAGCTCACATCAGCCGCGGTTCTGGCGGTTGGCGATCAGGTCGTCGACGACCGTCGGATCGGCGAGCGTCGACGTGTCGCCAAGCGACCCGAAATCGTCCTCGGCGATCTTGCGGAGAATCCGGCGCATGATCTTGCCGGAGCGCGTCTTCGGCAGGCCGGGTGCGAACTGGATCTTGTCCGGCGTGGCGATCGGCCCGATCTCCGAGCGGACGTGCTTGACGAGCTCCTGGCGAAGCTCGTCGCTGCCAACCTCACCCGCCATCAGCGATACGTAGCAATAGATGCCCTGCCCCTTGATCGGGTGCGGATAGCCGACAACCGCCGCTTCGGAAACGAGGTGGTGCGAAACGAGTGCCGATTCGACCTCCGCCGTGCCGAGACGGTGGCCGGAAACGTTCAAGACATCATCGACGCGGCCGGTGATCCAGTAATATCCGTCCTCGTCGCGGCGGCAGCCGTCGCCGGTAAAGTACTTGCCCCTGTATGTCGAGAAATAGGTCTGAATGAAGCGCTCGTGGTCGCCATAGACCGTGCGCATCTGACCAGGCCAGCTGTCTATGATGCAGAGATTGCCGTCGGCCGGCCCGTCGATCACCTTGCCTTCATTGTCGACGATCTGCGGCTGGACGCCGAAGAAGGGCCGCGTCGCCGAGCCGGGCTTGAGATCGGTCGCGCCTGGCAGGGGCGTGATCAGGATGCCGCCGGTCTCCGTCTGCCACCAGGTGTCGACGATCGGCGAGCGCTCTTCACCGACGACATGGTAGTACCACTCCCAGGCTTCCGGATTGATCGGCTCGCCGACTGTTCCGAGCAGACGCAGCGAAGAACGGGACGAGCGCTTGACGAAGTCGTCGCCCGCCCCCATCAGCGAGCGGATTGCGGTCGGCGCCGTGTAGAAGATGTTGACCTTGTGCTTGTCGACCACTTCCCAGAAACGGCCTGCATCCGGGAAGTTCGGCACGCCCTCGAACATCAGCGTCGTCGCGGCGTTGGCGAGGGGTCCGTAGACGATATAGGAATGGCCCGTCACCCAGCCGACATCGGCGGTGCACCAGTAGATATCGCCGTCGTGGTAGTCGAACACATACTGATGTGTCATCGAAGCGTAGACGAGATAGCCGCCGGTCGTGTGCAGAACGCCCTTCGGCTTGCCGGTCGAACCAGAAGTGTAGAGGATGAACAGCGGATCTTCGGCTTTCATCTTCTCCGGCGGACAATGCGGCTCGACCGTCGCGGTCTCCTGGTGGTACCAGAGATCGCGGCCCGATGCCCAGCCCACCTTGCCGCCGGTGCGGCGTACGACCAGCACCTTGTCGACCCTCACATGCTGCCTGGCGGCGATGTCGATCGCTTTGTCGGTGTTTTCCTTGAGCGGCACCGGCTTGCCGCCGCGCACCCCTTCATCGCAAGTGATCACGAAGGTGGATTCGCAGTCGATGATGCGACCGGCAAGCGCATCGGGCGAGAAGCCGCCGAAAACGACCGAGTGGATCGCGCCGACGCGAGCGCAGGCGAGCATCGCATAGGCCGCCTCCGGGATCATCGGCATGTAGATGGTGACACGATCACCCTTCTTGACGCCATGCTTCTTCAAGACGTTGGCAAGCCGGCAAACCCTGTCGTAAAGTTCATTATAGGTGATCTTCTTATCGAGATACGGGTTGTCCCCTTCCCAGATGATTGCGGTCTTGTCGCCATGCGTCTTCAAGTGACGGTCGATGCAATTATAGGAGACGTTGGTCAGCCCGTCCTCAAACCATTTGATCGAAACATCGCCCTCGAAGGAGGTATTCTTGACCTTGGAGTAGGGCTCGAACCATTCGATCCGCTTGCCGTGCTCGCCCCAGAACTTGTCCGGATCGGCAACGCTCTCTTTATACCATTTCAGATAGGTCTCGTTGTCGATGAGCGTGCGGTTCTTGGCCGCTTCCAGGACCGGGTGGGTCTTGACGTCCATATTCTTCCTCCCTGTGCATTTCTGCCTGGATCACGATGATCGTGGGTCGAATCGTCCCAGAACATCAACATGATCCATCCGAACATAGAGCGGGTGCGAACCGCTCTCAGCGGCACTCCCACCGCCGTTTTGACGATTCATAGCAGCTCAAAGCTTCGCCGCAATTAGACAAAAGCACATTCGGAAGTGAAGAATTGCAATTTCGAGACAAGAACGATATAGAACGCTCAATTCCCGGAAATGAGTGGTAGACTCAACGGCCCGCGACACCGGCGCGGCGGACAAAAGGACTATATCCATGGCTCAGCAATTGCTTATGCCCAAGGCAACGGCCGTCTGGCTCGTTGACAACACCGCACTCTCGTTCGACCAGATCGCGCAGTTTTGCAAGCTGCACCCGCTCGAAGTCAAAGCGATTGCCGACGGTGAATCGGCGCAGGGCATCAAGGGCCTCGACCCCATTGCAACCGGTCAGCTTTCGCGCGACGAGATCGCCCGCGGCGAGGCAAATCCGAACCATAAGCTCAAGCTCTCCGAACCGAAGGTCCGCGTTCCGGATTCGAAGCGCAAGGGACCGCGCTACACGCCCGTTTCCAAGCGCCAGGACCGTCCGAACGCCATTCTCTGGCTGGTCCGCAACCATCCGGAACTGAAGGACGCGCAGATTTCGCGCCTCGTCGGCACGACGAAGTCGACGATTGAGCAGATTCGCGAACGCACCCATTGGAACTCTGCCAACCTGACGCCGATGGATCCGGTCACCCTCGGCCTCTGCTCGCAGATCGACCTCGACCTCGAAGTCGAGCGCGCCGCCAAGGGCCGCCCGCTGCCGACCGCGGCCGAGGTGGGCGCGACGCTCGAGTCGGCACGGGAAACCGAGAAGCTCGACTACAGCTTCGAACGCGAAGAAGAGAAGGAAATCGACGCCGACGCCGTCTTCGCCAAGCTGAAGTCGCTGAAGTCGGACCGCAAGGACGAAGACGACGACTATTGATCGGTTCGTCAGCGGTGAGATTCAAGAACCCGGATCGCAGGATCCGGGTTTTTTGTTGCCGTACTCAATAGGCCGAGCCCGAAGAGTCTTTGAGGTTGTGGCGCTCCGTCCCCGTGAGCGGCGGATTGAAGATACTGACGAGGACCAGGTCCTTGTCGCGGCCCCCGCGCAGATAGTGCTTGTCATGCTTGTCGAGCACATAGATGTCGCCCCTGCGGATCGGAAAGACATTGCCCTCCATGTCTTCGACCTCGCCTTCGCCGGCGATGCAATAGCAGGCTTCGAGATGGTTGCGGTATTGAAGCAGCGACACGGTGTTGGCCCGCACCACCGTATGGCAGACGGTGAAGCCCATGCCGTCCTTTTCCGTCAGCAGTCGGTGGCTGGTACCGCTGCCCCACTCGACGAAGTGATCGGTGACTTCAACGTCCTGCAGACTGCGCACGAACATGGCGTTCTCCTCGTGTAAGAAAATCTGACAAATCCCGCAATGGGTCCCCGGGGCCGTCGCGATGAATCCCTTTATTTGCTTGATTTATGCCTCTTACAAACGATGATTCCTCACCGGATAGTTGAGGAGAATTTACATATGATGCCGCCCTTGGGCGCCTTGCGGGTCTTCGAAGCCGCCGCCCGCCTCGCCAGCTTCTCGCGCGCCGCCGACGAATTGCATGTCACGCATGCCGCCGTGAGCCATCAGATCCGGCAATTGGAGGAATGGTTCGGCCGACCCCTGTTCCTGCGCGAAAAGCGCGGCGTTCGGCTCGCGCCCGAAGCCGAGCGGCTTGCCGAAGCCCTGTCGGTAAGCTTCGAGCGCATTGCCGCCGAAGCGGAATCCTTGAAGCTCAGGACGAAATCGGAAATCACCGTCGCCTGCATTCCCTCGATTGCGACCCGCTGGCTGATCCCGGCGCTCGGTGAGTTCCTCGCAGCCCATGCCGATATCACGGTCAGGGTGGTCTATGCCATGGCAGCGCAGCGCCTACGTGAAACCGGCTGCGACGTGCTCATCACGCTCGGCGCCGATCTGTCCGACGGCGTCGTCTCGGATCGGCTCTTTTCCCGCATCAACAGGCCCGTCGCAAGTCCGCGTTATCTGGAACGGGAGGGTCGTCTCGCGACTGCTCAGCAGATCGCCACGGCGGACCTCTTGCACGACGAGACGACGGCCCATTGGCAGCAATGGTTCGCCCGGGCCGGCATAGTGCCGCCCGGGGCACCGAAGGGTCCGGTGTTTCAGGATTTCAATCTGCTGGCGACCGCCGCCATCGCCGGTCATGGCGTCGCGCTTTGCCCGGTCGAAGTATGCCGGCGCGAGATCGACAACGGCGACCTGATCGTGCTCTCCGAGACTTCTATCCTCGAAGAGGAGAGCTACTTCCTGATCAGCAAGTCCTCGCGCCAGACGGCCGCGTCCGCCTTCTGCGGCTGGTTCAAACAGGTTGTTGACCCCACATCGAACTGACGCCCCGCGTCAAATGCCGATACCCTTGGCGTGAAGCGCCTCGGTGATTTCATCGAGGATCGCCGGGTCGTCGATCGTCGCCGGCATCTTCCAGGGCTGGCGGTCGGCGATCTTCTGTATTGTGGCGCGCAGAATCTTGCCGGACCGGGTCTTCGGCAGCCGCTTGACGCAGATCGCGGTTCGGAAGGCGGCGACAGGGCCGATGCGCTCGCGAACGAGGTCGATGACCTCTGTCTCGATATCCGATGTTTCACGGGAAACATTCGAGTTGATCACCAGGAAGCCGGCCGGAATCTGCCCCTTCAACGGATCGGCGATGCCGATCACGGCGCATTCGGCGACGTCCGGATGACTGACGCAGACCTCCTCCATAGCCCCCGTCGAAAGCCGATGCCCCGCAACGTTGATGATGTCGTCGGTACGCGCCATGATGAAGACATAGCCGTCCTCGTCGATATAGCCGGCGTCGGCCGTCTTGTAGTAGCTGGGATATTCCTCGAGATAGGCGGCCCGAAACCGGTCGTCGGCCTTCCAGAGCGTCGGCAGGCAGCCGGGCGGCAGCGGCAGCTTGACCACGACATTGCCGAGCGTCCCCGCCTCGACCGGATGACCGGCATCATCTACGACCTGCACGTCATAACCGGGGAGGGGAACGGCGGGCGATCCGTATTTGACCGGCAGCAAGCCGAGGCCCAGCGGGTTGCCGGCGACCGGCCAGCCGGTCTCCGTCTGCCACCAGTGATCGATGACCGGTACCCCGAGTGCCCGCTCGGCCCAGCGGATCGTGTCCGGATCGGCGCGTTCGCCGGCAAGATAGAGGGCGCGGAAGCGCGACAGGTCATAACGCGCCACATGGGAGGCTTCCGGATCCTCCTTACGGATCGCACGCAGCGCTGTCGGGGCGGTGAACATCACGGCGACGCCGTGCTCGGCGATGATTCGCCAATAGGTGCCCGGGTCGGGGGTCCCGACCGGCTTGCCCTCAAACAGGATCGAGGTGCTGCCATTGAGGAGCGGTCCGTAGACGATATAGGAGTGCCCGACGACCCAACCGATGTCGGATGCCGCCCAGAAGACCTCGCCAGGCCGGACGCCGAAGAAATTCTCCATCGACCATTTCAACGCGACCATGTGGCCGCCATTGTCGCGCACGACGCCCTTCGGCTGGCCGGTGGTTCCGGAGGTGTAAAGGACATAGAGCGGATCGGTGGAGGCGATCGCTGCACAGGGTGCTTCATCGCCGGCCTCCCTGGCAGCCGCCAGAGCATCGGCGAAATCGAGATCACGACCGGGCACCATCTCGGCGGCCAGCATGTCGCGCTGGAAGATGAGGCAGTGGGCGGGCTTGTTGCTGGCGATCTCGATCGCCTGATCGAGCAGCGGCTTGTAGGCGACGGTGCGGCCGGGCTCCAGCCCGCAGCTTGCCGAAACGACGAGCCTGGCCTGGCAATCATCGATCCGGACGGCGAGCTCATTGGCGGCAAAGCCGCCGAAGACGACCGAATGGACCGCGCCGATCCGCGCCGCCGCCAGCATGGCGATCGCGGCTTCAGGGATCATCGGCATATAGATGATGATCCGGTCGCCCTTGTCGATACCGAGCTTTCCATAGACCGCCGCCATTGCCTTTACGTCGGCGAGCAGCGCCGCATAGGTGATCTTTTCGGTCCTGCCGGTGACGGGACTATCGTAGATGAACGCCGTCTGCTCACCGCGGCCCGCCTCGACATGGCGGTCGAGGCAATTGTAACAGGTGTTGGTGACGCCATCCGGAAACCAGTGCCCGTAAGGCCCACGCTCGGCGTCGAAGATCCGCCGCGGCCTTTCGACCCAGTCGATCGCCTCCGCGGCTTCGGACCAGAAGCCCTGCGGATCGGCTTTCCATGCGGCATACACATCGGAATAGCGACTTGCCATTTCCGTTCTCCTCCACTGACCTTCTGGACGGATGGCCCGACTCCTCTGTGCTGGAGGATAAGCCCGTGGAGGCAAAGGGAAAGCCCGACGAAAGGGTAATGGTCGGAATCGAGACGAGTGCGGCTCTCTGCCGCTCTCCAAGCTCTGCCAATCAGCGCGCGCCGAAGATCGCCGAGCCGACCCGGACGCTGCTGGCGCCGAAAGCGATGGCCGTTTCGAAATCGCCGGACATGCCCATGGAGATCTTGGTGAGACCGCACTTGGCCGCGAGTTTCGCAAGCAGGGCGAAATGCGGACCCGGATTCTCATCGAGAGGGGGAATGCACATCAGGCCCTCGACATCGAGGCCAAGCTCCAGGCGGCAGAGATCGATGAACGCGACGGTCGCCTCCGGTGCTATGCCCGCCTTCTGCGGCTCGAGACCGGTATTGACCTGCACATAAAGCCGCGGCTTGCGGCCCTGCCGCTCCATCTCGGCGGCGACGACGCGGGCGATCTTCTCTCGATCGATCGTTTCGATTACATCGAAGAGCGCGACGGCGTCGGCCGCCTTGTTGGACTGCAGCGGGCCGATCAGGTGCAGTTCGACATTAGGCGTCTCGCGCTTGAGCTCCGGCCACTTGCCTTGTGCTTCCTGGACGCGATTTTCACCGAATACCCGCTGGCCGGCAGCGATCACCGGTCGGATCGCCTCTGCGTCGAAGGTCTTCGAGACGGCGACGAGCGTGACGACGCCTTCAGCCCGCTTCGCCGCCCTTTCGCTGGCGCGAATCCGGCTCAGGACATCGCCCAATCGTTCCTGTACGTCCATTCTGCGCTCCTTGCGGTGTCGAGGCTCACATGCGGATTATTGAAACTTGCGACACTTGCCAAGCCCGGCGACGGTAACGGCCGCCGAATAGGCCAAAGTGCGGTGTCCTGGCCCTGAAAACTTGACGGTCCGGCGGTTTCATGATGAAGGTCAGGCCAGCTATTACGAGGGCGCTTTGGACGCCGCAAAATTTCCGGAACATCGACAAAGACATGGCTACCGAACGATATAATCCGCGTGATGCCGAACCGCGCTGGCAGCAGGAATGGGACGCAGGCAAGGTCTTCGAGACCAGCAACGACGATCCACGTGAAAAATATTACGTGCTCGAGATGTTCCCCTATCCGTCCGGGCGGATCCACATGGGCCACGTGCGCAACTATACGATGGGCGACGTCGTAGCCCGTTACAAGCGCGCCCGCGGCTTCAACGTGCTGCATCCGATGGGCTGGGATGCCTTCGGCATGCCGGCCGAGAACGCCGCCATGGAACGGGGCGTGCATCCGGCCAGTTGGACCTACCAGAACATCGCCTCGATGAAGGCGCAGCTCAAGGTCATGGGCCTGTCGCTCGATTGGAGCCGCGAATTCGCCACCTGTGATCCGGCCTATTATCAGCGCCAGCAGCATCTCTTCCTCGATTTCCTGAAAAAGGGCCTGGTCTACCGCAGGCAATCGAAGGTCAATTGGGACCCGGTCGACAACACCGTGCTCGCCAACGAACAGGTAATCGACGGCCGTGGCTGGCGCTCGGGAGCGCTGGTCGAACAGCGCGAGCTGACGCAATGGTTCTTCCGCATCACCGATTTCAGTCAGGATCTGCTCGACGCGCTCGATGGTCTGGATCAGTGGCCGGAAAAGGTGCGGCTGATGCAGAAAAACTGGATTGGCCGTTCCGAGGGCTTGGCTCTGCGGTGGGAACTTGATCCGGCGACGGTTCCCGGCGACAGCAGGGAGCTGACCGTCTATACCACGCGTCCCGACACGCTGTTCGGCGCCTCGTTCCTGGCGATCTCCGCCGACCATCCGCTCGCCAGGGAAGCCGCTGCCAACAATGCGGCGATCGACGCCTTCTGTGAGGAGTGCCGGCGCGCCGGAACATCGCTCGCCGCCCTCGAGACGGCCGAGAAGAAGGGGATGGATACCGGCATCCGCGCCAGGCATCCGTTCGACCCGGATTGGGAGCTGCCCGTCTATGTCGCCAATTTCGTGCTGATGGACTACGGCACGGGCGCGATTTTCGGCTGCCCCTCCGGCGACCAGCGTGACCTTGATTTCGCCCGCAAATACGACCTGCCGGTCGTGCCCGTCGTGATGCCGAAGGATGCCGATCCGGCAAGCTTCACGATCGAAGACGAGGCCTATGTCGGCGACGGGGTCATGATCAACTCGCGCTTCCTCGACGGGCTTCCCACGGAAGAGGCCTTCGAGGCCGTCGCCTCGAAGCTCGAGAAGGAGACGCTGAACGGCGACCCGCGCGCCGAACGCAAGGTGAATTTCCGCCTGCGCGACTGGGGAATCTCCAGGCAGCGTTATTGGGGTTGCCCGATCCCGGTCATCCATTGCGAGGATTGCGGCGTCGTTCCGGTGCCGAAGACCGATCTGCCCGTGGTCCTGCCGCCGGACGTCACCTTCGACAAGCCCGGCAACCCGCTCGACAGGCACCCGACCTGGCGGCATGTGGCCTGCCCCGAATGCGGCAAGGACGCGCGTCGGGAAACCGACACGATGGACACGTTCGTCGATTCCTCCTGGTATTTCACGCGTTTCACGGCGCCCTGGGAGGACAATCCGACCGATCCGAAGGTTGCCAATCACTGGCTGCCGGTAGATCAGTATATCGGCGGTATCGAGCATGCGATCCTGCATCTGCTTTATTCGCGCTTCTTCACCCGGGCGATGAAGGCGACCGGCCACGTGGCACTGGACGAGCCCTTCAAGGGGCTGTTCACGCAGGGCATGGTGGTGCACGAGACCTATAGCCGCGGCGAAGGTGCGCAGCGCGAATGGATCACGCCCGCGGAAGTCCGCATCGAAGAGATCGACGGCCGCCGCCGCGCGCTGCTCGTCGAAACCGGCGAGGAAATCGCCATCGGCTCGATCGAGAAGATGTCGAAGTCCAGGAAGAACGTCGTCGATCCGGACGACATCATCGGCTCCTATGGCGCCGACACGGCACGCTTCTTCGTGCTCTCCGATTCGCCGCCGGACCGCGACGTGATCTGGTCCGAGGCGGGCGTCGAGGGCGCCCACCGCTTCGTCCAGCGCGTCTGGCGCCTGGTCGGCGAGGCTGCCGAAAACCTGCGCGGCGTAAATGCCTCGCCGGCTAAGGAAGGCGAGGGCATGGCGATATCGCAGGCCGCCCATCGCACTCTGCGCGCAGTCGAGGCTGACTACGACAAACTTGCCTTCAACAAGGCCGTGGCGCGGATTTATGAGCTCGTCAACGTGCTGGCCGCGCCGCTCGCGCAGGTTGCCGCGGGCAAGGCCGACCCGGCCGTCACCGCCGCTGTCAAGGACGCCACGACGATCCTGATCGACCTGATCGCGCCGATGATGCCGCATCTCGCCGAAGAGTGCTGGCGCGAGATCGGCGGCGCGGGGCTGATCGCCGAGAGATCATGGCCGGCCTTCGACCCGGCGCTCGTCGTCGAGAACGAAATCACCTTGCCGGTGCAGATCAACGGCAAGAAACGCGCCGATTTGACAATCGCGCGCGACGCAGATCAGAGTGCGATCGAAAGCGCCGTCCTCGCACTTGACGCCGTAAAAGCGGCGCTCAACGGCGGCAGCCCGAAGAAAATTATTGTCGTGCCGCAAAGGATCGTCAATGTCGTCGTCTGAGAAAGCTGGCCTTCGTCTCCGGTTCCTGGGCGTGCTTGCCGGCACGTTACTGCTGACGGCGCTGGCCGGCTGCCAGGTCCGTCCGCTCTATTCCGACGGTCCGACCGGTGCGACCTCTGTGGCGCTTGCCTCCATCGAGATCGCGGAAGCGGACGATCGCGTCGAGCAGGAAGTCCGCAATGCATTGATCTTCCTGGCCTCGGGTGGCCAGGGCGAGCCGGTCAACCCGCAATATCATCTCGCCCTCAATGTTTCGCACCGGACGATGGGTGTGCTTTACGACGATGCGGAGGACCGGGCGAACGCCGGCCGCATCGTCGTCAAGGCAGACTACAATCTGACGAGGACGGGAACAGGCGAGACGGTGAAGGCGGGCTATCGCTCGGCGGTCGCGCTCGCCGATTTCCCGGAACAGGAATTCGCAAAGGTTCGCGCCGTTCGCGACGCCGAGAATCGCGCCGCCAAGGAACTGGCGGAACTCATCGGGGCTGATATCGCCGCCGCTCTCGGCCGCTGACGCCGGTATTCGGATGAGCGAGGTCAAATCGCACGAATTCGACAGCTTCCTCAACCGAGGCGCGTCGAACTACCGCCTTTTCCTGCTCTACGGCCCCGACCGTGGCCTCGTTTCCGAGCGTGCCGCCCAGCTTGCCGGCCGCTGCGGCGTCGCTCTCGATGACCCCTTTGCCGTCGTCAAGCTTGATGCAACGGAGTTGCAGCAGGGCGCCGGCAGGGTGCTCGACGAAGTCAATGCCATCGGGCTTTTCGGCGGCGATAAACTCGTCTGGATCCGCGGAGCCTCGAGCGAGAAGGCGATCGGCGAAGCCTTGCAGATTCTTGCCGACACGCCACCGCCCGGGAGCACGCTGATCATCGAGGCGGGCGACCTGAAGAAGGGCGCGGCGCTCAGGAAGATTGGCGAATCGTCGCGGGCGGTCGCCTCCATCGCCTGCTACAGCGACGACGCCCGCAGCCTGCATGCTCTCGTCGACAAGGAACTTTCTGAGGCGGATCTGCGCATAAGCCCGGCGGCACGCGAGCGTCTACTCGAAGCGCTCGGCGGCGACCGCATGGCCTCGCGGAACGAGGTGCGGAAGCTCGCACTCTATTGCCGTGGCAAGGATATGGTCGACGAAGAGGACGTCCTCGCCATTGTCGGCGACGCCAGCGCCATTTCCGTCGACGACGCGGTGGACGCGGTGCTGCAGGGCGACGTCGATGCACTGCTGCACGCCATGAAGAAGATCACCACCTCGAAAACGCCGCCCTTCCTGGTGCTCCAGGGCTGCCTCAGGCAGTTTCAGCAACTGGATGCGATGCGCGCCGAGATGGACACAAGCCGCCAGTCGGCGAGCCAGGTGGTTGCAAGCCTCGGCCGCGGCCTTCATTTCCGCCGCAAGCCGATTGTCGAGGCGGCGCTCAAGCACTGGACCACGCCGGCGATCCGGCGTGAACTGCGACGGCTCCAGGCAACAATTTACCAGAGCCGCGCGCGACAGAGCCTGGAAGAGAGTATGGTGCTGCAGAATCTCCTTGCGATCGCGATACAGTCGGCAAAGCGGTGATCAGTGTTCCTACAGCGTTGGGGGGGCCTCTCGATGAATCCGAGCGAGAGTGTTCGAAGCAGCTAGTTGCCACTGATCTCGACTAGGATCCGCCTGTGGTTTTCCCCTCCCCAAGGCCTGCCGCAAGGGGCCCACAACGGGGAGGGGGTAAGTGCACCTCGCAACCACGAGCCCATTCCGACCGCTGCATTTTGTGTAGCAGGCAAAAATCGGAGCCGTGCAGCCGAGATGACTCCAACATGGGAGCCCGCGAAACCGCCGAGATTTGGCGGATGCAGTGCGGCATCGCAAGTCCCTCCCTTTTGGGGAGGGGTTTGGGAAGGAGCTTATGAAACCCAGTCCTAACGTCGCTCGAGTAGCCGGCAAATCTCTTCGAGCTGATCGAGGGTCTTATAGGCGATCCGCAGATGCCCTCCGGATGCCCTATGGCTGACGGTCACCTCTAACCCCAAGCTGTCCGACAGGGTGCGTTCCAGCGCCAGCGTATCGGCATCCTTCTCATCGCGCTGCCGGCTCTTGGCGAAATTCGGATCGTTCTGGGCCTTGATGTCGTTCTGGGCCATGCGCTCCGCTTCGCGCACCGACAGGCCCTTGGAGACGATCGAGCGTGCCAGCGCCACCGGATCGGAAGTCGGGACGAGGGCGCGCGCATGGCCGGCCGACAGGCTGCCGTCGGAGAGCATGTCGCGGACCGGTTCCGGCAATTTGAGCAGCCGCAAACTGTTGGCGACATGGCTGCGGCTCTTGCCGATGATGTCGCCGAGATCGTTCTGCGTATAGCCGTGTTCGGCGATCAGCTGCTCGTAGCCAAGCGCCTCTTCCAGCGGATTGAGATCCGAACGCTGGACGTTCTCAACGATCGCGATCTCGAGGGCCGTCCGATCGTCCACATCGCGCACGATCACCGGTATTTCCGTGAAGCCGGCAAGCTGCGCCGCCCGCCAGCGGCGCTCACCGGCGATGATCTCGTAACGCTCATGACCTACGGTGCGAACCACGACAGGCTGGACGATGCCGTGCTGGCGAATCGAACTGGCCAGATCCTGCAACTCCGCTTCGTCGAATTGGCGACGGGGGTTGCGCGGGTTCCGGGAGACGAATTCGATTGGCACGCGGCGGTCGGCATTGACCTGGCTTGCAGGCGCCGTTCCACTTTGCAACGGCTGGTCCATTTCGCCAATCAAGGCGGCCAAACCGCGGCCGAGGCGCCTCTTGGAGCTGTCGTCGTTCATTCTACACCCGATTAATTACGATACCGAAACGTTTACGCCGCCTTTCGCTGGCGCTCACGTTGGATAACTTCTGACGCCAATTGCAAATAGGCCTGGCTTCCGGCGCATTTGAGATCGTAGAGAATCGCCGGTTTGCCGTAGGACGGGGCCTCGGAAACGCGCACGTTGCGTGGAATCAAAGTGTGATAGACCTTTTCGCCGAGGTGGGTCCGGACATCGCTGACCACCTGCTGTGCCAGATTGTTGCGCGAGTCGAACATGGTCAGCACGATACCCTGGATATCCAAGCTCGGATTCACCGTGCGACGCACCTGGTCGACCGTCTCCAACAGCTGACTGAGACCCTCCAGCGCAAAGAACTCGCATTGCAGCGGCACGAGCACCGAATGCGCCGCGGCCATGGCGTTCATCGTTAACAGGTTGAAGGACGGCGGGCAGTCCACCAAGATATAGGAATAGGCGAGCGCTTCCGGGGCGGTCAGCGCCTTGCGCAGGCGGAAGACCCGGTCGGCTTCGCGCGAAATCTCCATTTCGACGCCAAGCAGATCCATTGTCGATGGGATGATCGCCAGGTTTGGCACCGCGGTCTCGCGCGCAATCTCGCCAATGGAATGGCTGCCCATCATCAGCTCGTAGGAAGACAGGTGCCTGTCGCGACGCTGAATGCCGAGTCCGGTGCTGGCGTTTCCCTGCGGATCGAGGTCGACGATCAGAACCCTTTCGCCGATAGCCGCCAGTGCGGTCGCTAGATTGATCGCGGTCGTCGTCTTGCCGACGCCGCCTTTCTGATTGGCAATGGTGATGATCCGATTTCTTGGGCCAAACATGCTTCGCTCGCCTATCACTTCGTCCGACGCGAAAGATTTGCAATCTCGAGCACAACCGAATCCGGCTCGACGACACTTGCATGTTTTACCAGATCGAATTGAAAGCGACTAACGGCTTTGTCGACTTCCTGCTGATAATCCCGGCCTTTGTGAAAGAAAGCGACCGTATTCGACGTCTCCTCGAGCATCCAGGGCGTGCAATAGTCGAGCAACTGGGTCAAATCGGCCAGCGCGCGAGCCGAAACCGCGTCGCAACGGGGAATCACAGACGGAGCTTGCTCGATTCGAATCGGATGCACCGATCCACGCGCACCGGTTTCATTCAGGGCAATTCGTAGAAAGGCTGCCTTCTTGTTGTTGCTTTCGACAAGATCCACCCAGCCGTCAGAATATTCCGACAAGCAGATGGCGGTGATCACGCCGGGGAAGCCGCCGCCGCTGCCGAGATCGACCCAGGCTTTTGGGGAAGGCGAAAGCTGGAAAATCTGCAGGCTGTCAACGATGTGGCGCTGCCACAGGTCTTCGAGCGTGGATGGCGCCACGAGGTTAATCGACTTCGCCCACTTCTGAAAAAGCACGGCGAAATGCTCCAGCTTTTCGAGCGTTTCACGTGAAACACGCAGCGCTTTCATGCGCTCGGCAGGACTCGCTTTCATTGTGCCGCAGGCTCCGCCACAGGCCTGACACCACGCTCCTGCCGCCTTAGCCACGTCAGCAGCAACGACACAGCGGCGGGCGTCATGCCATCGACCTTCATCGCCTGGGCCAAGTTGCGGGGCCGCTGCTGTGCCAGCTTCTGCTTCAGTTCGTTCGACAGCCCCGGCAAGTCGCTATAATCGAAGTCATCCGGAATTATCGCGCTCTCCTCCCGCCGGATACCGGCGATGTCCGCAGCCTGACGCTCCATATAAACGGCATAAGCCGCATCGATCTCCAACGCCTCGCCGAGACGGCGCTCGATCGCTTCTTCGAGCTGCGGCCACAAGGGCTTGAGCGCCTCGATGGTCTGACCCGGGTAGGAGAGGATTTCGAAGGCGGAACGCCGCTGACCGTCCTGGTTAAGTTTTAGGCCAAACCGCCTGCCTTCGTTCGGCGTGATGGACAGGGACTGCAGAAGGGTGCGACCCTCTTCATAGGCGCCCTTCCAGGATGCAAAGCGTGCCCGCCGCGCCTCTCCGACGCAACCCAACTCGACGCCGACCGGGGTCAAACGCATATCGGCATTGTCGGCCCTCAGCGACAGCCGATACTCCGCCCGGGAGGTAAACATCCGGTAAGGCTCAGTGATGCCGCGCGACGTCAGGTCGTCGATCATCACGCCGATGTAGGAATCCGTCCGACTGAAAACGAAGGACTCGCGCCCGGTTGCCGCCAGCCCTGCGTTCAGGCCGGCCACGAGACCCTGCGCTCCCGCTTCCTCATAGCCTGTCGTGCCGTTGATCTGACCCGCCAGGAAGAGGCCGGGCATCTTGCGTACCGCCAGCGAAAGCTGCAGCTCGCGCGGATCGACATGGTCATATTCGATGGCATAGCCTGGCTGGAGGATGGACACACTTTCCAGACCCGGAATGGTGCGGATAAACGATTCCTGCACATCTTCCGGCAAGGAGGTAGAAATGCCGTTCGGGTAAATGGTGTCATCCTCGAGCCCCTCCGGCTCAAGGAAAATTTGATGGCCATCCCGTTCGCCGAAGCGGACGATCTTGTCCTCGATCGACGGGCAATAGCGTGGCCCAACTCCCTCGATCTGGCCCGAATACATGGCGGAGCGGTGAATATTGTCGGCAATGACCTTGTGTGTGGCGTCCGTCGTCCGGGTGACGCCGCAATCGATCTGGCGGTTGACAATCCCGTCGGTCATGAAAGAGAAGGGCACCGGCTCTTCGTCCGGCCCCTGGCGGGCAACGCGGTCCCAGTCGATTGTCCGGCCATCCAAGCGCGCCGGCGTACCGGTTTTCAACCGTCCAAGTCTGAGGCCGAAGCGCGTTAGCGTCTCCGAAAGGCCTACCGACGGCTCCTCGCCGACGCGGCCGGCCGGGATCTTGCGGTCACCGATGTGAATCAGACCCTTGAGAAAGGTGCCGGTCGTCAGTACCACCGCAGCGGTGCGAAACACCCGGCCGTCTTTCATGATCACGCCGGCTACCACATCGGCTTCGGTCAGGAGGTCATAAGCGTCTCCTTCGATCACGGTGAGATTGTCGGTTGCATCAATCTCCCGCTGCATAGCGTCGCGGTAGAGCCGGCGATCCGCTTGCGTGCGTGGTCCCCTGACCGCCGGTCCCTTGCGCCGGTTAAGCAGCCGGAACTGAATACCGGCCGCATCGGCGACGCGACCCATCAGCCCGTCCAGTGCGTCAATCTCGCGGACCAGATGGCCCTTTCCCAAGCCGCCAATGGCAGGGTTGCAGGACATTACACCGATTGTCTCTTTCTTATGGGTGATGAGCGCGGTCCGCGCACCCAACCGTGCCGCCGCCGAAGCGGCTTCGCAGCCGGCATGGCCGCCGCCAATCACGATGACATCAAAGCTTGTCATACCTACTCTCGCTCACTTCAGGTCTTGATTCGCAATTCGCAGCACCGAGTCAAGAAGTTTCACGTGAAACGTGCCGAGCAGACTCGGAATTGGTGCAATCGCCCTGAGACGTCATTTGCCGATGCAGAATTCCGAGAATATCACGTCGAGCAAATTCTCGACATCGACGCGGCCGGTGATCCGCCCAAGGGCGTCACTTGCCAGTCGAAGCTGTTCCGCCTGGATGTCGAGACCCTCTGCGGCTAGGCCGCTCGCAAGCGCCGCGCTCGCCTGTCTCAGGCAATCCACATGGCGCTTCCGCGACGGCATGGCAAGTGCGGTCCGGCCCGCCAGATCGGGAAGGTGTGCCTTGATCCTTTCCAGCAAATCGGCGATGCCGTCGCCCGTCTTCGTCGATAGGAACACGTCGGCCTGCTCGGGCGACCAAGTCGTCGCCTTGCGATCGATCTTCGTTGCGACACGAAGCACCGGCACATCACCCCCGACCGGTTCGCTCCAGACGAAGTCGCCCGGTTTCTCCGATAGCAGCAGGATCAAATCGGCGTGCCCGATAACCTCACGCGCCCGGCGGATGCCTTCCCGCTCGACGATTTCCGCGGTTTCCCGAAGTCCGGCGGTGTCAAACAGCTTCACTGAGAAGCCGGCTAAGGAAAGGTCAACCGATAGAACATCGCGAGTCGTCCCGGCAATCTCCGTGACGATCGCAATGTCCCTCTTGGCGAGCGCATTGAGTAAGCTCGATTTTCCGGCATTCGGTTCGCCCGCAATGACGATCTTCAGACCGTCGCGAACAATCTCGGCAAGGCCGGCCTGGTCGATATGCGCGTCAATCTCCCCCTGAAGCTTCTCGATGTCGGCCCAAATCGTCTCGCTGACGGAACCGGGAACATCCTCTTCATCGGCAAAGTCGAGTTCCGCCTCGATCATCGCGCGCGCATGCGTCAGGCGTCGAGCCCAACTCTGGTAGACAGCCGATTGACCGCCGCTGGACTGCTCGAGGGCAAGACGACGCTGCATCTCCGTCTCGGCAGTGATCAGATCGGCTAACCCCTCGACCTCGACGAGATCCATCTTGCCGTTTTGGAAGGCGCGCCGCGAGAACTCGCCGGCTTCGGCATGCCGCAGCCCTTCGAACCCGGCGAGCGCATCGAGAATGGCGTGCACCACGGCCCGCCCGCCATGTACCTGCAGCTCGCAGCAGTCCTCTCCGGTGAACGAGGCCGGAGCGGGAAAGTAGATCACCAGTCCGCTATCCAGCATCTCATCGTTTCGAGTCCGAATCGTTTTGAGCGAGGCGGAACGCGGTTTCGGCAGTGCACCGCATAGGCGCACCAGCGCATCGGCCGTCGCCGGTCCGCTGATGCGGATCACGGCAACGCCGGCGGGTAGGGCGCCGCTGGAGAGCGCGTATATGGTATCCGTGAACTGCATCGGCTTGTTCGATCCGGTGAAGGCACAGCGCGAATCCGCGCGCCACGTCAACGGTTTTCTCTGTCTGTGTAGAGGTGCAACCTTAGGCGAGCACTATGTTCGTACGCCGAAACACGCTGCGTCGGTCGTCGGCAACGGCGCAGACTTATGCATGCCTGCGGCCCGGAAATCAAGCATAGCCAAGGCTATGCGGATTGCGGCGGACAGACGCACTGTTTCACGTGAATCATCGTGATGCCGAAGGACCGCAGGACCCACACTGGCGCCACGACCAGGCAGCTGAGGAATACCAGCGACAGAAAAGGCCGGGATTCAGTGAATCCCGGCCACCTGGATGGTACGGCAGCAATCGATCAGGTGTTCATCGAATCGAAGAAATCGCCGTTTGTCTTCGTCTGCTTGAGCTTGTCGATGAGGAACTCGATCGCATCGGTCGTGCCCATCGGTGCAAGAATGCGGCGCAGCACGAAGATTTTCTGCAGATCCTGGCGCGGCACCAGCAGGTCTTCCTTGCGCGTGCCGGACTTCAGAATGTCCATCGCCGGGAAGATGCGCTTGTCGGCAACCTTGCGGTCGAGCACGATTTCCGAGTTGCCGGTTCCCTTGAACTCTTCGAAGATGACTTCGTCCATGCGGCTGCCGGTGTCGATCAGCGCCGTGGCAATGATCGTCAGCGAGCCGCCTTCCTCGATATTACGAGCCGCACCGAAGAAGCGCTTCGGACGCTGCAGGGCATTGGCGTCGACGCCGCCGGTCAGCACCTTGCCGGAGGACGGCACGACCGTGTTGTAGGCACGGCCGAGGCGGGTGACCGAGTCGAGAAGAATGACGACATCACGGCCATGCTCGACGAGGCGCTTCGCCTTCTCGATGACCATTTCGGCCACCTGCACGTGGCGCGTTGCCGGCTCGTCGAAGGTCGAGGAGACGACTTCGCCTTTCACCGAACGCTGCATGTCGGTCACTTCTTCAGGCCGCTCGTCGATCAACAGTACGATCAGATAGCATTCCGGATGATTGGCGGTGATCGAATGGGCGATGTTCTGCAAGAGAACCGTCTTGCCGGTACGCGGCGGGGCGACGATGAGGCCACGCTGCCCCTTGCCGAGCGGAGCGACGAGGTCGATGACGCGGGCGGACAGGTCCTTGGAGGTCGGTACTTCAAGTTCCATCTTGAACCGCTCATTCGGGTAGAGCGGCGTCAGATTGTCGAAGTGAACCTTGTGGCGGATCTTTTCCGGATCGTCGAAATTGATCGTGTTGACCTTGAGCAGCGCGAAGTAGCGCTCGCCTTCCTTCGGGCCGCGTATCGGCCCTTCGACCGTATCGCCCGTCTTCAACGAAAAGCGGCGGATCTGCGATGGCGAAATGTAGATGTCGTCCGGACCGGGCAGGTAGTTTGCATTTGCCGATCGAAGAAAGCCAAATCCGTCCTGAAGGACCTCGACAACGCCTTCACCGATGATTTCTATCTCTTGCGTGGCCAGGTTTTTGAGGATGGCGAACATCAGCTCTTGCTTGCGCATGGTGCTGGCGTTCTCGACCTCGACCTCTTCGGCAAAGGCAAGGAGATCCGTCGGCGTCTTGTTCTTGAGATCTTGAAGCTTCATTTCAGCCATGAAGAGTCCATGATTTGTAGGGGAATGGGAGCAGGCGTGATTTTCGTAAGGGAGCTGCAGAGGGGGAAAAGCGGCAGGCTCTAAACTTCGTCACAGGCCTTGGGATGAAGGAGATGGGCGAAAATAGCGATTCACGTGAAACGCCGCAAGGGGGCGCCGCAAATTAAGCGCCAACTATTACAGCTCTGAATCGATTGAAGTCAAAATGGTTTCACGACGGCGAGGATGACGATGAGGATCATCAACAGGGTCGGCGCCTCGTTCATCAGCCTCCAGTAGCGCGCGCTCTTCCGATTCGCGTCCCGCTGAAAGTCAGCCACCGCCCGGCCGAAATGCACGTGCACGAGCGTCAACAGCACGACGCAGAAGAGCTTCGCGTGAAGCCAGCCGCCACGGAAGCCGTAGACGCTCCAGGCGAGATAGAGGCCGAGGACCCAGGCGATCATCATCGCCGGATTCATGATGACCTTCAGCAGCCGTCGCTCCATCGTCTTGAAGGTCTCGGACTGCACCGAACCGGGCAGCGCATCGGTGTGATAGATGAACAGCCGCGGCAGATAGAGGAGCCCCGCTATCCAAGAAATCACCGCGATGATGTGAAGCGCCTTGATCCAGAGATAGAGATCGCCCGGCCGCCCGACGAAAAGCCCGGCCAGCAAAGCCACAAAGACGGACAGCGCGGCAATCGCCCGAAGCCGCGCCCGCTTTCCGGGAGCGTTATCCGTCTGCCGCTCGATCATCACCCTCTCCCGCGAACACGCGCAACGAGGGCGGCGACGTTCTCCGGGTCGGCCTCAGGCGTGATGCCGTGGCCGAGATTGAAGATCAATGGTCCATTGCCGAGCACATCGAGAATCCGATCGATGCCGCGCTCCATTGCCGCCCCGCCGGCAACAACCCGCATCGGGTCGAGATTGCCCTGCACCGGACCGTCCTTCTGCAATTCGGCAGCGAATGACAGGGGCACAGCCCAGTCGAGCCCGATCGCGTCGGCGCCGGTCGACCGGCGATAGTCCTTGAGCAACAGGCCGGCTCCCTTGGCAAAGGCGATGATCTTCGCCGAAGGGCGGCGGGCGCGCACGGATGCAACGATCCGCCGCACCGGCTCGACGGCAAAGCGCGCAAACTCATCCTCGCCGAGGACACCCGCCCAGGAATCGAAGATCTGCACCGCATCGGCGCCGGCATCGATCTGCTCGACCAGGTAGTCGGCAGAAACGTCGGCCAGGAAGGCCAAAAGCTGCTCGAAAGCCTTCGGATGGCGGTAGGCGAAAAGGCGTGCGGGTGCCTGGTCAGGTGTGCCGCGACCGGCGATCATGTAGGTCGCAACCGTCCAAGGCGCACCACAGAAACCGAGCAGCGTCGTCTCCGCCCGCAATTCCCGGCGGAGCCGCGAAACGGTTTCGAAGACGGGAGTGAGGTGACTCAAAACGTCATCGGCCTTGAGGCCCGCAATGCCGTCCGCATCGATCGGATCCATCCGTGGCCCGTGGCCCTCCTCGAAACGGACGTTCCGGTGAAGCGCATCGGGAATGACGAGAATATCGGAGAAGAGGATCGCAGCGTCGAAGGCGTAGCGCCGGATCGGCTGCAGCGTCACTTCCACGGCGAGATCCGGCGTATAACAGAGATCGAGGAAGCTCCCGGCTTTCACTCGCGTAGCGCGATATTCCGGCAGATAGCGGCCGGCCTGGCGCATCAGCCAAACGGGTGGAGGTGTGAGGCATTTGCCGTTCAACACCTCTATCACTTTGCGACGTGTCTCTGCCACTCGCCATTCCCCAATCTAAAAATAAAACCTTATTGAAAAGGTTTCTATTTCTTAGAGTCGGTGGGTATCAAGGATTAAAATCAATCCTCAGTTCTTCCAATCAGCAGGGATCGACGCGCGCATGGTGGGAGAAAGTTCGACCGAATTTCCGATGGATCGGGAAAAGGCGCGAAAACTCAGAAAAGTCAGGATCTTGGCTGCACTCCCGGATTTGCGATTCCTGTGGACAAGGAGTCGATCCGCGTGACAATTTGTCGTCGGCATGAGTCTTGTCCACAACAGCGCCTGGGCGTTTTTCGTCTCGGTACCGAATGTGAATAACGCGGCGGTTTTCCACGTGCCTGAGCGGCGACCGCGATTTTGGCGTCTGGTGTCCCGGCCTATCAACAGCCTCCGGAGAATTGCGTGGAGAACCGAAAAAACTACTTCCACCTGCATCTCGTCTCCGATTCGACCGGCGAGACGCTGATTGCCGCGGGCCGCGCGGCGGCGGCGCAATTCCAGTCCGCGCACGCGCTCGAACACGTCTATCCGCTGATCCGCAACAAGAAGCAGTTGATGCAGGTCCTCGACGCCATCGACGGCGCGCCGGGCATCGTGCTCTATACAATCGTCGACCGGGAGCTTGCCGGTATGATCGACCAGCGCTGCCGCGAGATCGGCGTTCCTTGCGTTTCGGTCCTCGATCCGATCATCGAGCTGTTCCAATCCTATCTTGGTTCGCCGTCGCGTCGGCGTTCGGGCGCACAGCACGTCATGGATGCCGATTATTTCGCCCGGATTGAAGCGCTGAATTTCACCATGGATCACGACGATGGCCAGATGCCGGCCGATTTCAACGCGGCGGACGTCGTGCTCGTCGGGGTGAGCCGGACCTCGAAGACGCCGACGAGCATCTATCTTGCCAATCGCGGCATCAAGACCGCCAACATCCCGATCGTGCCCGGCGTGCCCTTGCCGGACGGGTTGCTCAAGGCGACGAAGCCGCTGGTGGTGGGGCTGATCGCCAGTGCCGACCGACTGTCGCAAGTCCGCCAGCATCGCGTGCTCGGCACGACCCAGAGCTTCCATGGCGAGGACTATACCGACCGGGCAGCGATCGCCGAGGAACTGAAATATGCCCGCACGCTCTGCGCGCGCAACAATTGGCCGCTGATCGACGTGACGCGGCGTTCGATCGAGGAAACGGCCGCGGCAATCGTTGCCCTTCGTCCTCGGCTCAGATAGAGCGAATCGCAGGAACCGGGCGGGGCGCGCACCAGTCGGACGGTCACCGTTCGGTTCCGGTTCATGATGAATCGATCATGATGGTTCGGATCGAACCGGTCCAGCGACCATGGTGATCTCGGGACTGCGGAATTGAGAAGATGAAATCCTCGCTCGTGCTGGCCTCTGCCAGCCCATTTCGACGCGCCCTCCTGGAAAATGCGGGGCTGACATTTGCGGCGCGCGCAGCTCAGCTAGACGAGCGGGCCCTGGAGCGTCCGCTGGAGGAAGCAGGTGCGTCGCCGACCGAAGTTGCGCTGGCGCTCGCCGAAGCAAAGGCGAGGAATGTCTCGCGCCATTTCGATGGAGCGCTGGTGATCGGCAGCGACCAGACGATGTCGCTTGGGGCCCGCGTCTATCACAAGCCGAAGGACATGGCGGAAGCCGCCGAGCATCTCTTGTCGCTCGCCGGCGAGACGCACAGCCTGAACAGCGCGATCGTGATCGTCCGCGATGGCGATGTCCTCTGGCGGCACGTCTCGACGGCGCATATGACGGTCAGGCCCTTGGACCGGACCTTTGTCGAACGGCATCTGAAGCGGGTCGGGGAGAAGGCGCTTTCGAGCGTCGGCGCCTATCAGCTCGAAGGCGAGGGGATCCAGCTCTTCGAGAAGATCGACGGCGATTACTTTACCATTTTGGGCCTGCCGATGCTGCCGCTTCTTTCCAAACTGCGCGAATTGGGATCGATCGATGCGTGATTCACGTGAAACATTTGTTAACCATGCCTTCGTCACGGGCTGTCCGATCAAGCATTCGCGCTCGCCGCTGATTCACGGCTATTGGCTGAAGCAGTTCGGAATTGCCGGAAGCTACCGGGCTTACGAAGTGACCCCGGAGGCATTCCCGGATTTCATGCGCCAGTTGCGGGACGGCAGCGCCGGCTTCTGCGGCGGCAATGTCACCATCCCCCACAAGGAGATGGCATATGAGCTTGCAGACCGGCCGGATGAGCTGAGCGCCGAGCTTGGCGCCGCCAACACGCTCTGGCTCGAGGACGGAAAGATCTCAGCGACGAATACGGACGGGCGTGGCTTCGTCGCCAATCTGGACGAGCGCGCCAGCGGCTGGGACCGGAGCTCGACGGCGGTCATCCTCGGCGCCGGCGGCGCCAGTCGCGCCGTGATCCAGGCCGTCCGCGATCGCGGCGTCAAGACGATCCACGTGGTGAACCGCACCGCCGCCAGGGCGCAGGAACTGGCCGACCGGTTCGGCCGCGCCGTTGAGGCTCATCCGGTAGCCGCACTTTCCGAAGTTATGGCCGGCGCCGGCCTGTTCGTGAACACGACGTCGCTCGGCATGGACGGCGAGCCGGTGCCATCAATCGATTTCTCGCCCTTGGCAAGCGGCGCCGTGGTCACCGATATCGTCTATGTGCCGCTGAAGACACCGCTCCTTTACCAGGCCGAAGCGCAGGGCTTCCGCATCGTCGACGGGCTTGGCATGCTTTTGCATCAGGCAGTGCCCGGATTCGAGAAATGGTTCGGTCAGAGACCGGTTGTCGATGAAACGCTTCGGCAAATCATCATCGAGGATATGGACGTTCACGCATGATCATCGTCGGGCTCACGGGCTCCATCGGCATGGGAAAAACGACAGCGGCTCAGATGTTTCGGGAGCTCGGCGTACCGGCGAGCGACGCGGACGAGGTGGTCCACGACCTCTATCGCGGCGAAGCGGTCGCCCCGGTCGAAGCAGCCTTCCCGGGTGTCGCAAAGGACGGCGTCATCGACCGGGCGGAACTCTCCCGGCAACTGCTTGCGCAACCGGAGCGGCTCGGCGAACTGGAGCGGATCGTCCACCCGCTCGTTCGCGCCAAGGAAATGGAATTCATCGCCCGGCACAAGGCGGCCGGGGCGCCTTTTGTTCTTCTCGATATTCCCCTGCTTTTCGAGACCAGGGCCGAAAAGCGGGTGGATCGGGTCGTCGTCGTCAGCTGCGATGCGGAGAGTCAGAGAGAGCGCGTCATGAAGCGCCCGGGCATGACCGCGGAGAAATTCGCGATGATCCTCGCGCGGCAAGTGCCCGACAGCGACAAGCGCGCCAGAGCGGACTATGTGATCGACACAAGCAACAGTTTCGACGTCACCCGCGAGCAGGTTCGGGCCATTGTCGATCGATTGCGCGCGGGCCGGCACTGATCTGGGCCAACCAATGGGCTTCAATTGGCAAAAGAACGACATTAGAATCGCGTGCAAGAGTGGCCGTGATTCGCCGAGCGCCCGCCTTTAGGAAAATCCATGCGTGAGATCATTTTCGATACGGAAACGACTGGGCTCGACAGCCGCGAGGACCGGGTCATCGAGATCGGTGGCGTCGAGCTCGAGAACCAGTTTCCAACTGGGCGGACGATCCATCTCTATATCAATCCCGGCGACCGCAAGGTCCACCCCGACGCGCTCGCCGTGCACGGCATCACCGACGACTTCCTCAAGGACAAACCGTCCTTTGCCGACGTCGTCGAGGAGATCGTCGAGTTCTTCGGCGACGCGCGTTGGGTGGCGCACAACGCCACCTTCGACATCGGCTTCATCAATGCGGAGTTCGATCGCTTGGGACTGTCGCCGATTGCCATCGATCGGGTGACCGATACGTTGTCGCTGGCGCGGCGAAAGCACCCGATGGGTCCGAACTCGCTCGACGCCCTCTGCCGCCGTTATGGCGTCGACAATTCACATCGCGCCAAGCACGGCGCCCTTCTCGACTCCGAACTGCTCGCCGAAGTCTATATCGAGATGATCGGCGGCCGGCAGGCGGCTCTCGGACTCGTCACCAGTGAGATCGGCGGTCTTGCCGTACAGGCGGACGACGGCCCGATCATTGTCATGCAAAGGGAGCGGTTGCTGGCGCCGCGCCTGACGGAGGCCGAAATCGCCGCCCATGCGGCTCTTGTTTCGAAGATCGGCGCCAAGGCGATCTGGGTGAAATACGGCCGCTAGGACATGTCGTCCAAAGGGCGAAGCGGTAGCGCTGGCTCAGCTTGAATACAAAAACCCGGCGCGAGCCGGGTTTTCCATCACTATCCGAATTGGGATGCGTCAGTTGGTCGTCGTGTTGCTGTTGGCGACCTGAGCACGGACCTTCTCTTCTGCCATGCGCTGAGCGAACATCTGCGCGAAATCGATCGGATCGATCATCAGCGGCGGGAAACCACCGTTGCGGGTCGCGTCGGCGACGATCTGACGGGCAAAGGGGAACAGCAGGCGCGGGCACTCGATGAAGAGCAGCGGCAGCATGTGCTCCTGCGGGAAGCCCGAAACTCGGAAGACGCCGCCGTAGGCGAGTTCGACATTGAACAGCACCTTGTCGCCGTCCTGCGCCTGGGCGTTCAGCGAGAGAACGACGTCGAAATCGTTCTCCGCGAGCGGGTTGGCATTGACGTTGACATTGATGTTGATCGACGGCGCGTGCTCGCGGGCCTGGAGCGAACGCGGTGCGCCGGGGTTCTCGAAGGAGAAGTCCTTGACATACTGGGCCAGGATATTGAGCGACGGGGTCTGCTGGGCGGCGGCGCCGTTGCCGTTGGATGCGGTATCAGTCGTCATAAGAGTTTCCTCGGACTTCGAATTGGTGAGGCCGTCTAGCATTTCGGTCCTGGGCTTACAACCCTCGAAGCCCGGACCGGTTCCCCGGAATGAAGGGCGATTCAAGCCCTCCTCGGCCGGAATCATTATGGCCCTGATCTAACGAGAAATCCGGTTGCTCGGTGGCGGGGAACCGTCTCCGTCCTCGTCTTTCCTGGAGAACTCGTCCGTATCGAGATCGATGATCGTCGGCCTGTGCGGCGGTCGGTCGTTCCCGCCGCCGCCATAATAGAAGCCGCTTCCCGTCGTCAGGATCGTCAGCCGCGTCTGTAGGAAGGAAGCGATGGCGCGCCTGACCGGGGGCAGGAAGAGGACCAGGCCGGCAATATCGGTGATGAAGCCGGGAACGATCAGCAGGATCGCCGCAATGAAGATGAGCGCACCGCCAAGAAGATCCGGGCCGGGATCCTTTCCTGCCCGCGCCGCCTCCTGTACACGGCGCAAAGTGCCGAGCCCCTGGATGCGGAGAAGCAAGACGCCGGCAACTCCGCTCAACAGGACGAGGAGCAGCGTCATCGCCAAGCCGAGCTCCCGGCCGACGACAACGAAACCGGTAATCTCTGCGATCGGCAGACCGAGAATGACGAGAGGAATGATCACCGAACGCATTGATCGTGCTCGCAAGAAGATGAGTGCAATTGATCAGTCTCCGGTTTATGGGTGCGACATCGCCATTTGAATGGTTTATCCTTGCGGACTATATGGAACACCAAGATAAATTCTAACAGCGGTTCCGGGTGGAAATGGGCTCTTTTGACTTCATCACGTTTTTTTTCCTGATCGCAGCTGTGGTCATCTTCTTGCAATTGCGCAGCGTCCTTGGCCGCAGGACAGGAAATGAACGACCGCCTTTCGATCCCTATTCGCCGCGCGAGGCGCAGGGTCCGGAGGCGAGAGACAATGGCAAGGTCGTGCAGCTCCCCCGCCGCGAGAGCACTGCGGAGGACGAGTCGCGCTACGCCGCCATCGATGGCTTTTCGAAGCCCGGCACGCCTTTGAACGCCCAACTGAGGGCGCTCAGCGACGCAGATCCCACCTTCCAGCCCGCCGAATTCCTCAACGGCGCGAAGATGGCCTACGAGATGATCGTCATGGCTTTCGCCGATGGCGACCGCAAGACACTTAAAGGGCTCCTGTCCCGCGAGGTCTATGAGGGCTTCGAAGCGGCGATCGCCGAACGGGAAAGCAAGGGCGAGGTGGTCAAGTCGACCTTTGTCGGCATCGAAAAGGCCGACCTCGTCCATGCTGAACTCAAGGACAGCGAAGAGAACGTCACGGTCCGCATCATCAGCCAACTCATCTCCGCCACCTACGACAAGCAAGGCAAGCTGATCGACGGTGATGCCGATTCGGTTGCCGAAGTGAACGACCTCTGGACGTTTGCGCGCGATGCCCGATCGCGCGACCCAAACTGGAAGCTGATCGCCACCGAATCGGAAAATTGACCGCAAGGGGCGATAATGGCCTTTGATCTCGAACCGGTCGCCTTCTCGGAATTGCCGGGGTGGCAACAGGATGACCCGACTCCCGTCATCGACGCGCTGCGCCGCTGTCAGCATCAGGTGACGGCGGTCAAGCCGTACAGGACTGGCTCTCTCGGTGTTTCGGTTGCCGATCTGCTGCCCGTCTTCGAGGCGGCCGGGGCGGTTTTTTCAAGCGCGCCGGAAGCGCGGAAGTTCTTCGAAGGTCATTTCGTGCCCTTCCGCATCCGGCCTGCGGACAGAAGGCCAGGCTTCGTCACCGCCTTTTACGAACCAGAGGTTGAGGTTCGCGCCATCGCCGACGAGGCATTCCGCTTTCCCTTCTACCGGCGCCCCGCCGACCTCGTTGATATCGACGATACGAACCGGCCGGAAGGCATGGATCCCTATTTCGCCTTCGGCCGGCTGCGTGACGGCAGGATTGAGGAGTATCCCGATCGCCGGACGATCGAGGAGGGCCTGCTCCTGGGCCAAGGCTTGGAGATCGCCCACGCCCGCTCGAAAGTCGATGTCTTTTTCGTCCATGTCCAAGGTGCGGCCCGGCTCGTTTATCCGGATGGATCGCGCCGCCGCATCACCTATGCGGCGAAGACCGGGCATCGCTTTTCCGCCATCGGCAAGCTCTTGATCGAGCGCGGCGAAATCGACGCGGCGACCGTTTCGATGACGAGCATCCGCGGCTGGCTCGTGGCCCATCCGGAAGAGGTTGACGAGGTCCTCTGGCACAATCGCTCCTTCATCTTCTTCCGCGAAGCACCCGTCGGAGATGAAAAGCTCGGACCGGTGGCCGCGGCCAAGGTGCCACTCGAGCCGGGACGGTCGCTTGCGGTCGACCGCCTGATCCACACTTTTGGGGTTCCTTTCTATATTGCCAGCGAAACCCTTACCCATCTCGATGGCGGCCGTCCCTTCGGACGGCTGATGCTTGCGCTCGATACGGGTTCGGCGATTGTCGGGCCGGCGCGCGGGGATATCTTCACGGGATCGGGCGAGGCGGCCGGCGCGCTTGCCGGCTCCGTGCGCAACGATGCCGATTTCTACATCCTTGTGCCGCGCGCGGCTGCCGCCCGATATCGCCATGGCTAGGGACAAGAAGCTATCGCCGGACGACCGCATCCTTTGGGGAAAGGTCGTGCGCTCGATCAAGCCGATGCCGGGGCGTTTGCAGGACCTCGAGGACCTGCTCGGGGAAATCGAGGAGCCGTCAACGCCACCTCCGCAGCAACCGAATTCCGGCGTGTCCGCGTCCGAAACGCCGGAACAGGGGATTGCGCTCAGCGGCAAGGCCGAGCACCGCCATCATCCGTTCGAGAGGCCGGTTAAGCGGAAGCTTTCCAAGGGCCGGCTCGCGCTCGAGGCGCGGATCGACCTGCACGGAATGATCCAGAGTGAGGCGCATGGCTTCCTTCTGCAGTTCCTGCTGAAAGCGCACGAGCGGGGTTTGCGCCATGTGCTTGTCATCACCGGCAAGGGAACGTCGCTCGGCAGCGACGGAGCGTTGAAGCGCGCCGTGCCGCTCTGGTTCGCGCTGCCGGAGTTTCGCCCGCTGATCTCGTCCTACGAGCCGGCGGCGCGAAACCATGGGGGCGAGGGGGCGCTCTATGTCCGCCTGGCGCGCAGCAGGGGACATGCATCGTGACGCCTTTCGGTGAGGCCATGCGCGAGCTGCGCCGCCGCAAAGGCGTCTCGCAGAAGGAGATGGCGGCGGTGATCGGCGTTTCGCCGGCCTATCTGTCGGCCCTCGAACACGGCAAGCGCGGCGCACCGAGCTTCGATTTCCTGCAGCGCGTCGCCGGCTATTTCAATGTGATCTGGGACGAGGCCGATGAACTCTTCCGGGTCGCGCGGCTTTCCGACCCGCGAGTGGTCCTCGACACATCGGGCCTGCCGCCCGGCCACACGGCCTTTGCAAACCGTCTGAGCGAGCGGATTCGCGGCCTGTCGGGCGAAGCGATCGAGGCGATGGAAGATATTTTGGAAAAAGCCACATTTCCTGATAATGACAGGGGATGAAGCCTCGCCCTGGCCGTGCTCCTGTGGCCCGGGGTTTGGAACCCGTGGACAAATTTCCTATAGTCCGCGAGGCGTCCGCGCTGTGATTCGCAACGAATCGCCGCGTCCGAAGAACCTGGAAAGACCTGAAGCCGAATGACCGATATCTCTGAGACCGAAGCCGGCGCGATTGCCGAATATGGTGCCGATTCCATCAAGGTGCTGAAGGGCCTCGATGCCGTGCGCAAGCGCCCGGGCATGTATATCGGCGACACCGACGACGGCTCCGGTCTGCACCACATGGTCTACGAGGTCGTCGACAATGCGATCGACGAGGCGCTGGCGGGCCACGCCGACATCGTCACCGTCACGCTCAATCCGGACGGTTCGGTCACCGTGACCGACAACGGTCGCGGCATTCCGACGGACATCCACCGGGAAGAGGGCGTCTCGGCGGCCGAAGTCATCATGACGCAGCTCCACGCCGGCGGCAAATTCGACCAGAACTCCTACAAGGTTTCCGGCGGCCTGCACGGCGTCGGCGTTTCGGTCGTCAACGCACTCTCCGTCGCCCTGAAGCTCAAGATCCGCCGCGCCGGCAAGATCCACGAGATGAGTTTCACCCACGGCGTCGCCGACGGGCCGCTGGCGATCACCGGAGACGCCGGCAGCGAGACCGGCACCGAAGTCACCTTCCTGCCGAGCGAGCTGACCTTCTCGAAGACCGAATTCGACTATGCGACGCTCGAACACCGGCTGCGGGAGCTCGCCTTCCTGAATTCCGGTGTCCGGATCGTGCTCACTGACAAGCGCCATTCCGACATCCGCCGCGACGAGATGATGTATGACGGCGGGCTCGAGGCCTTCGTCGCCTATCTTGACCGGGCGAAGAAGCCGCTCGTCCACAAGCCGGTGTCGATCCGCAGCGAGAAGGACGGGATCACCGTCGAGGTGGCGATGTGGTGGAACGACAGCTACCACGAGAACGTGCTCTGCTTCACCAACAACATCCCGCAGCGCGACGGCGGCACGCATATGGCGGGCTTCCGCGGGGCGCTCACCCGCCAGATCACCTCCTATGCCGATACGTCCGGCATCACCAAGAAGGAAAAAGTGTCGCTGACCGGCGATGATTGCCGGGAGGGCCTGACGGCGGTTCTGTCGGTCAAGGTGCCGGATCCGAAGTTTTCCTCGCAGACAAAGGACAAGCTGGTATCGTCCGAAGTCCGGCCCGTTGTCGAAAGCCTCGTCAACGAGGCGCTCAGCGTCTGGCTCGAGGAAAATCCCTCCGAGGCGAAGATCCTCGTCGGCAAGGTCGTCGAAGCGGCCGCTGCCCGCGAGGCGGCCCGCAAGGCCCGCGAACTGACGCGCCGCAAGGGCGCGCTCGACATCTCGTCGCTGCCCGGCAAGCTCGCCGACTGCTCCGAGCGCGATCCAGCGAAGTCGGAGGTGTTCCTGGTGGAGGGCGACTCGGCAGGCGGCTCAGCCAAGCAGGGCCGTTCGCGCGAGAACCAGGCGATCCTGCCGCTGCGCGGCAAGATCCTGAACGTCGAGCGCGCCCGCTTCGACAAGATGCTGTCGAGCCAGGAAATCGGCACGCTGATCACCGCGCTCGGCACCTCGATCGGCAAGGACGAGTTCAATGCCGACAAGCTGCGCTACCACAAGATCATCATCATGACGGACGCCGACGTCGACGGCGCCCACATTCGCACGCTGCTGCTCACCTTCTTCTTCCGGCAGATGCCGGAGCTGATCGAGCGGGGCCACCTTTATATCGCCCAGCCGCCGCTCTACAAGGTGACGCGCGGCAAGTCCGCCCAGTACCTGAAGGACGAAAAGGCGCTCGAGGATTATCTGGTCACCATGGGCCTCGAGGAGGCATCGCTGACACTCGGCTCCGGCGAGGTCCGGGCCGGGCAGGATCTCCGCGAGGTGATCAACGACGCCTTGCGCCTGCGCTCGCTGATGGAGGGGCTGCATTCGCGCTACAACCGGGCAATCGTCGAGCAGGCGGCCATCGCCGGTGCGCTCAATACGGAACTCAACAGCCATCAGGACGACTACCAGAAGATCGCCGTCGAAGTGGCGCGCCGTCTTGATGTCATTGCCGAAGAGACCGAACGCGGCTGGGTCGGATCGGTGACGGCCGAGGGCGGCCTGAAGCTCGAGCGCATGGTGCGCGGCGTCAAGGAGGTGGCGGTGCTCGACATGGCGCTGATCGGCTCATCCGATGCCCGCCACATCGATCAGCTGACGGGGAAACTCAAGGAAGTTTATTCGGAGCCGCCGGTGCTCAGGCGCCGCGATGGCACGCAGGAGATCAGCGGGCCGCGTGCCCTTCTGGACGCGATCTTTGCCGCCGGTCGCAAGGGCCTGACCATGCAGCGCTACAAGGGTCTTGGCGAGATGAACGCCGAGCAGTTGTGGGAAACGACGCTCGATCCGAACGTCCGCTCGCTGCTGCAGGTCAGGGTTGCCGACGCCACCGACGCGGATGGCCTGTTCTCGCGGCTGATGGGCGACGAGGTCGAGCCGCGCCGCGACTTCATCCAGGAAAATGCGCTGAGCGTCGCCAACCTGGATATCTGACGAAGCGATCGATTCGGAAAGAAGCGCTTCGGTGCGTTGAAAACAAAAGCGTGGGGCGTCTTCGCTCCCACGCTTTTTCTTTTGTGCACTCGGCACAGACCATGCAAACGCCGCCCGATTCCAGCTCCAGGTGTCAATCGCCTCGGAATCGACCCTCGAAGACGAATTCGCCGATCGCCTTGCGCTGGCTCGGCCTTTCCCTTTCGCGCAGATCCTCCGGAAGGGTGGAGGGATCGGCGATCCTGCCGATCGCCACGGCCGCCTCGACCCGGTAGTGCTCCGGCACGCCGAGCACGTGCATTGCCTTGTCTCGGTCAATCCCCGCCATGGCATGGGCATGCCATCCGGCAAGCTGCGTCTCCAGCGCCAGTGCAAACCAGGCAGCACCCGTATCGAAGGCATGGGTATAGGCGGGTCTCAGCTCGCCGCTCGATGTCAACCTGTGGGTCTTCGACAGAATGATGACGAGCGCCGAAGCGTTCTTCGCCCAACGCTGGTTGCCTTCGTCGAGCGTCTCCAGCAGCGACGCAAAGTACTCGGTGCCGCGCCGGGCATAGACGAAGCGCCAAGGCTGCATGTTGCTCGCCGAAGGCGCCCAGCGCGCCGCTTCGAAGAGCGCCAGCAGGTCCCTTTCGCTGATTTCTTCGCCGGTGAAGGCGCGCGGCGACCACCGCTCGAGGAAGATCGAGTGGATCGGGTGGTCGGCTTTTCTGTGGTTGATTTCTGTCACGAACGAGCATCCTTGTCCTGCATGGGAATTCCTTGGGAGGCCCTTCGACTTGCAGATGAAGCGTCCGCGAGGAGCCGGATTCGCCGCGACGCTATAGAAGATGCAGGCGCTTTGAAACGCGCTCTCCGAAAAATGATCGGAGTTGGATCTTGCACCGCAAGGACCCTTCGAAAGGTTGGAACGAAGCGAGACGGCAGCCGTTCTGATTTGGGGTTCGCCCGGGAGCGGCGCTGCGGAGGCTTGCCTTTTGTTTGAGGGGAAAAGCAGAAAGGGTGTCCCGACCGATTGTCGAAACCGAAAAAAGTTGTATAAGTTCTGTAAAGTTTTCCGAGGGAAGGACCAGCCATGAACATGAAGGACCCGTCGCTGTTTCGCCAGGCCGCGCTCGTCGGCGACAACTGGATCGAAGCGGACCCGCAGAATGCGATCGAGGTGAACAACCCGGCGACCGGCGAGATCATCGGTCTTGTGCCGAAGCTCGGTGCCGCCGAGACCAGGGCCGCGATCGAGATCGCCGCGCGGGTGCAGAAGGAATGGGCGGCGCGAACCGCTAAGGAGCGCGCGGCAATCCTGCGCCGCTGGTTCGAGCTGATGATCGAGAATAAGGACGATCTAGGCCGGATATTGACTATCGAGCAGGGCAAGCCGCTTGCCGAAGCGACCGGCGAGATCGTCTATGGCGCGAGCTTCATCGAATGGTTCGCCGAAGAGGGGCGGCGCGTCTATGGCGACCTCGTGCCCGGCCACCAGAAGGACAAGCGCATCCTGGTGATGAAGCAGCCGATTGGCGTGGTCGCCGCCATCACACCCTGGAACTTCCCGAATGCGATGATCACCCGCAAGGCCGGCCCCGCCTTTGCCGCCGGCTGCGCCATGGTGCTGAAACCGGCCGCGCAGACGCCGTTCTCGGCGATCGCCATCGCCGTGCTCGCCGAGCGGGCCGGCATGCCGAAGGGCCTGTTCAGCGTCATAACCGGCTCGGCCCGCGAGATCGGCGCCGAGATGACCTCCAACCCGACCGTGCGCAAGCTGACCTTCACCGGCTCGACCGAGGTCGGCGCCGAGCTCTACCGCCAGAGCGCCGCGACGATCAAGAAGCTCGGCCTCGAACTCGGCGGCAACGCGCCTTTCATCGTCTTCGACGACGCGGACCTCGATGCTGCGGTCGAGGGCGCCCTGATCGCCAAGTACCGCAACAACGGTCAGACCTGCGTCTGCGCCAACCGCCTCTATGTCCAAGACGGCGTCTACGAAGCCTTCTCGGCGAAGCTGGCTCAAGCGGTCGCCAAGCTCAAGACCGGCAACGGGATGGAAGAGGGCGTCATTCTCGGGCCGCTGATCGACAAGCCGGCGCTTGAGAAGGTCGAGGAGCATGTCGCCGACGCGCTCGCCAAGGGCGCCCGCGTCATCCAGGGCGGCCAGCGCCACGCGCTCGGCGGCAGCTTCTATGAGGCGACGGTGCTGGCGGACGTCACCCAGGCGATGGCGGTGGCGCGCGAGGAAACCTTCGGTCCGGTGGCGCCGCTCTTCCGCTTCAAGGACGAGGCGGACGTCATCCGCCAGGCGAACGACACCGAATTCGGCCTGGCCTCCTATTTCTATGCCAAGGATCTGGCGCGCGTCTTCCGCGTCGCGGAGGCGCTGGAGTACGGCATGGTCGGCGTCAATACCGGTCTGATCTCGACGGCGGAAGCGCCCTTCGGTGGCGTCAAGCTCTCCGGCCTCGGCCGCGAGGGCTCGAAATACGGCATCGAGGAGTTCATGGAAATCAAATATGTCTGCCTCGGCGGTATCGCCTGAGTAGGCCAGGTCTTTCACGCAAACAAACCGGCCGGAAAGTTCTGGCCGGTTTTTTTGTTTGCCGCTAAGACATTGGTCTTCGTCACAGGAGAGCGATCATGCCGGCCCCCAAAAACTCCTTCAAAGCGGCAATTCGCGAAGGTCGTTTCCAGCTCGGCCTGTGGGTGGCGCTTGCCAGCCCCTATGCCGCCGAAGTGGTGGGCGGCAGCGGCTATGACTGGCTGCTGATCGACGGCGAACATGCGCCGAACGACCTCCCGTTGCTTGCCGCGCAATATCGCGCCATCGCCGGCCGCGGCAGTCATCCGATCGTGCGCCTGCCGGTCGGCGACACCGCCCTCATCAAGCAGATCCTTGATACGGGTGTTCAGACCCTGCTCATCCCGATGGTCGACACTGTCGAACAGGCGCGGCAGCTGGTCCGCGCCGTCCGCTACCCGCCGCACGGCATTCGCGGCGTCGGCGCCGCCCTCGGGCGAGCCACGAATTTCGGACGGGTCAAGGATTATCTGCAGAACGCCAATGACGAGATCTGCCTGATCCTGCAGATCGAGAGCCGGGCAGGCTTGGCGGCCATCGATGAGATTGCCGCACTGGACGGTGTCGACGGCCTGTTCATCGGCCCATCGGACCTGGCCGCCGACATGGGCCATCTCGGCAATCCCGCCCACCCGGAGGTCCGGGCCGCAATCATCGACGGCTTTGCGCGCATCGAGAAGGCCGGCAAGGCGCGCGGCATTCTGACCCTCGATCCGGTACAGGCGCGCGACTACCGCGATCTCGGTGCCGACTTCCTGGCGATCGGCACCGACGTGACCTTGCTCGTCAGTGCCACGGAGCGATTGCGCCGCGAATTTCTCGGAGAGGTTGATCCGGTGAGAGCCGAATCCGGCTACTGATCGGGACGAGCTGCTAAGGAATCGACTGCAGCAGGGTCTCCCGCGCCGACTTAAGGTGACGGCGGCAGGCCTGCTCCGCCTGCTTCGGGTCGCGCGACTGAAGAGCCGCGATATAGGCGAGATGCTCTTCCAGCGCCCGGGCGTTGCGCTCGCGCGCATTCGCCTTGTTCCACTGGTAATGGTAGTGGAAGACGATCGCGATAACGTCGTAGAAATCGACGATGAAACGGTTGCTCGACGATTTGTGCACAAGCAGGTGAAATCGCTCGTCGAGCTCGGAGAATTCCCTGTAGCGGTTGTCGATGTCGGCAAGGATTTCGCGATGCAGCGCTTCGATCTGCTTCAGTTCGGCCCAAGCGGGGTCATTCTCGGGTAGGGTCACGAAGCGAGACGCCGAGCGAAGCTCGAACATCTCCCTGACTTCCGTCAGCTCGAGCGCGAATTCGCGGGTAAATCCCTTGAGCACCCAATGGCTGTTCGGCCGCTTCTCGATCAGGCCGAAGCGACTGAAGCGGATCAGGAATTCGCGCACACTCGTGGTGCCGGTGCCGATCTCGCGCGCCAGCTCGAGCTCGTTGATCTGCATGCCGGGCTCCGCGCCGCCCGCCAGAATCCGGCGCATGAAGCTGCGTTCGATTCTCTCGGCGAGCGAATCGGTTTCCTCGGTGGGGAAATAGTCCGACGCCTCTGGACGCCTGAGCACGATCTTGCGGCGCTTGTCCCAGCTGATGAGCTTGACCTCCTCGCAACGCGACAGGATGGCACGCACCGTCGTGCGGCTGACGCCGAGCGCCTGTCCGAGCTCCGGTTCCGAGGGCAACGCGGATGTTTCCGAAAGCAGCGTGAGGCAGCGGTTGAAGGCATCCTTGAAGACTGTGTTTTGCTTCGCCATGAATTGATCCGGCCTATTGACGTTTCCTGGGGTCTAGCCCGGCAGCGCCGTTTTGTCTTGAGGGTCGCTCGCAGAATTTGTCGAGACCGTCCTGCTTCCTGCCTCTCCCATGCCGTCATCGGCTGAGAGCATCGGAATCCCAGTTGCGACGGCAGCCATAATACCCATTGACGAAGATCTGTCTATTGTAGATAAAAGACAAATCAGAGAACACGGGCCCATCCCGTGAAAACAGTTCTGGGAGAGCCTGAGATTGTCCGCACCGACTTCGATCCTTCTTTCGCCGGAAGATAATGTCGCTGTCACTACGGTGGCGATCGAGCCCGGCGAAACATTGCCCGGCGGGCAGAAGGCAACGGCGCGGATCGAAGCCGGCCACAAGGCGGCAATCCGGCCGATCCCGGCCGGTGAGCCCGTCGTCAAATATGCCCAGGCGATCGGCCGCGCCACCCGCGACATCGCCGCCGGCCAGCATGTGCACTCCCACAATCTTGCCTTTGATCAGGACCGGCTGGCGATCGGTGCGCCGGTGCCGCCGGAAGCGGCGAGCGAAGCCGACAAGGCGCGCACCTTCCTCGGCTACCGGCGGGCCGACGGCCGTGCGGCGACCCGCAACTATATCGGCATCATCGCCAGCGTGAACTGTTCCACCACCGTCTGTCGCGCCATTGCCGAGGAGGCCAACCGCCGCATCCTGCCCCGGTACGAAGGCATCGACGGCTTCGTGCCGATCGTCCACGACCAAGGCTGCGGCATGTCGTCCTCCGGCGACGGGATGAAGAACCTGCACCGGACGCTTGCCGGCTATGCCCGTCATGCCAATTTCGGCGGCGCACTGATGGTCGGGCTCGGCTGCGAGGTCAACCAGCTGACGCTCTACGGCCAGGGCGGCTCCGGCGCGGAAAAGCGGCATTTCAACATCCAGGAGGCCGGCGGCTCGCGCCGCTCGGTCGAGCGCGCCCTTGGCGTTCTCGAGGAAATCGCCAAGGAAGTGGCGACGGCGCGCCGCGTGCCGATTCCGGTGAGCGAGATCATCGTCGGGCTGCAATGCGGCGGCTCGGACGGCCTTTCCGGCGTGACGGCAAACCCGGCGCTCGGCGCCGCAGTCGATATTCTCGCCGGTGCCGGCGGCACCGCGATCCTCTCCGAGACCTCGGAGATCTATGGGGCCGAGCATCTCCTGCGCAGCCGTGCCGTCAACGAGGCGGTGGCGGTGAAGCTCGACGGGCTGATCTCCTGGTGGGAAAACTACGTCGAGATGCATGGCGCCTCGCTCGACAACAATCCTTCGCCGGGCAACAAGCGCGGCGGCCTGACGACGATCCTCGAAAAGTCGCTCGGTGCGGTTGCCAAGGGCGGCCGTTCGCCGTTGGCCGCCGTCTACAGCTACGCCGAACGCGTGACCGAGCACGGCCTAGTCTTCATGGACACGCCCGGCTACGACCCGGTGTCGGCAACCGGCCAGGTGGCAGGCGGAGCCAATGTCATTGCCTTTACGACCGGCCGCGGCAGTTGCTTCGGCTGTCGGCCGGCGCCGTCGATCAAGCTGACCAGCAACACGGCGCTCTACCGGGCAATGGAAGAGGACATGGATATCGATTGCGGGGTGATCGCCTCCGGCGAGGCGACGATTGCCGGGCTCGGCCGCCAGATCTTCGATCTGATCATCGACACGGCTTCGGGCAGCAAGACGAAGAGCGAACTTTTCGGTTACGGCGACAACGAATTCGTCCCCTGGCATCTGGGGGCGACATTGTAGGAGGCAGGTGACTACCCCTCATCCGCCTGCCGGCACCTTCTCCCCGCCCTGCGGGAGGGCTAAGGGTGAGGGCAAAGGGCCGGGTGAGGAGCTGCCCCGCTCTTGAATTGAGAATGGGCATCCTTGGAGGGAGGAGACAAGGAATGCAGACGAGAAAGATCGGCCGTACGGATCTCGAGGTGACCGAATACAGTTTCGGGACCGCAGGGCTCGGCGGCCTCTATCGCGAATGCACGCGCGAGGCGGCGCTGGCGACGCTCGACGCCGCTTGGAATTCAGGCATCCGCTATTTCGACACGGCGCCCTATTACGGTCTCGGTCTTGCCGAGCGCCGGGTCGGCGATTTCCTGCGCGGCAAGCCGCGCGACAGCTACGTGCTCTCGACCAAGGTCGGCCGCCTGCTTCACCCGGTCCCGGAAGACAAGGTCCCCGACTATTCCTACGTCAAGGCGCTGAATTTCGACGTCACCTATGATTACGGGTATGACGCGATCATGCGGTCGGTGGAGTTCAGCTATGCCCGTCTCGGACTTAACCGCATCGATATTCTCTATGTCCACGATATAGGCGGCTACACCCACGGGACGGCGAAGAACGCCGTCTATCTCCGGCAACTGCTCGATTCCGGCTTGAAGGCGCTGGAGGAGCTGAAGGCGGGCGGCGCCATTTCGGCCTATGGCCTGGGTGTCAACGAAGTCCCCGTCTGCCTCGACGTGATGCGCCAGGCGGATATCGACTGCATCCTGCTTGCCGGCCGTTACACGCTTCTCGATCGATCGGCGGTCGCGGAACTCATCCCGCTCTGCGAGAAGAAGCAGACCTCGCTCGTCGTCGGTGGCGTCTTCAATTCTGGCATCCTCGCCACCGGCCCGGTGCAAGGGGCGCATTTCGACTACATGCCGGCGACGGAAGAGATCCGTGCGAAGGTGGCGGCGATGGAGCGGATTGCCAGCGAGCGCGGCTTGCCGCTTGCGGCGCCCGCCCTTCAGTTTCCGTTGGCCAATCCTCAGGTCGCCTCGGTCCTGCTCGGCACCGCCAAGCCCTCAAGCCTCGAGCGCAACATGGAGCTGACCCGAAGGAAGATAGCGCCGGAAGATTTCGCCGTCTTCGAGCCTCACACGCTCGTAGCCCCAGCGCTCGGAGCGGAGGCTGTGAGGGTCTGATTGTCTCGCCGGCTGCCGAGAGCGGCGGCGATCCTTTTTGCGTCCTGGAGGAACGCAATGAAGCGGGCGTATCGAAGTGGGGCTTGCCAACTCGATTTGTCTGAACTAGCGTGTCGAAATGTTTTTTATTGATAAAAGACGATCTGCAAGCACCTGGCGGATTGGTCTCGCTAACGGAACAAGGTGTAATGAGAGGAGAAACTTGATGAGCATGACCAGACGCATTCTTTCCCGCCGCGCCTTCAACGCCCTGGCCGGCGCCGCCTTCGCCGTTGCGATGGCGCCCGCGACGTCTTTCGCGCAGGACGTCACCATCCCGATCATCGTGAAGGACACGACCTCCTTTTACTGGCAGATTGTGTTGGCGGGCGCGCGTGCCGCCGGCAAGGACCTCGGCGTCAACGTGCCGGAACTCGGCGCACAATCCGAATCCGACATCAACGGCCAGATCAGCATCCTAGAGAACGCCGTCGCCGGCGCGCCGGCCGCGGTGGTCATCGCTCCGACCGAGTTCAAGGCACTTGGCAAGCCGATCGACGAGGCCGCCAAGGCGGTGCCGGTCATCGGCATCGATTCGGGTGCTGATTCGAAGGCCTTCAGTTCGTTCCTGACGACTGACAACGTCCAGGGCGGCCGCATCGCCGCCGACGGTCTTGCCGCCGCGATCAAGGAAGCGACCGGAAAGGAAGAGGGCGAGGTCGCCATCATCACCAGCCTGCCGGGCGTCGGTTCGCTCGACCAGCGCCGCGAAGGCTTCCTCGACCAGGTCAAGACCAAGTATCCTGGCCTCAAGGTGGTTGCCGACAAATATGCCGACGGCCAGGCGACGACCGGCCTCAACATCATGACCGACCTGATCACCGCCAATCCGAATCTCGTCGGCGTCTTCGCCTCCAACCTGATCATGGCGCAGGGCGCCGGCCAGGCGATCGCCGAGAACAAGCTCGGCGACAAGATCAAGGTCATCGGCTTCGACAGCGACGAAAAGACCGTCGGCTTCCTCAAGGAAGGCGTGCTGGCCGGTCTCGTCGTGCAGGATCCCTATCGCATGGGTTATGATGGCGTGAAGACGGCGCTTGCGGTTTCGAAAGGCGAAAAGGTCGAGGCCAATGTCGACACCGGCGCGAACCTGGTCACCAAGGCCAACATGGCCGAGCCGAAGATCGACGCGCTCCTGAACCCGAAGGTCAACTGACCTGTCGCCAATGAGTCGTGGCGTTTGGGTCACCTGCGCCACGACCCGTCTTGGCGCGACGGCCGGCCGGAGAAGCCGACCGTCGCGGACCGGAAAGTGAGGAGGGTGTTATGACGGGGCTTCAAGAGGTCAGCCAGCGGCACGAGGAGGCGCTCGAGGCGGCCGTGCCGAAAGGCAAGCCGATCCTGGAACTGCGCGGCCTGCAGAAGAACTATGGCGCCGTCCAGGCGCTGAAGCCTGCGAACATCACCTTTCTCTCCGGGGAGGTTCACGCGATCGTCGGCGAAAACGGCGCCGGCAAGTCGACGCTGATCAAGCTTCTGACCGGCGTCATTCCGCGGACCGCCGGCGAAGTGTTCTGGCAAGGTGAGTCTGTTCAACTCGCGAGCCCCAACGAGGCGATCGCCCGCGGCATCAACGCGGTTCACCAGGAAGTGGTCCTCTGTCCGCACCTGAGCGTGGCGGCCAACATGTTCCTCGGCGACGAGATGAACCGCCGCGGTGTCATGCGCAAGCGGGCAATGACGGATGCGGCCCAGGGCGTTCTCGACGACCTCGGCTTCAACCTGCCGGCCAACGCGACGCTCGGCAGCCTGACGATCGGCCAGCAGCAGTTGGTCGCGACCGCGCGCGCCGCCATGCGCGGCACCCGCTTCCTGATCTTCGACGAGCCGACGGCCTATCTGACGCGGCAGGAATCGGCCCAGCTCTTCCGCCTCATTCGCCGGCTGCAGGGCGAGGGCGTCACCATCGTCTATATCAGCCATCGGCTCGAGGAAGTCTTCGAGCTTGCCGACCGCGTCTCGGTGCTGCGCGACGGGACCCATGTCGGCACGCGCGGTATATCCGAGACGAATGAGGCGGAACTGATCGCGCTGATGATCAACCGCACCATCGAGCAGATCTATCACAAGGAGCAGTTTGCTTTAGGCGAGACCATCGTCGAGGCGCGCGGGCTCTCCGGCCCCGGTTTCAGCGACATATCGCTTTCCGTCCGGGCCGGCGAGATCGTCGGGCTCTATGGCCTGATCGGCGCAGGGCGCAGCGAATTCGCGCTCGGCCTCTACGGCCGTCATCCGCTCACCGCCGGAGAGGTCTATTGGCAGGGCCGCAAGGTCGAGATCGACCATGAGCGCAAGGCGATGGAACTCGGCATCGCGCTCGCGCCGGAAAGCCGCCGCGACCAGGGCCTTTGCCTCAACCTGCCGATCGGCCTCAACATCAACCTGCCGGTGTTTCGCAGGCTGACGCGCGGCTTGACGATCAACCGCGCCGAGGAGGCCGCCAATGCCGAACGCCAGATCCGCGACCTGCAGATCAAGACGCCGTCGCGCCGGGTGCTCGCCTCCGCCATGTCCGGCGGCAACCAGCAGAAGATTGTCATCGGCAAGTGGCTGAGCCACGGAGCCAAGCTGTTCATCTTCGACGAGCCGACTGTGGGCGTCGACGTCGGCACTAAGGCAGAAATCTACCGGCTCTTCGCGCGCTTGCTGGAAAATGGGGCGGGGATCATCCTGATCTCCTCCTATCTGCCGGAAGTCTACGAGCTTGCGGACCGGCTGCACGTATTCCGCCAGGGACGACTCGTGGCAAGCCATGATTACCGCGCCGCCAGCCACGAGGATGTCCTGGCGCAGGCGATCAATGCCTGAGCGTTTCGAGCGAATAAGAAAGACTGCAGGGAGGACGGAATGAGTGTGGAAACGGTAGAAAGCAGCGCAGGTCCGACGCCGAAGAGAGGGGTCAGCATCCTGTTCGGGCTGACGCTCCTCGGGCTGCTGGTCGTGCTCTGGCTGCTGCTTGGCCTGGCGACGAGCGCCTTCTGGACGCCGAACAATATCAGCAACCTGCTGCGCCAGGGGGCGATGACCGCGATCCTCGCGGTCGGCCAGACCTTCGTGATCATCACCGCCGGCATCGACCTGTCGGTCGGCGCGGTCGTCGGCTTCAGCAGCGTCGTCGTCGCCTGGCTGCTGGCCGCCGGCGTGCCGCTCTGGCTGGCGCTCGTCGCAACGCTGGCGATCGGCGTGCTGATCGGCGCATTTCACGCCTTCGGCATCGTTCGCATGGGCCTGCCGCCCTTCATCATCACGCTGGCGACGCTGACATCGTTGCGCGGTATAGGCCTGCTGGTCACAAACGGTTCGACGATCTCGATCACCAACGAGGCCTTCACCAATTTCTCGCGCGCCGACTTTCTCGGTGTCCCGAGCCTTTTCTGGATGGTGATCGTCGTCGCGATTCCGGCCTACGTCTTCCTGCATTTGAGCCGCTTCGGCCGCTATCTCTTTGCCGTCGGCTCGAACAGCGAGGCGGCCCGCCTGTCCGGCGTCAACGTCAACCGGACGATCTATCTCGCTTATATTCTGTCTTCGACCTGCGCCGCCTTTGTCGGCCTGCTGCTCGCCTCGCGCATCGGCATCGGCAACGCCACGCAGGCGGAGGGCTGGGAATTGCAGGCGATCGCCTCGTCGGTCATCGGCGGGACCAGCCTTTTCGGCGCCGTCGGCTCTGTGCACGGACCGCTGCTCGGCGCCTTCATCCTGGCGACCATCAACAACGGCGCCAATCTGTTGAACGTCAACTCCTTCTGGCAACGCATCATCACCGGTCTGCTGATCATCGTGATCGTCTATTTCGACCAGCTCAGGCGCCGGGGGTCGCGTTGAACGGCGATTGGCCAATGCCGGCCGGATCGCGCTTCGGAATCTAGGAAAGCCCCATGAAAGTTGTCGTCTGTTCAGAACCCGGTCGCCTGGAAATCACCGATCGACCCCGGCCGGCGGCGCCCGCCGAGGGTTGGGTTCGTCTTGCCGTTCGCCAGGTCGGGATATGCGGCACCGACTATCACATCTTCGAAGGCAAGCATCCGTTTCTCGAATATCCGCGCGTTATGGGCCACGAGATTTCCGCGACCGTGATCGAGGCAGGCCCGGGTTCCCGGCTCGATCCGGGCATGCTGGTGGTCGTCAATCCCTATATCTCCTGCGGTAGCTGCATTGCCTGCCGGAGGGGGAAGCCGAATTGCTGCACGGCGATCCGGGTTCTCGGCGTCCACACCGACGGCGCCTTCTGCGAAGAGATCCTCATGCCCGAGCAGAACCTCTATCCGGCGAACGGTCTTTCTCCCGAAGCCGCAGCGACGGTGGAGTTCCTGGCGATCGGCGCCCATGCGGTCAGGCGGTCAGGGGTGGCGCCCGGCGCCAGGTCCCTGGTGATCGGCGCCGGCCCGATCGGCCTCGGGACGGCGATTTTCTCGCGGATTGCCGGACACGAGGTAACGCTTCTCGATACAAGCGCCGAGCGACTGGGTTTCGCGGCGAACGAGCTCGGCTTTTCGGGCGGCCTTCTGGCCGGTGAGGGGCTGGAAAAGGCCGTCGCCCAAGCGACGGATGGCGATGGCTTCGACGTCGTTTTCGACGCCACCGGCAATGCCACGTCGATGGAACGCTCCTTTGCCCATGTCGCCCATGGCGGGACGCTAGTGTTCGTCAGCGTGGTGAAGAACGACATCCGCTTCTCCGACCCGGAATTCCACAAGCGCGAGACGACGCTGGTGGCGAGCCGCAATGCGACGCGCGAGGACTTCGATCACGTTATCGCGTCGATCGGCAGCGGCCTGGTCCCGGTGGACAGGCTCGTGACCCACAGGACGACCCTCGACCAGGCGGTGCACGACTTGCCGCGTTGGGCGCACGACAAGGCGGGCCTTGTGAAGGCGGTCATTACGGTGAATGCGGCATGAGCTTCATCGATGCCCACCAGCACTACTGGACCTTGGGGCTTGGTCACAACGACTGGCCCGGCCCGGACCTTGAACCGATCTTCCGCGACTTTGGACCCGACGATCTCAAGCCCCATCTGAGCGCCGCGGGAATCGGCAGTACCATCCTCGTGCAGGCGGCGCCGAATGTCGCCGAAACCGAGTTCCTGCTCGATATCGCCGCGCGGGAAGAGACGGTTGCCGCGGTCGTCGGTTGGGTCGACATCCTTGCTGCGGACGCCGGTGCCGAGCTTCGGCGACTGAAAACGCATCCGAAATTCAAGGGCATTCGGCCGATGTTGCAAAGCATCGACGAAACCGCCTGGATTCTTCGGCCGGAAGCGATCGCCACGCTTGAGATGCTGCCGCAAATGAACCTCCGTTTCGACGCGCTCGTCCAGCCGCGGCACCTGCCGGTGATCGCTGTGCTCGCCGATCGCCTGCCGGATCTCGCCATCGTCGTCGATCACGGCGCCAAGCCTTTCATTGCGGAAGGCCGGCTGGAGCCTTGGGCGACGGATATGGCGGCGCTCGCCCTCCGCCCCAACGTTCACGTCAAGCTGTCGGGGCTTGTGACCGAGGCCGGCGGAGACTGGTCGGTCGAACGATTGCGGCCCTATGCCGCTCACCTGGTTGACGTCTTCGGTGCTGAGCGAGTCATGTTCGGCAGCGATTGGCCGGTTGTGCTGCTCGACGCCGACTATGCAGAGTGGTTCGCTGCTGCCCGGGCGTTGACCGCGACTTGCACGGCAGCGGAGCGGCAGGCGATTTTCCTGGGGACGGCGGCCCGTTTCTACGGAATTTCCGCGGTCTGAGGTACGAACGTCATAGCGCGACAGGCCGGCGCAATGTTATCTCAATATATTAGTAATATGATTTCGCTGCGCAACATACCCCAAAATGCAGGGGGCGTTTTTGTTGCGATGCACAAGAAAAGTGGTAGTCTGCAAGGGATTGCGGACACCAAGACAAACACTCGCAAGCCTTGCGTCGGGACCTGGGAGCGGCGCCGAGATTGATTGAACCGAGGGGTACGCATCCCATGTTCTACCAGCTTTACGAAATGAACCATGCCATGATGGCACCGTGGCGCACGGCGGCGGATGCCATGCGGCTGGCCTTCAAGAATCCGATGAATCCGGTCTCGCACACTTATTTCGGCCGCGCCGCGGCCGCGGGGCTGGAAGTCTTCGAACGCGCCACGCGTCGTTACGGCAAGCCGGAATTCGGCCTGCCCGAAACGATTATCGACGGGCAGCCGGTGCCGGTCCGCGAAAAGATCGTCTGGCGGGCGCCCTTCTGCAACCTCATCCATTTCGAGCGGTCGCTGCCGAAGGGGCGGACGCCGGACCCGAAAGTGCTGCTCGTCGCGCCGATGTCCGGCCATTATGCGACGCTGCTGCGCGGTACCGTCGAGGCGCTGCTGCCCCACTCCGACGTCTACATCACGGACTGGATGGATGCCCGGATGGTGCCGCTCAGCGAAGGCACCTTCGACCTCGACGACTATATAGACTACGTCATCCAGCTCCTGCATTTCCTCGGACCCGACACGCATGTAATCGGCGTCTGCCAGCCGGCGGTACCGGTCCTCGCCGCGGTCGCGCTTATGGAGGCGGACAACGACCCGCTCTCGCCGGCGTCGATGACGCTGATGGGCGGTCCGATCGACACGCGCATCAATCCGACCGGTGTCAACCAGCTGGCCGAGCAGCGTCCGGTTGAATGGTTCCGCGACAATGTCATCATGCCGGTGCCGTGGCCGCAGCCGGGCTTCATGCGCATGGTCTATCCGGGCTTCCTGCAGCTCTCGGGCTTCATGTCGATGAATCTCGATCGCCATCTGGTCGCCCATAAGGAGTTCTTCGCCCATCTCGTCAAGAATGACGGCGATGCCGCCGACAAGCACCGCGATTTCTATGACGAATATCTCGCGGTCATGGACCTGACGGCGGAATTCTATCTGCAGACGGTGCAGGTGGTGTTCATGCAGCATGCGCTGCCGAAGGGCGAGATGACGCATCGCGGCAAGCGCGTCGATCCGACGGCGATCCGCAGAACGGCCCTGCTGACCGTCGAGGGCGAGAACGACGACATTTCCGGCGTCGGCCAGACCAAGGCGGCGCAGACGATCTGCACCAACATCCCGGACTACATGCGCCAGCACTACATGCAGCCGGATGTCGGGCACTACGGCGTCTTCAACGGCTCTCGCTTCCGCGGCGAGATCGCGCCCCGCATCGTCGCCTTCCAGCGCCAGCATTCGCGCCACTCGAAACCGGTGAAGCAGATCATCAAGGGCGGCAAGTCGGCCTAAGGGCCGTCGCCGCCGGGCCGATCCGAATATCCCTCGGACCAACTGCGGCAGCGATTTGCTACCGCAGAGTCAAGGGCTTGTCCGATTCGCATCCGGTGCATCTTGCAGACATCTTCGGTCTTTCCCACATCGTCTTCATCGGGCCGCAACGGGCGGCCCGCTGACTGCGAGGAATACTGAAGATGAACCAATCTGCATTGATCCGTCCGGACTGGACGCCTGCGACCATTGCATTGATGGTGCTTGGTTTCATTGTGTTCTGGCCGCTCGGTCTGGCGATGCTCGCTTACATCCTCTTCGGCGACAAGCTGAGGACCTTCAAGAAGGACGCCAACGACAGCGTGGACCGCATGTGCGCCGGCTTCCGCCGGAACCACAAGGCCCAGTGGGCCCACCATCGGACCGGCAATGTCGCCTTCGACGACTGGCGCGAAGCGGAACTTACCCGCCTCGACGAAGAGCGCCGCAAGCTCGACGAGATGCGCGAGGAGTTCGACGCCTATGTCCGCGAGCTCCGGCGCGCCAAGGACCAGGAGGAATTCGACCGCTTCATGCGCGAGCGCAAGAACGGCCGCCCGGGTCCGGCACCCGGCTCCGAAACGAACTGACCTGACGGAATCGATGTCCGGCGTTTCACATGAAACGCCGGACGTCTCGTAGAGGCAGCTGCCAGCGGTCGGCGAATCGGCTAGAAAGGCCTCATGTTTCCTTCTTTCAAGCGGCGCCGCGGCACTGAAACGCGCCTCGATGTTACGCGTGACATCGAGGTGGCCGGCAAGCTTCTTCCCTTGACCATCCGGCAGAACGCCCGGGCGACGCGGATGACGTTGCGTATCGAGCCCGGCGGGCGGGCCTTGAAACTGACCGTTCCCGAGGGCCTGCCGGAGCGCGAGGTCAGCGCGTTCCTCACCCGTCACCAGGGCTGGCTGATGACCAGGCTCGCGCGCTTCTCCGGCGAGAGCGAAATCGAGCATGGCGGAACGATCTTCATCCGCGGCGTCGCCCATCGCATCGAGAGAACCGGCCGGATCCGTGGCCTCACCGAGGCCGTGGTCGCTGACGACGAGGCGGTGTTGCGGGTCGGCGGCGCGGAGGAACACCTGCGTCGGCGGATTGCCGACTTCCTGAAGAAGGAGGCGCGCTTCGAACTGGAGCGTCTCGTCGCCGTCTATGCCGGCAGGATCGATCGCCGGGTGCGCTCGCTCAGCTTCAAGGATACCCGCAGCCGCTGGGGTTCCTGCTCCGCCGAAGGCGACTTGAGCTTTTCCTGGCGCATTGCAATGGCGCCCCCGAAAGTCATCGCCTATCTCGCCGCCCACGAGGTGGCCCATCTCCAGGAGATGAACCACGGCCCCGACTTCTGGGCACTGTGCGAAAAGCTCTGTCCGGACACAAACGACGCCAGGGGCTGGCTGAAGCGCAACGGCACCATGCTGCACGCGATCGATTTCGGTTAGATCTGGATTGGGGAAAGCGCGCGGTTTCCGCCGCAACGACGTGCCGGCCTGATTCTTCGCCGGCCAAGAATGTCACATGAGCGTCATTTGATGTTGCTACTGCAACGCGCAGAACGACAATGTGACGGTAAACTCATGCCATCCAGCCTTCCTTCCAAAGCCGTTCGCTTTGGAAAGCGCGCTTCCAAAAAGGCGCCAGCATCGGCAGCGCCGATCGCGGTGCGCTTCCAGCATCGGGCTGACGTCGATGCGCTCCTCGTTCTCGAACGGGCCAAATGGACCGGCGCGCAGGCTGCGAGCCGGGCCGATCTCGAGCGGCGCATAGCGGCTTTTCCCGGCCTGAGCATCGGGGCCTTTTCCACGGAGACCGGCGCGGCGCTTGCGTCGCTCTTCCTGAAACCGGTGACGCCGGAGCAGATCAGAGCCGCACGCACTTGGTCGGAATGCGCGGCAATTTCCAGTCCCCCGCCCGCAAACGCGCGAGCGCTCTTCGGAATCAGCCTGAGCAGCACGGATGCTCTCGCCGTGCGCCTCATCTTCGAGTTCTTTTGGCCCTACGCGTTGAAACAGGGATGGCGGCGGATCTATCTCGGCTCGCCCATGCCGGGACTGGCAGCCTGGAGGCGCGCCAATCCGGAGGCGCCGATCGACGAGTACGTCTGGGAAACGCACAACAAGCTGCCGCGCGATCCGCAGTTGCGCTATTATTATAAGAAAGGCTTCCGCCGGATCGAGGGCTGGAAAGCGGATTATTTTCCCCACGAACCGTCCCTCGACCACGCCGCCCTGTTGCGCGCCGACATTCCGCTGTCGTCGGTCTCTCCCTTGTGGACGCTGATGCCGCTGTCGTGGCTTGAGCGCATGCGCAGTCTCTTGTTCCTGGTTGCTTGAGACTTCCATTCGCCGTTGATTGCAGATCGGGATAGCCTCATGATTTCGAATGACTCCGTGGCGAACCGCTACGACGCCGACGTCCTCGTGATCGCGCAAGCATGGCAGGGCTGCTGGCTGCAGCGGCGGCGAGCCAGGCCGGCAAGACCGTGCGCATCATCGAGCGCGATGTGCTCGACGGTTTGCCCCTGCCGCGCAAGGGTGTGTCGCAAGGCCATCAGCCGCATGTTCTTCTCTATCGTGGTCTGTGCGCCATCGAGGAACTGCTGCCGGGGTTCCGGAGCGAGCTTGTCCAGGCTGGTGGCGTGCCGCTCGACACCGGCAATCTCGCCTGGCTCGGCGAACAGGGATGGGCACCGATCGGCAACCCGGCCTTCGAACTGGTCTCCGCGACGCGCCCCGTGGTGGAAGAGCTCGTGCGCCTGAGGGTGGCTGCCTTGGCTGGCGTAGCCTTGACCGACGGCGTGCGCATCGCGGCTCTCGAGCGCGACAGCGAAAGACACGGCTGGATCGCCCGAAAGGCGGACGGAAGCGTGCTGTCGGCGCCGCTTGTCATCGACGCGTCCGGGCGCGCGTCCCGCCTGCCGTTCTGGCTCGTGGAGTCGGGGTTCGGCGGGGTCGAGGTCACGACCGTCGATGTCGGCTTCGGCTATGCGAGCCGCATGTACAGAGCTCCGGCGGATCATCTGGCGCCGGCCGCCGGCATTCTCGTTCTTCCAACCCCTTCGAGCCCCATGGGAGGGGTTGCCCTTCCCGTAGAAGGCGGACGCTGGATGATCGGCGCGGTGGGTGCGGGAGAATGCTGCCCGCCGCGCGAAACCGAGGGCTTCCTGCCTTTCCTCGAACGGCTGCGCGATCCTGCGCTCGCGGATTTCGCCCGGTCGGCGACCGCTGTCAGCGATGTCGTCATCCATCGCCGGACGGATAATGTGCGCCGCCAGTACGACCGGATGTCGGCTTGGCCCGCCGGATTGCTGGCGATCGGCGACAGCTTTTGCGCCTTCAATCCGGTTTACGGACAGGGCATCACCGTATCGGCCTGCCAGGCGCTCATGTTGCGGGACAGTTTCAGGGCCGGTGAGGTCATCGGCGCGGAACACCGCCTGATGCGGAGGCTCGGTCAACTTGCGCAACTGCCCTGGGAGATCGCGACGGGCGAAGATCTGCGCTATTCCTCGAGCCGGGGAGAATCGACCCCGCTCCAGGCGCTGTTTGGGAAATGGTCCCGGCAGCTCGACCTGCTCGCCGCCCATGGAGACCTGCAGGCCCAGCGCGCCTTGGACCGGGTATATCATCTCGTCGGTTCGCCGGTGGGATTGCTTCATCCGCGTCTCTTCTGGTCCGCGTTGAAGGCGTGGGCGTTCGGCCTACCGCCCCGGCTTCCCCGACCGCTTGAGCGCCCGAGGTGAGGGCGGCAAAAAGCACCGCTTCGTCGAATGTGGTAAGCTTGTGACCTGAGCCGCAACACCTGGCGGCAACCCTCCTCTTGATTGCCGAGGAAGGCCATGGTTTTGCTCGACTCGCGCGGCATTTCGTGCAAGGTCGCTTCCCATGAAAATGGACGTGAAGATTTGTGGATTGAAGACCGCGGAGGCCTTGGAGCACGCCGTGTCCCTCGGCGCTTCGCACACGGGTTTCATTTTCTTCCCGAAGAGCCCGCGCAACATCGAGCCGGACGATGCCGGTCGCCTTGCCGAGCGCATTCGCGGCCGGGCGACGATCGTCGCCGTCACGGTCGACGCGGACAATGACGATCTCGACGAGATCGTTTCCGCTCTCAGGCCGGATATGCTGCAGCTGCATGGCGGCGAGGATCCGGAGAGGGTGCTGACCGTCAAGGCGATCTACGGCCTTCCGGTGATGAAAGCGCTGTCGATCCGCGAGGCTTCCGATCTCGACCGGATCGATCCCTATCTCGGCATCGTCGATCGTTTCCTTTTTGATGCGAAGCCGCCGGCCGGGTCGGAACTACCGGGCGGCAACGGCGTCTCTTTCGACTGGAGACTGCTCGACGCGCTTGACGGAAGCGTCGATTACATGCTTTCCGGTGGACTGAATGCTGAAAATATCGGCGAGGCTGTTGCGCTCACCGGCGCGCGCGCCGTCGATACATCCTCCGGGGTCGAGAGCGCACCGGGTGTCAAGGATTTGAAGCTCATGGATGCGTTTTTCGATGCGGTCCGCCGCGCCGAAACCGAACGGCGACGATCAGGGAGCAAGACGTGAATCAGCCGCTAAAACCGAACTCCTTCAGGGCCGGACCGGACGAGGACGGCCGTTTCGGTATTTTCGGCGGCCGTTTCGTCGCCGAGACTCTGATGCCGCTGATCATCGATCTTCAGGACGAATGGAGCAAGGCCAAGAACGACCCGGCCTTCAAGGCGGAGCTCGAAAACCTCGGCACCCACTATATCGGCCGGCCGAGCCCGCTCTACTTCGCCGAACGCCTGACCGCCGAGCTCGGCGGCGCGAAGATCTATTTCAAGCGTGAGGAGCTGAACCACACCGGCTCGCACAAGATCAACAATTGCATCGGTCAGATCCTGCTGGCCAGGCGCATGGGCAAGACCCGCATTATCGCCGAGACCGGCGCCGGCCAGCACGGCGTCGCCTCTGCGACCGTTGCCGCGCGCTTCGGGCTTCCCTGCGTGGTCTATATGGGCGCCACCGACGTCGAGCGCCAGGCGCCGAACGTCTTCCGCATGAAGCTGCTCGGCGCCGAGGTGAAGCCTGTGACCGCCGGTCACGGCACGCTGAAGGACGCCATGAACGAGGCGCTGCGCGACTGGGTCACGAACGTCGACAGCACCTATTACCTGATCGGCACGGCCGCCGGCCCGCATCCCTATCCGGAGATGGTGCGCGACTTCCAGGCGGTCATCGGCCAGGAGGCCAAGGAACAGATTCTCGCGGCCGAGGGCCGCTTGCCCGACCTTGTCATCGCGGCGGTCGGTGGCGGCTCGAACGCCATCGGCATCTTCCACCCGTTCCTCGATGACGAGGGGGTGAGGATCGTCGGCGTCGAAGCGGGCGGAAAGGGACTTGAGGGCGACGAGCACTGTGCCTCGATCACTGCCGGCTCGCCGGGCGTCCTGCATGGCAACCGTACTTACCTGCTTCAGGACGGCGACGGCCAGATCAAGGAAGGCCACTCCATCTCGGCCGGCCTCGATTATCCGGGTATCGGTCCGGAACATGCCTGGCTCAACGATATCGGCCGGGTCGAATATGTGCCGATCATGGACCATGAGGCGCTCGAAGCCTTCCAGACGCTGACGCGGCTCGAAGGCATCATCCCGGCGCTCGAACCGTCGCATGCGCTGGCCGAGGTTATCAAGCGGGCGCCGTCGATGGGCAAGGACGAGATCATCCTGATGAATCTCTCCGGTCGCGGCGACAAGGACATCTTCACCGTCGGCAAAATTCTGGGAATGGGGCAGTAACGAGTATGACCGCACGCATCGAGCAGAGGTTCGCCGACGTCGCGGCGGAAGGCCGCCCGGTCCTCGTCACCTATTTCATGGGCGGCGATCCCGACTTCGCAACGTCCCTGGCGATCATGCAGGCGCTGCCGAAGGCGGGCGCCGACGTGATCGAACTGGGCGTGCCGTTTTCCGATCCGATGGCCGACGGTCCGGCGATCCAGCTTGCCGGCCAGCGTGCCCTCAAAGCCGGGCAGACGCTCGCCAAGACGCTCGAACTCGCCCGCCGCTTCCGGGCCGAAGATCAGCGCACGCCGGTCGTGCTGATGGGCTATTACAATCCGATCTATATCTACGGCGTCGAACGGTTCTTGAACGATGCGGTCGAGGCGGGTGTCGACGGACTGATCGTCGTCGATCTGCCTCCGGAAATGGACGACGAGCTGTGCATCCCGGCCCTGAAGAAGGGCATCAGCTTCATCCGTCTGGCGACGCCGACGACGGATGACCGCCGTCTGCCCAAGGTTCTCGAAAACACCTCCGGTTTCGTCTATTACGTCTCGATGACCGGCATCACCGGTTCCGCCTTGCCCGATCCGTCGCTGATTGCCGGTGCGGTGGCACGGATCAAGTCACACACGAAGCTGCCCGTCTGTGTCGGCTTCGGCGTCAAGACCGCCGACCATGCGCGGGTGATCGGCGCCTCGGCCGATGGTGTCGTGGTTGGCACGGCGATCGTCAACCAGATCGCCTCGAGCCTGACCGAAGAAGGTCGCGTCACCGAGGCGACGGTGCCCGGCGTCGAGGCGCTTGTGCGTGGGCTTTCGGCCGGGGTGCGGGCCGCACGCCTTGCGGCAGCCGAATAATCGCCCATATTGGCGCGCAGAAGCCGAAGGACAGCTTCAGGAGTCTATAAGTGAACTGGATCACAAACTACGTTCGGCCGAAGATCAATTCGATGCTCGGCCGCAGGGAAGTTCCGGAGAACCTCTGGATCAAGTGCCCTGAAACCGGCGAGATGGTGTTCCATCGCGATCTCGAAGAGAACAAGTGGGTCATCCCGCAGTCCGGCCATCATATGAAGATGCCGGCAAAGGCTCGCCTGAAGGATCTCTTCGATGGCGGAATCTACGAAACGCTGCCGCAGCCGAAGGTGGCGCAGGATCCGCTGAAGTTCCGCGATTCGAAGAAATATCTCGACCGCCTGCGCGACAGCCGCGCCAAGACCGAGCTCGAGGATACGATCGTCGCGGGCCTTGGCCTCGTTCAGGGCGTCAAGCTGGTCGCCGTCGTGCATGAGTTCAACTTCATCGGCGGCTCGCTCGGCCTGGCGGCCGGCGAAGCAATTATCAAGGCCTTCGAGAGAGCGATTGCCGAGAAGTGCCCGCTGGTGATGTTCCCGGCTTCGGGCGGAGCCCGCATGCAGGAAGGCATCCTTTCGCTGATGCAGCTTCCCCGCACCACCGTCGCGGTGAATTTGCTGAAGGAAGCGGGGCTCCCCTATATCGTCGTGCTGACCAATCCCACCACCGGCGGGGTAACCGCATCCTATGCGATGCTGGGCGACATCCACCTGGCCGAACCCGGTGCGGAGATCGGCTTTGCCGGCAAGCGGGTAATCGAGCAGACCCTGCGCGAAAAGCTCCCCGACGGCTTCCAGACCTCCGAGTACCTCCTGGAGCACGGCATGGTCGACATGGTCGTCAAGCGCCACGACATCCCGGCGACGTTGGCACGCGTACTGAAGATCCTGATGAAGAAGCCGGCGGAGGCCGCAAGGCGGGAGAGCGGCTCCCAGGTTTCGGCCTTGCCGCTCGCAGCCCGGGCGTAGCCGCCGCAACCCATCGAGCCCTGTATTGAACGTTGCGCGTCCCATCCGGACGCGCATACGTCGTTGTAAGTGTTTTGATTTGCTGCAATTCCGTTCTAAGGAATCATCGAGCAGCGGATCATCTTTTGCGAGGCAGGAACATGACGGCGGCACAGGTCAGCGAGGCGGCGCAGGAGATCGACAAGCTTCTTGCCCTGCATCCCAAGGGGTTCGACCTGTCGCTCGACAGGATCACGCGGCTGCTCGCCGCGCTTGGAAACCCGCAGGACCGCCTGCCGCCGATCATCCATGTCGCCGGCACGAACGGAAAAGGCTCCGTCACCGCATTTTCCCGGGCAATCCTGGAGGCGGCGGGTCTCAGCGTTCATGTGCACACATCGCCGCATCTGGTGAACTGGCACGAGCGTTATCGGCTTGGCGTCGCGAGCGGCAAGGGTGCGCTCGTCAGCGATCCGGTTCTCGCCGATGCGGTACGCCGCGTTGCGAAAGCCAATGCCGGCGAGAAGATCACCGTCTTCGAAATCCTGACGGCGGTCACCTTCGTGCTGTTCGCAGAGCACCCGGCCGATGTTGCGATCATCGAGGTCGGTCTCGGCGGCCGCTTCGATGCGACGAATGTTATCGCCCGGCCGGCGGTTTCCGTCATCATGCCGATCTCGCTCGATCACCAGGCCTATCTCGGCGACCGCGTAGAACTGATCGCCGCCGAAAAGGCCGGAATCATGAAGCGCGGCTGCCCGGTGGTGATCGGCCATCAAGAGGAAGATGGTGTGCGCGACGTGCTCGTCGATACGGCCGAGCGGCTCGGCTGCCCGATGTCCGTGTATGGCCAGGATTTCATGGCGCATGAGGAATTCGGCAGGTTGATTTTCCAGGACGAGAACGGCCTTGCCGACCTGCCGCTGCCGCGCCTGCCGGGCCGGCACCAATATGCCAATGCCGCGGCGGCGATCCGCGCCGTCCGGGCGGCCGGGTTCGACGTTCCGGAAGCGGCGATCGAGAAGGGCCTGGCCGGCGTCGAATGGCCGGGGCGCCTGCAGCGACTGGCCGGCGGCAAGCTTTCGCACTATGGACCGCCGGCCGCCGAGATCTGGATTGACGGCGGCCACAATCCCGGCGCCGGCCAGGTCATAGCCGAAGCGATGGCCTCCTTCGAGGAACGCGATCCGCGGCCGCTGTTTCTGATAATCGGCATGATCAACACCAAGGATCCGGTCGGCTACTTCAGGGCCTTCCTCGATCTCGCCGAACAGGTCTTCACCGTGCCGATCCACGCCTCGGACGCGGGCCTTGATCCGGTGGCGCTGGCCGCCGACGCGGCCGCTGCCGGGTTGGAGGCCAATGCCACCTCCTCGGTCGCCGAAGCGCTCGGTCTCATCGCCGAACTCACCGAAGAGGACCCCGTGCCGCCGCGCATCCTGATCGGCGGTTCTCTCTATCTCGCCGGCGATGTGCTCGCCGAAAACGGCACGCCGCCGCGGTAGTAGGACGAGTTCGGCTCAGCTGCGTCTGCCCTCATCCCGCTGCCGCGACCTTCTCCCCATTTTGAGGGGGAGAAGGGATTTGCCGCGAGCTCTTAAGTCCCTCGCCCCGCGCGCTGGGAAAGGCTCTAAAGATCTGGGGTAAGGGGCAAGCTCAAGCCTCGGCTGTCTCGGACGAGCAAGAAAAAAGCCCGGCGAGCCGGGCTTTTCGATAGCGCTTTTCAAAAATTCGGCGGCTTAGACCGCGTTGGAAATCCACGAGCTGAGCGCGGTCTTCGGCGCGGCGCCGACCTTGATGTCGGCAACTTCGCCGGCCTTGAACATGGCGAGCGTCGGAATCGAGCGAACTCCATATTGGGCGGCCAGTTCGGGGTTTTCATCGATGTTGAGCTTGACGACCTTGACCTTGCCGGCCAGTTCGGTGGCGATCTCTTCAAGGCTCGGCGCAATCATTTTGCACGGGCCGCACCATTCGGCCCAGAAGTCGACGACGACCGGCTCGGCGGAATTCAGGACTTCTTTTTGAAAATTGGACGCATCGACTTTTACAGTTGCCATCGGCTGCTCCTTCGGAATGGCATTGTCCAGATATTGTGCCTCATGTGAGGCCTCGCCACTGGATTTTCAATATCGTGTATCTCACTTTGTCGCGAGCTCTTCAAGGCTCGCGTCCAGCATCGTGTCGGGAAGCACCCGGACCGCCGGACCTTCCGTGAAGATCAGCGCAGAGCGAAATTGCTTGCCAGGATAAAGCGGCTTCAACAGTTCGCGATAAATGGCGAGCTGCCGTCGGTAAACGGTCGGAACCTCGTCGGCCGAGGCCGGCACGTCGCGGTTGGTCTTGTAATCGGCAATCGTCACCGTGTCGCCGGCAATCGCCAGGCGGTCGAGCCGGCCTGACACGGCGAACGCATGACTGCCGAGCGTGAGCGTTCCCATGACGGACACCTCGGCGCGGCTGTCCTCGCCAAAAAGCGACTGCAGGTCCGGATGATCGAGCACGTCCATCACGGCACCGGCGAGCGCCTGCCGCTCTGCCTCCGGCCAGCGCGGTACGGCGCGGCTCAGATAGCGTTCCGCCGCGTCGCGCCGCTCCGGACCGTCGAGCATCGGGAGCACCTGCAGCAGCCGATGCAGGATCGCGCCGCGCAGCATCGAGGCCTTGGGCGCAGTAGGCCCTGCAAAGAGAGCCGAGCCGACGATCGACTCCTGATCCGAATCGTCGATGGCCACGCTCGTTCCGGAAGGGGCGAGCGGCCGCGGCAGTCGGCGCTGCGGCGGCAAGGGCGTGAACAGCGCCGGCGGCAGGCCGGAGGCCATTGAATCAGGCTCACTGCCCGTGTTGCCGCTTGTCGGGATGATGACCGGCACATGCGCTTCGCGCCAGACATGGCCTGTCCATTCCTCGCCTCCGGCGCGGAAGGCCATCGGCGTCGCTCTGCCTTTTGGGTCGTGCGACAGCGTCCCCTGAACCAACGCATGCCAGGTGTCGAGGTTCTGCCGCTGGCCACGATAACCGCAGACGATCAGCCGATCCGCGGCGCGCGTCATGCCGACATAGAGCAGGCGGCGATATTCTTCTTCCGCCAGTCGCTTCAGTCGATCGTTGTCGGCGGCGATCAGCGAATTCGGCGTCGAGCCGGGCGCCCGCCAGACGGGGACGCTGACGAGCGAGCCGTCGGTCTGTTGCTTCTCCAGAAAGCGCAGGTCCGATACCTGCTGGCTGACGAAGGCGGTGCCGCCGCCGTCGACAAGGAAGACGACCGGCGCCTCGAGGCCCTTGGCGGCATGCACGGTCATGACGCGGACCTCGTCGCGCTCCTTGTCCTGCTCGCGCTTGACCGTCGGCGCTTCGATCTCGAGCGTCGAGATGAAGGCCTGCAGGCCGGGGAGCCCACTCCGCTCGTGGTCGAGCGCGAAGGTGAGGAATTCGTCGAGGATGTCGCTGACCTCGCTGCCGAGCCGCGCCAGGAAGGCGCGCCGGCCGCCATGGGTCCCCAGCACCCGGGCGTAGAAGTCATGCGGCAGCAGGTTGCGGGCAAGCTCGCCGTAACCGGCAAGGGTCCGCACGACCCCGTGATAGCGGCTCGATTCGTCCGTACCGAGCTGTTGCAGCCGCTGCCAGAGGCTTTCGCCCTCCGCCCGGCGTCCCGCCAGTTCGAAGACATCCTCCTCGCCGAGATTGAGGAGCGGGCTCTTCAACAGCGCCGCGAGTGACAGGTCGTCCTCCGGCAGAAGTACGAAGCGGCCGAGTGCCATCAGGTCCTGGATGGCGATGTGGTTGGTCAGCACCAGCCGGTCGGCACCGGCAACCGGAATATTGCCGCGGCGCTTCAGCGCGCGTGTCAGGGCGTTGACGAAGGCATCGCGCTTGCGCACCAGCACGATGACGTCGCCCGGCCGCATCGGCCGCCGGACGCCCTTTTCGATCACGGTCTCCCTGCCGATCCAGTCTTCGAGCACGGCCGCGATCCGCCGGGCGAGAATGTTCACCGGTGCGCGCTCGGGCGTCGCATCGAACGGCGCCGTCCAGTCGTCTTCGGAGGTGGCTGGCTCAGGGGCGATGACGTCCCAGATGTCGACGGCTCCTGGGTGGCCAATCCGGTTGGAGGCATGCACGACCGCCTCGCTCCGGGCGCTGAGCCCCTTGGCATTGCCCGGATTGGCAAAGACCGTATCGACGGCGGAAAGCACGTCAACAGTCGAGCGGAAGGAGAGCTGCAGGCGGATGGGGCTGAAATATTTGTTGCCGGCGCGCACCCTGCGCTCGGTCAGGATGCTTTCGCGCGAAAAGCGCTCCGGACGTGCGCCCTGGAAGGAATAGATCGACTGTTTCTCGTCGCCGACCGCAAAGATCGTCCGGTCGTCCGCGCGCGCTGTTTCGCCGGCAAAGAAATCGGCGGCAAGCGCCTGGATGATCGTCCATTGCGCGGGGCTCGTATCCTGTGCCTCGTCGACGAGAATATGGTCGATACCCTGGTCGAGCTTGTAATGCACCCAGGCGCCGACGTCGCTGCGGGCAAGCAGCGCCGCCGTGCGGTTGATCAGGTCCTCGAAATCGAGCTGGCTGCGCCTCTTCTTGAGGTCCTCGTAGTCCCGATTGAGCCTTTCCGCGAGGATCAGCGCCGCGCGTGTCGCCTCATACATGCGCACGATGCTGAGGCGATCGGCACAGGAGACGATGTGCTGGCGTGCTTCCTCGATCAGCGGTGTTAGCTGCGGCGCCTGCGCCAGCATCGCCTTGTTGAAAAACGCAGAGTCCGCCTTCGGCTTGCCGCCGCCGTTGAAGAACACGCGCAGAAGTCCGGCGAAGCGCTCCTCCGCATTCCCGGCCGCGCGGACGACCGCCAGCCCCTTTGCAATCTCGCCGGGCTTCATACCACCGAGGCTGAGCGCAAGCTCGATATATTGCTCGAGGGCAGTGCCGTTGAGGCCGGCAAGCGGCCAGGCGCCGGCCATCACGCTCGCGGCCGATTCTCCCGGAGCGAGACCGAGCGCCGCTCGCAATTGCCTCTCCCGCCCGCCGCGTTCGGTGGCGCGGTCGAGAAAGGCCTGGATGGGCGCGCGGTTCGCCACGATCGCCTGCAGCAGTTTTTCGAGACCCGTGTCGTCGGCAAGGTCGAGAACCGCCGCAAAGGCATCGGCAAGCTCCGTCTCGTGCTCAGCGGCGGTGGCCGTCAGCAAAGCGCGTCGCGCGTCGGCGAGCAGCACCGCCGCGGCCCGGTCGTCGAGGACCGAAAAATGGCCTGCCACATTGGCCTCGAGCGGAAACTGGTGAAGCAGGGCCTCGCAGAAGGCGTGAATCGTCTGGATCTTCAGACCGCCGGGGGTTTCGAGCGCCTTTGCAAAGAGCCGCCGCGCCTCCTGGATCTTGGCGACCGAAGGGCGTGCGCCTTCGATCGTCTCGATGCGCTTTTCCAAGGCGGCGTCATCGATCGTTGCCCATTCGGCGAGACGCTCGAAGATGCGGTTCGACATCTCGGAGGCCGCCGCCTTCGTATAGGTCAGGCAGAGAATCGCGGAGGGCCGGCAGCCGGCGAGCAGCAGCCGGATGACTCGCTGCGTCAGCACATGCGTCTTGCCCGAGCCAGCATTGGCCGAGACCCAGGCCGAGCGGGCGGGATCCGAGGCAAGCGATTGCCGCTCCGTCGTCCAGTCGAGCCACGCCTTGGGCGTCCTCTCCTCCGGGCCGGAGGCGTCATTCCTCATCGTCGTCCTCCCCTTCGGCGGTCGCCCATTCGGCGACGCGTGCCAGGTGGTCGTACTCGCCGCCATAGTCCCGCTCCTTCTGGACGATTAGGCGCGAGGCGAAGCCATATCGACCGCTGGTGAGCCCGGTAAGCAGCTTCTTCAGTTCGGCAAGCGAATCTTCCGCCAGCTGGTCGGCAGATTTGGTCTCCTTCGACTTGCTGTTCTCGTTATTGACGGTGTCGACGACAAAGCGGCTGCCGGGCTTCAGGCGCACATAGCGCAGCGAATGCGGCCGGGCGGGTCCGATCGTGCCGAAAGCGCCGGCCTTGAGCGCCGCCGCTTCGAGCGCCAGTTGCGGGTCGAGCAGCGCCCGCGCTTCTCTGGCGGAGGGGCTGGAGCCGGTCTTGTAGTCGATGATATCGATGACGCCGCCCACGAGCCTGTCGAGGCGGTCGGCAATGCCGGTCAGCCTTATGTCGGCAATGCCGAGGTCCATTGCGGCAGGAACTTCGGTGAAAGACCAGACGATCTCATGACGGCGCTCCCGCTCCCAGGAAAGGAACGTCCTCGCCACCGCTTCGAAGCGTGGCCGCCAGATTGTGTCTATGTGAGCCGGGAGATTTTCCTCGTCGAAGGCCTCCCCGATCAGCCGCGCCATCGCCTCTTCACCGTCGCGGGAGGCGGGATCGAAGCCGCCTTTGACGAAGCGGTCGACGATCCGGTGGTAGAGCAGGCCGCGTTCGGCAGCACCCGGATCGCAGTTGAAGGGGTCGATCGGCTGCAGCCGCAAGATGCGCCGCGCGTAGATGGAATAGGGATCGCGGCGAAGTCGGGCCACCTCGCTGAACGAATATTTGCGCGGCTGCAGTTCGACCGGCGGCTTCGGCTGCGGCCTCTCGCTGAGCGGCTGGCGCTCGCCATCGTCGAGGATACGCATAAAGTGGAGATAACTGGCGCCATTCGCCTTGAGCTGCTCGGTCAATGTCTTGCCGCCGAGCGCCTGCAGGCGTTGCAGCCATCGCGAGGCGACCGTCGGAGCCGAGCCCTGGCGCATGGATCTGGAAAGGATCAAGCGGCGCGTTCCGCAGGCCATCTGCAAATCATGGGCAAGCTGGCCGATGCGTCGTTCGGGCGGTTCGAGGCCGATTCCGGACTTCATGGTCCGCGACAGAAACGGGTCGTTCGAGGTCTGCCCCGGCCAGGTGCCCTCGTTCATGCCGCCGAGCACGATGAGGTCGACGCTTTGCAGACGCGATTCCAGCGCCCCGAAGATAAAGACGCGCGGGTGCCGCATCGACCGAGGCTTGACCGCTTCGCTGGCGGCAAGCGCCTCGACGATATCGCACCATTGCCGCCCGTCGGCCTCCATCTGCCCGTCGGTCTCGATGATCCCCTTAAGCAGCGTCGCCAATGCTTCGCCGGCTTCCGAAGCCCACAACCCGCCGAGGCTGCCGCGCTCGTCGATGCTGACCGCTTCCAGTGCTCGGCCGGTGCGCTCCGCCCATTCGGCCAGGGTCAGGACTGTCATGTGGCGGCCGCTTTCTGGGCCGCCGGAGATGGTGCTCGCCAGCGGCTCGACAGCCGCTGAAATTCGCCGGGCGAGGGCCCGTGCGAGTTCGACATCGTTCTGACCAATTCCGCCGCGCCAGGGCCTCGGATGCCGCTCAGTCCGCTGCCTCGCGAGTGCCTTGTCGAGCACCACTTCGAGAGCGGAAATATCGGATACGTCGGTGCCGCCGCGCAGCGCAAGAAGCTCCAGCACGTCGGCTGCATGCCGCGCGGCTTCCGCCGCCTGGCCGAAGCGGGCGAGCGGGTGCTTCAGAAGCGCTACCAGGGCCACCGGGTCGTCCGGTCTGAGAGTCGCCTCGATCAACAGCCGCGTGAGCGCGCCTGCCGCGGTGGCCGAGAGCGGCACGCCAGCGGAATCATCGGCCTCGATGCCGAATCGGGCGAGCTCCGCGCCGACCCGTCGCGCCAAGCCGCGATCGGGTGTGATCAGCGCCGCCTGGCTCTCTTCGTCGCCTTCGAGCGCGAGCCTCAGCGCAATCGCGATCGCGGTCGCCTCCTCGCGCTCGTTCGCCGCCTCGATCAGCGCCACGTCGGCGAAGGCGGCAAAGAGCCTCTCCGCCGCAAAGCTCTCGCGGGCCTCGGTCCAACGATCGGTGGCTTGGGCCGGCAACAGTGCCCGCGAAAGAACCACGGCTCGATCGCCGAGGTCATCGTCGAGCGACCCCAGCACCGGCACTTCGCGGCGTTCGATGCGCATGCGCTGCAGGAGGCGATGAAAACCATATTGTGGGTGCGTACGGCTTGCCGGGTCTCGTGCCGCCAAGGCGGCCCCGTTGCCGCCGATCAGCTCCCATTCCGCGTCGCTCATCTCCAGGTCGAGGCCGGGAAGCACGATGGTGCCGTTCGACAACGCCTTCACCGCGGCGATCAGGGCCGCGGTCGCAGGTATCGAGCCGGTCGAGCCGGCGATGATGATCGGCCCATCGACCTTGCCGGCGGCGATGCGCTGTGTTTCAGCCTTGAGCACGGCGTTGCGATGGCGCGCCGGCGAGGAATGTTTGAGCTCGTTAAGGCGGTCCGGCCAATAGGTCCGGGCAATCTTCAGGAAGGCGAGCGTCAATTGCCACCAGAGCGCATGCTCGCCGCCGTCGAGACCGTCGAGCGCATCCCAGTCGAGCTCCTCCGTCTCGATCGCGTCGATCAGCTCGGCGAGATTGCGCGCCAACCAGATGGCGTCGGCCGGGCTTGCCGGGGCGATCAGCGGGCTTTCGGCATGAATGTCGAGGACCACCTGCGGCAGTCGGTTGCGCCAGGCGAGAATGAGGCGGGCGAGCTCGATTAGCCGCGCCGTGCCGGAGAGCGGTGGGGCAAGATCGAGGATCGCCGGAACCTCGGCGTCGAAGAAGCCGTTGTCATCCTCCGTCTCGCCCAGCGCGCGGATCATCGGCAGGATCGCCGAGCGGCCGCCGAGCAGGTCGACGAATTCCGAGCGCAGAACGCGGGCCGAACGCCGGGTCGGAACGAAGATCGTCACGCCGGCGAGCGCCAGCGGATCGGCCGGATCATATTGGAAGTCCGGCGTCAGCGCGCCGCCCAACAGTTTTTCCGCCAGCGTTTTCAGGAAGGGCAGGCCGGCTGGGATCGTGAAGACGTTGGAAGCGCGGCCGGGCAAGCTAGCCTCCCGGCTCGAACCGCCGGACCACAGCTTCGGCCTCGTCGATCGCCTCCGGCGTGCCGACGGTCATCCATTGGCCTTGCAGCATCAGACCGAACAGCCTTTCCCTGGCGATCGCCCGATCGAAATAGACGTTGAGATTGAACGCGTCACTGGGCGCATCGGCGAAAAGCCGCGAGTCCATGGCGATCGCGCCGGCATAGACGACGGGATTTTCCATGTCTTCTTCATAGCGCGTCAGCCGCCCGCTTCTGGACAGCGAAAAATCCTTCTTGCCGTTGTGACCGGTCGTGTCCTCCAGGCGCACGCAGAGCAAAGCCATGTCCATGCGCTCGGGATCGAAGAATTCGGCGAGCCTCTGCAGATTGCAGGGTTGCTCAGCCTCCTCGCCGACCCAGAAGAGATCGGCATTCATCACCAGGACCGGCCCGTTGTCGAGAAGCTTCAGTCCCTTGGCGAGTCCGCCGCCGGAATTCATCAGCGCATCCCGCTCGTCCGAAATCAGGATCCGCGGCGTTTCGCGCCGGCTGAGATGAGCTTCCATCTGGTCGGCGAAATGATGGACGTTCACCGCCGCCTTGGTCACGCCGGCAGCCGCGAGCAGGTCCAGGACATAATCGATCATCGGCTTGCCGGCGATCCGGACGAGCGGTTTCGGCAGAGTGTTGGTGATCGGCCGCAGGCGGATGCCCAGTCCGGCTGCGAGCACCATGGCATTGGTGATAGGCATGATTTCCCGTCAGTTTGCTGATTCGCTAACCAGGATTCCAGCCTTAATGCACCATTCGCGCAAGGGTGTCAGCACTTCATGCGTCAATGCATGCTGCAGATAGGCGAAGGTTCGTGGCATGTGCTTCATATAGCCGGGCTTGCCGTCGCGCTGCATCAGCCGCACCCAGATGCCGGCCAGTTTGCAATTGCGTTGCGCCGCCATCAGGTGCCAGTCGCGCAGGAAGGCCGCCTCATCGAAGCCGCCCTGCGCCTTGCGCTCGGCCACATAGGCGCCCAGCAGCCGTTCCGCCAGCCTACGATCGATTGTCACGCGCGCATCCTGCACCAGCGCGGCAACGTCGTAAGCCGTTGGCCCGATCATCGCATCCTGGAAGTCGATGATGCCGATCCGCTCGAGGCCAAGGCGATCGGGCCGCCAGAGGATGTTGGGCGAATGGAAGTCACGCAGCAGCAGGTTCTTTTCGCCTGAGCCGAGAATGTCGATCAATTCGTCCCAGATCGCGAAATAGTCGCTTCGCTCCGTGTCGGAGGCAGGCAGCCCTCGCTTCCATGGCAGGTACCAATCGATCAAGAGGCTCGTCTCGATCTTGATTGCCGTGCGGTCGAAATCGGGAATGTGATGAACGATGCCGTCGGCGATCGCGATGTCACGCTCAGCCGTCTCGGCATGAAGTCGGCCAAGCAGCCGTACGGCCTCGATATAGCGGTCCGCAATGGGCCGTGCTTCGGCATCGAGGATACCCTCCGAGCCCAGGTCCTCGATGAGCAGCAGCCCTTTGCCGAGATCGCGCGCATAGATCGCCGGCGCCGCAAAGCCGCGCTTGCGCAGGAGCTCGGAAATGGCGACGAAGGGGATGACGTCCTCGGCAAGATGGGCGAGCTGCTGGTAGTATTTGCCATCCTGGAGGATGGGGCCGGGCTTGTGCTTCGCCGCGTCCATGAGGATTTTCGCCGGCTCACCGTCGGCCGAATGGATGCGCTCATAGGCCCGCACCGAGGCGTCGCCGCTCAGGTGCCGGCGACGCGCGTCCGCATGACCGGCATCGGACAGAAAAGCGCGGATGGCGAGCGAGCGGGCAATCCGCTCGAGGGCCGCGTCGGGCCCCGTAATGCGCACACGACGCCCTTCGCTCTCATGTGTGAAGCTCAGTGTGATGCGTTGGGCGGGCAGCGCTTCCTCGGCCTTCTCCGGCCATTCGACGAGACAGATGCCTTCCGACAGGGCCTCGTCAAAACCGAGCTCGTCGAGCTCCGAAGCGTCGGCGAGGCGGTAAAGATCGAAATGCGCGACCGGGATTCGAAGATCGTAGGCCTGTACCAGGGTGAAGGTGGGGCTTGGCACCTCCAGCGAATCGTCGTCGGCCATCGCCCGCAGAAAAGCGCGCGCGATGGTCGATTTCCCCGCCCCGAGATCGCCCGAAAGCCCGACGCAGTCGCCCTTCTTCAAGGCCAGCGCCAGGTCTTCGCCCAGTTCGATCGTCGCGGCTTCATCCTTCAGCAGGCGTTCGAGAGACTTCATCTATTCCGCCGCGATGATCTTCGGCATGTCGGCGGAAGGGATGCGGCAGGTGACTTCCGTGCCTTCGCCTTCCTTGCTGCGGATCGAGACGGTGCCGTGATGCAGGCTGACAAAACTCTCGACGATCGACAGGCCGAGACCCGCGCCGCCGCTCTGGCCGTAGCTCTCGAAGCGGTTGAACACGGTGTTCAGCACGTCCTGCGGGATGCCCGGTCCCGTATCGGTGACCGAGAAGACGAAATCGCTGCCTTCACGCCGGCATTGGAGGTCGATCGTGCTGCCGTCCGGCGCGAAATTGGCGGCATTGGTCAAGAGCTTGATGAAGACCTGCTTCAGCCGCTGCTGGTCGGCGGTGATGCGCCCGAGATTGTCGGGCGCGTCGATCCTCAGCGAGACGCCGCTCTCGGTCAGCCTGTCGGCCATCTGCTGCGCCACGTCGTCGAGCAGGTCCAAGAGGTTCACCTCGGACATGTCGAGTTCGACGATGCCGGCATCGACGGTTGCAAGGTCGAGGATATCGTTGACAATCGTCAGCAGGAGCGAGGAGGAGGTGGCGATGTGGTCGACATATTCCGCCTGGCGCTCGTTGAGATCGCCGAAGGCCGGCGTCTTCAAGAGATCGGCAAAGCCGATGATGTTGGTCAGCGGCGAGCGCAGCTCGTAGGAGACGTGATGGACGAAATCGTTCTTCAGCGCATCCGCCTTGCGCAAGGCCTCGTTCTTTTCCGTCAGCGCTCGCTCGACGCGCACGCTGTCGGTGATGTTGACGAAGGTCAGCATCGTCTGGGCGTTGGGCAGCGGAATGACGGCATAGTCGAGGATCAGTCCGGTGCGCAGCTCCAGGATGCCGCGGCTCGACGGCCGCTCGTCGTCGAAGCTGGTGATGATATGGGCGAAGCGCTTCCAGCCGTCCGGCTGGTCGTATGAGGCGAGGCACGCCTGCTCGACGGCACGGATATGGGTGCCGGGCTTGGCCTCCGCCTCGCTGATGCCCCAGATCGCCCGGAAGGCCGGATTGGATAGCCGCATGCGGCCGTCGGGCCCGAAGACGGCGACGCCCTCGGCTAGGTGATCGATCGTTTCGCCCTGAACCTGCACGAGCGTGTTGTAGCGGGTTTCGAGATCGACCTTTTCGGTCAGGTTCTCGAAGACCCAGGTCACGCCGCCCTGTGGCCGTGCCGTCGCGAAAACGCGCAGGGTCTGCCCGTTGGGCAGGTGCCAGAGGTCGGACTGCGTATCGAGGGCCTGGTAGACCGACAGCGCGTTTGTCTTCCATTGCTTCCAGTTGAGCTGTTCCGGCAGCTTGCCGCCGGCTCTCAGCCGATCGAGCACTTCGCCGTTGTCGGGCTTGCGCTCCAGGAACCCCATGTCCAGCTCCCAGAGCCGCTGGAAGGCCTGGTTGTAGAATTGCAGGCGCTGATTGCCGTCGAAGATCGCGACGGGCGTCGCCAGGTGGTCGAGCGTTTCGGCATGGCTCTTCAGCGTGCGCGCCAGTTCCTCGCGCACCGATTCGATGCCGGAAATGTCGATGGCCATGCCCGCCGAGCCGGTGGGGGTGCGGGCGTCGACGACGTCGAAGAAGGTGCGGTTGCCCTTGACGACGGTCGAAAGCTTGTCGCGGTACGGCGTTTCGAAGGTCGAGACGGAGCGGATCTTTTCGCGCGCCGTAGTCGCCAGCAATTCGCGTCCCTCGGTCGCGGCCACAGCCGGGCTACGCGCATCGACCGCCTCCGCATAGGCCTCGTTGACCCATTCGAGCTTGCCGTCGGCGCCGCGCTGCCAGACCGGAAGGTCGACCGCGTCGAGAAGTGTGCGGAATGTCGAGAGCGAGGAATGCAACTGGTGACGCTCGAGCTTCAGTTCGGCCAGTTCGGCGCGCAGATTGTTGAGCGCGATGAAGCGCACGAAGGCTCGCCCGCCGGATACGCGTCCCTGCGCTTCCAGCACCTCGTTGCGCTGTGTTTCGAGCACCAGGTCGAAACTTTGCGCCTGGGCGCGCAAGGCCTCGATCGCCTTCTCGAGCTGGCCCGCCGATTGCGGCTTGATCCAGCGCCCGAAGGCAAGAAAATCCCGGTCGTCCTGCGGAGCGCCGGTCTCGACGGGAAGCTGCCCGAGGAATTCCGGGCGTTCGGCCAGTCCGTCCCAGACGACAATCCGGCGGTTCTTGTCGGCAATGAGCGCCTGGAAACGGGAGATCCGCTGGTTCGCATCCGAAAGGTCCGAGCGCAAGGCACGATTTTCCGCTTCGATATTGCCGCGCTGGCGGATGAGCCAGATCGCCGAAAGCATCGCTGCGGAGATGACGCCGATGAGCACGGAAAAGGTGACGACTTCGGAGGTGCCGAAAATCGATCTGGCGACCGGCGCGGAGGCCTGGGCGGCTGCGTCCGTTGCCGCCAAAAGCGCCGTGCCGGCGAACAACCGCCGCACCAGCCGGGAAGCCTTGCGGCCATCGCCGAAAAAGCTGAATCGTTCTCTTCTCATGGCGCCGTCCCCGTTGATCCGCAAAGTTCCGCCGACCTTGCGTCGCCATGCTCGAAACCCTCGAGGAGGGTTTGCGTCCGTTCCGATTGCATCCCCGGTCTGTCTCCGTCTGTTTGCCGCTTTCCGACAAGACATCCCCGCGCGTAACGCCTCAGGCCCCTCCGGCGTCACGAATCAATGACTTAACCATACTTCTTTGACGATTCACCGGAAAGTGCGCCGCCCAAAAAAGCGGCCGCGATCTCTTGTCAAGATCGCGGCCACAAGATGTTGTGGATTGCCCGGGTAAGGATTAGTACCGGTAGTGTTCGGCCTTGAACGGGCCCTGCGGCTTCACGCCGATATAGTCGGCCTGCTCTTCCGAAAGCTCGGTCAATCTGGCGCCGAGCTTGGCGAGATGCAGGCGAGCGACCTTCTCGTCGAGCTGCTTCGGCAGAATGTAGACCTCGTTGTTGTAGTTTTCGCCCTTGGTGAAGAGCTCGATTTGCGCCAGCACCTGGTTGGAGAAGGAGGCCGACATGACGAAGGACGGGTGACCGGTGGCGTTGCCGAGGTTCAACAGGCGGCCTTCCGAAAGCAGGATCAGCCGGTTGCCCTTCGGGAACTCGATCAGGTCCACCTGCGGCTTGACGTTCGTCCACTTCAGGTTCCTGAGCGCGGAGACCTGAATCTCGTTGTCGAAGTGGCCGATATTGCCGACGATCGCCATGTCCTTCATCTCGCGCATATGCTCGATGCGGATGACGTCCTTGTTGCCGGTGGTGGTGATGAAGATGTCGGCGGACGACACGACGTCCTCGAGCTGCACCACTTCGTAACCGTCCATGGCGGCCTGCAGCGCGCAGATCGGATCGATTTCGGTGACCTTGACGCGGGCGCCGGCGCCCTGCAGCGAGGCGGCCGACCCCTTGCCGACGTCGCCATAGCCGCAGACCACGGCGACCTTGCCGGCCATCATCACGTCGGTACCGCGGCGGATGCCGTCGACGAGCGACTCCTTGCAGCCGTACTTGTTGTCGAACTTCGACTTGGTGACGCTGTCGTTGACGTTGATTGCCGGGAAGGGCAGCAGGCCCTTGGCCTGGAGCTGGTACAGGCGGTTGACGCCGGTGGTCGTCTCTTCGGTCACGCCCTTGATGGCGTCGCGCTGCTTGGTGAACCAGCCCGGCGAGGCGGCAAGCCGCTTCTTGATCTGGGCGAAGAGGATTTCTTCTTCTTCCGAACCGGGATTCGAAAGCACGTTCTCGCCGGCTTCGGCGCGGGCGCCGAGCAGGATGTACATGGTGGCGTCGCCGCCATCATCGAGGATCATGTTGGAGAAGCCGCCATCGGTCCACTGGAAGATCTTGTCCGTATAGGCCCAATATTCTTCGAGGGTTTCGCCCTTGACGGCGAAGACCGGCACGCCGCTTGCAGCGATCGCCGCTGCCGCATGGTCCTGCGTGGAGAAGATGTTGCAGGACGCCCAGCGGACATCCGCGCCAAGCGCAACCAGGGTCTCGATCAGCACGGCGGTCTGGATGGTCATGTGCAGCGAGCCGGTGATGCGTGCGCCCTTCAGCGGCTTCGAAGCGCCGAATTCCTCACGGCAGGCCATCAGGCCCGGCATTTCCGTTTCGGCAATGGTAATTTCCTTGCGCCCGAAATCGGCAAGCCCGATGTCGGCGACAATATAGTCCTGAGTTGCGGTCATGGAGTTCTCCAGGCTGATCTTGGGGCGCGTCGGTCCTACAGAGTCCGGCGGCATGACGATGCCTCCCGCGCGTCACGTTCGCGGGGAGAGTGGGCTCGGTCTATCAGGAATCGCCGGGCAGGGCAACCGTCATATAAAGAGGTCTTTATATGTTTATATTACCGTGCCGGAGAGCGGGGCGGCCAGCAGGGGATCACATTTCCTCGCCGAACTTGTCGCGCACCAGCGCATCCAACGCGTTCAAGGCCTCTTCGGCCTGATTGCCGCTGGCGGCCACGAAGACCGTGCAGCCGGTGCTGGCGGCCAGCATCATCAGTCCCATGATGGATGTTCCGCCGACGGTCATTCCGTCTTTCGATACGGTGATCTCGGCGTCGTAGGCCTCGACCGTCTGCACGAATTTCGCCGAGGCCCGCGCATGCAGGCCGCGCTTGTTGATGATGAGCAGCTCGCGCGTCAGCGCCGTGTCGGGCAGGTGGTCCATCATTTTCCGCTCAGGACGCGGCTGGCGACATTGATGTATTTGCGGCCCGCCTCGGAAGCCTCGACAAGGGCCTTGTCCATGTCGCTCTCGCCCCGGACGCCGGCGAGCTTGATCAGCATCGGCAGGTTGACGCCGGCGATCACCTCTACGATGCCGCTGCGCATCACGGAAATGGCGAGATTGGAAGGTGTGCCGCCGAACATGTCGGTCAGGATGATGACACCGTTTCCTTCGTCGGCACTTTCGACGGCGTCGATGATATCCTGACGCCGCTGGTCCATGTCGTCCTCGGGGCCGATGCACACCGTCTCGATAGCTTTTTGCGGACCGACGACATGTTCCAATGCATGCCGAAACTCATCCGCCAGCTTGCCATGGGTGACAAGCACAAGTCCGATCATGGGTATCTTTGCTCCAACTGCAGTGCAATTCGTCGATGGTCAGATATCGCAATGCAGCAATTTCGTCCACCTGTTGGGGCGGCCATCTTGGCAAGGAAAAGCTGAAGTGCAAGCCAAAAATGCCGAAAAAGCAGTCGCCCTGCCTTTCGACAAGGCTAAAGGCCTAGTTTTTCCGGCAGCAATGCGGTGAGCGCATCGACCGGCGAAAGCAGAGTTTCAACGGGAAGGCGCAGCATCGGCAAGCTTCGCCCGATCTCGAGTTGCAGTTCCTCCTGCTCCGGGGGAAGGCGCGGATCGAAAGGCGCGCGGACCGGCAGGATCGCCCAGTCGAGGACACAGGCAGGCAATGTGTCGACTTCCGCTATGCCGCTGCCGCGGATTTCGATCAGGCCGCGGATCGCCGCAGGGCAGCGCGCCACGATCCGCTCGTTCGCGAGCGTCAGGTCGACCCGGTCGTCAGCAACGAGCGCCGCGAAGCGCCCGCGGCGTCGTAGTTCTGCAATGCAGGCGAGCGCCAGAGCCGATTTCCCCGATCCGGAAGGGCCGGTGACCAGAAAGCCGGTCGTGCCGAGCACCATGGCGGTGCCGTGGATGTTGCAGTGCGTGCTCACGTGTGCGGCTCGGCGGGAAGGGAAAGGATGAAGCGGGCACCGGTTACCTCACCGCCCTTGCCGACGATGTTTTCCGCCTTGAGCGTGCCGCCGTGGGCTTCGGCGATCTGGCGCGAAATCGACAGGCCGAGGCCGGAATTCTGGCCGAAATCCTCGGCCTCCGGCCGATCCGTGTAGAAACGCTCGAAAATCCGGTCAATGTCTTCCGCCTGAATGCCGGGACCGTTGTCCTCGACATAGACGAGGCAGCGCGACCGCGAACGGGTCAGGCGCAGGATGATCCGGCCGTTCGGTTCCGGCACGAAGGAGCGAGCGTTCTCGATGAGGTTGGTGATGATCTGCCCAATGCGCAGGTCGTAGCCGCTGACGATGAAGTTCGCCTTCGGATTGTCCTTGCGATCGACGACGAAGTCGAGCAGCACGGGCTTCTTCTTGCCGCGAATCTGCCGCGAGATGTCGATCATATCGCCGAGAAGTTTTTCCAGGTCGATCTTCTTCGCGTCGCTGCGCGCCAGTTCGGCATCGAGCCGCGAGGCGTCGGAAATGTCGCTGATCAGCCGGTCGAGGCGCCGGACATCGTGCTGGATGATGTCGAGCAGCCGCTTCTTCGACTCCTCCGTGCGCGCCAGCGGCAGGGTCTCGACGGCGCTCCTGAGCGAGGTGAGCGGATTCTTGAGCTCATGGCTGACATCGGCGGCGAAGTTCTCGATCGCGGCGATGCGATCGTAAAGCGCCGTCGTCATTTCCCGGAGCGCCACCGAAAGGTTGCCGATCTCGTCCTGGCGGGAGGAGAAGTCCGGGATTTCCTCGCGCTCCTTGGCGCCGCCGCGACGCACCCGGATTGCGGCTGCCGACAGTCGCCGCAACGGATTGGCGATCGTCGACGACAGGAGCAGCGAGAGAATGACGTTGACGAGCGCCGCCACGCCGAAGACGCGGATGATTGCCAGACGCTCGGCATGGACGATCTTGTCGATGTCGCCCGCCTGGGTGGAAAGCAGCAGGACGCCGAGCACCGCGCGAAAGCGCTGCACTGGCACCGCCACGGACACGATCAGCTCGCCCTTCTCTGTGACGCGCACCACCGCGCCGCGTACGCCGGTCAGCGCGTTCATCACCTCCGGATAGATCGAGCCGTTGCCGCCCGGCGGCTCCTTGTAGAGCGGCAGGTCACGCGGCTGCAGCAGGCGGTTGAACCAGGCGCTGATCTTATCGGAAACGCTCGACGTCTCCGGATCGACCGGCGGAAGATCGAAGCGGAGCACCTGGCCGCCGCTATAGAGATGGCGCGAGTCGAGCAGAAGGTCGGCATCGGCGTCGAACAGGCGAGCCCGCGTGCGTGTCGGCGAGATTAGCCTTCTGAGGACGGGCGCGACTCGTTCTTGGATGATCGGGAATTCCAGATCCTCGTCGCTCGGCAGCGGGGTTATGCTCTCGCCGGCCTGCAGCTCGAGCAGCTTTTGCGGGTCGATGGTGATCGAGTTGGTGTCGACCGACGCCGAGGCGGAGATGGCTCCGGCGATGATTTCGCCTTGGGTCAGCAGGCTTTCCACGCGGGCGTCGATGAGGCCCTCGCGGAACTGGTTCAGGTACATGATCCCGCCGACCAGAACGACGAGCGCGACGAGGTTGAAGAAGACGATGCGCCGCGTCAGGCTGGAGAAGACGGCGTTGCCGAACAGCCGCCGGATCAGCGTAAAGGGATGCGCCCATCGGCGCCTTCCACGCAGCGCCGATGACCGCCCGTCCGAATCTTCGATCTCGCCCTGCAAGACTTCTACCAAGTCTTCCGCTCCCACGACGAATATTCGCCGCCCTTTTTGTTTGCGTATCAGCCCCGGGCCAGCCTGCCGCTCTTGCGCCCAAGCCATCCTTCGGCGCCGCCTAATCCGCGATCGGAGCACCGAAGGGTCGGGCTTGAGGTCAAGCGTATTGCGGCGCTTTCGCCGAAGCCGGCGCTATCTGGCGGAATCGATCGCCGCTATCATCATGACTGCTCACCAGTCGCGAGCTGCGATCCCGTTCGGTGGCCGCGTCGGTTTTCAATGAGCCACAATCGGTGCGAAGGCAAGCCCCGCGTGGCCTCAGGCGGACTCGCGGAAGCGATAGCCGACGCCATAGAGCGTCTCGATCATATCGAAGTCGCCGTCGACCATCTTGAACTTCTTGCGAAGCCGCTTGATGTGGCTGTCGATCGTCCGGTCGTCGACATAGACCTGTTCGTCATAGGCGGCATCCATCAGCGCGTCGCGGCTTTTCACGACGCCGGGCCGCTGCGCCAACGAATGCAGGATGAGAAATTCGGTGACGGTGAGTGTGACCGGTTCGCTCTTCCAGGTGCAGGTGTGGCGCTCCTGGTCCATGACCAGCTGTCCGCGCTCCAGCGAGCGGGACGGCGCGTCGGCGCTCTTGGCAAGGCCAACGACTCCGGCCGCGGCGGCGTCGCGGGCCGGTGCGCGGCGCAGGATCGCCTTGACGCGCTCGACCAGGAGCCGCTGCGAGAACGGCTTCGTGATGAAATCGTCCGCCCCCATCTTCAGGCCGAAGAGCTCGTCGATCTCCTCGTCCTTGGAGGTCAGGAAGATCACCGGCAGATCGGATTTCTGCCGGAGCCGCCGCAACAGCTCCATGCCGTCCATGCGCGGCATCTTGATGTCGAAGATCGCCAGGTGCGGCGGGCGCGCCACCAGACCCTCGAGCGCGGAGGCGCCATCGGTATAGGTTTCGACCTTGTAGCCCTCGGCTTCCAGCGCGATGGATACCGATGTCAGGATGTTACGGTCGTCATCGACAAGCGCGATGGTCTGCATCGTGTTTCAACTCCGTCTTTATGGGTCCGGCGCCGGGATCCGCTCTTGGCAGCGGCGGCAAACCGCGAGTCACGGTTGCGTTACTTGAGTATAAAGGTGGAACAAATTGTGGCGAAGCGAAAAAAGCGCCCTATCGCAGGCGGGTCGGAGCGCCTGCTACGGTTGGGCTCCTCCAGGGAGCGATTCAACCGATTAAAAAATCCATATTTTTCTTTAAATCGATTAATATACTGATATCATTACTCTTTTAGGATTAACTACCTTGTTTTCAGCAAACCGACCCGGTATGTTCCAATGAAATTCAACGCCATTGGCCAGAGACGAAGGAAGCTTGACCATGGAGCAACTCGGCAACCGCAACCCCTCGAACGGATTGGAAACGATCGGTTTTTCCGACCTCTCGGTCGTTCGCTACAACTTCGAGGCAGCGGAGCTTTATGAGGAAGCCCTTCGCCGCGGCGAGGCGCAATTGACGGCTCATGGTGCGCTTTGCGCCCGCACCGGCCAGCACACCGGCCGCTCGCCCAAGGACAAGTATGTCGTGCGTGATTCGGCCACGGCCGATCAGATCTGGTGGGACAACAACAGCGCGATCTCGCCCGAAAACTTCGAGCGTCTTCGCCAGGATATGCTGGCGCACGCCAAGGGCATGTCGCTCTATGTGCAGGATCTCGTCGGCGGCGCCGACGAGGAGAATGCGTTGCCGACGCGGGTCGTCACCGAATTCGCCTGGCATTCACTGTTCATCCGCAATCTCCTGATCCGTCCGCCGCGCGAGGCACTGGCGACCTTCCTGCCGAAGCTGACGATCATCGACCTGCCGAGCTTCAAGGCCGATCCCGAGCGCCACGGCTGCCGCAGCGAGACCGTCATCGCCTGCGACCTGACCAGGGGTCTCGTGCTCATCGGCGGCACGTCCTATGCAGGCGAGATGAAGAAATCGGTCTTCACCGTGCTCAACTACCTGCTGCCGAAGAAGGCCGTCATGCCGATGCACTGCTCGGCGAATGTCGGCCCGGCCGGCGACACGGCCATCTTCTTCGGCCTTTCCGGCACCGGCAAGACGACACTCTCCGCCGATCCGAACCGCACCCTGATCGGCGACGACGAACATGGCTGGGGCCACCAGGGCGTCTTCAATTTCGAAGGCGGCTGCTACGCCAAGGCAATCCGCCTGTCGGAAGCGGCCGAGCCGGAGATTTTCGCGACGACACGCCGCTTCGGTACCGTCATGGAAAACGTCGTCCTCGACGAACGGCGCGCGCCCGACTTCGACAATGGCTCGCTGACGGAAAACACCCGTATCGCCTATCCGCTCGATTTCATTCCGAATGCCAGCGAGACCGGCACGGCGCCGCAGCCGCGCACCATCATCATGCTGACGGCGGATGCCTTCGGCGTCCTGCCGCCGATCGCCAAGCTGACGCCGGAACAGGCCATGTACCACTTCCTGTCCGGTTATACCGCCAAGGTCGCCGGGACGGAGAAGGGCGTGACGGAACCGGAGGCGACCTTCTCGACCTGCTTCGGCGCACCGTTCATGCCGCGCCATCCCTCGGAATACGGCAACCTTCTCAAGGATCTGATCGCCAAGAACGGCGTCACCTGCTGGCTCGTCAATACCGGCTGGACCGGCGGCGCCTACGGCACCGGCAGCCGCATGCCGATCAAGGTAACGCGCGCGCTTCTCTCGGCGGCGCTCGACGGATCGCTGAACAGCGCCTCGTTCCGCACCGATGCGAATTTCGGCTTCGCGGTGCCGGTCTCGGTGCCGGGCGTGGATGACCGCATTCTCGACCCGCGCTCCACCTGGTCGGACGGCGTGGCCTATGACGCCCAGGCGCGGCGGCTGGTCGAAATGTTCATCGCCAACTTCGCCAAGTTCGAGAGCCATGTCGACGGCAGCGTGCGCGATGCCGCTCCGGGGACCCGGTTGGCCGCCGAATAACATCGCAGGCCATGATTCACGTGAAACCCGGTCCTCACGGCCGGGTTTTCGCGTTTTATCTTGAGGTCGTTCTCAATCGCGCAACTCTGTGCGATAGAACGGTCTCTATCCAAAGTGCTACAGCGTCACGCGTCTGGTCAGACGCGTGACGCTGTAGGGGGCGAACATGGCAAGCGAACCGCTTTACATCAACGAAAACATCGTGATCGCCGGCTGGGAGCTGACGGAGCAGTTCGTGCTGGCCGGCGGTCCGGGCGGCCAGAATGTCAACAAGGTGTCGACCGCCGTCCAGCTCTTCTTCGATATCCAGGCCTCACCGTCGCTCCCGGACCGCGTCAAGGCCAGTGCCCTGAAGCTTGCCGGCAGACGGGCCTCCAAGGACGGCGTGCTGATGATCGAGGCCAGCCGTTTCCGCAGCCAGGACCGCAACCGCGAAGACGCCCGCGAGCGGCTGAAGGAACTGATCCTGAAGGCGGCCGAACCGCCGCCGCCGCCGCGCAGGAAGACGAAGCCGTCGCGCGGTTCGATCGAGCGGCGGCTGAAGGAGAAGTCCGGCCGCGGCGAGATCAAGAAGCTGCGCGGACGCCCCGCCGGCGATTGAGGTACGGGCGTGCCCTGAATCTTTCCGGACTGCCCTTGTCTTCATGGAAACCGTCCTCTCTTACCGGCAGCATACCCGTAGAAGGAGGCGACCATGGGTCTGTTCAGCTTCATCAAGAGCGCCGGCAAGAAGCTCGGTATCGGCGACGATGATAGCCCGCCGGATGCGGCGACCGTCGAGAAGGAACTCGCGTCTCACGATCTCGGCACCAAGGACGTCAAGGTCGAAGTCGTCGACGACAAGGTGGTCCTCAAGGGTGTCGTCAAGGACCAGTCGATTTTCGAGAAGGCTGTCGTCGCCGTCGGCAATACGCTCGGCATATCGGCGGTCGAAGCCTTCGAACTGCAGGTCGCCGCTGGCGGCGCGGCGCCGGCGGCGGCAAAGGCTCCGGTTTTGCATACCGTGAAAAAGGGCGACAACCTCTGGAAGATCGCCGAGGTACACTGCGGCAAGGGCAAGGGCGCCAAACACACGGTGATCTTCGAGGCCAACCAGCCGATGCTCACCCATCCGGACAAGATCTATCCCGGCCGAGTGCTGCGCCTCCCGGAGCTCGATGCCGGCTGAGCGAAGGCGATATTCGGGTCGCATTCGGCTCCAATGAGCGCTACATCCCAGTCGTCGGGGCCCCTTGAGCGGCAGTTTCGCCTCCCGCGGAAAGAGGTCGGTGATCGTCATCGAACGACAGGGTGCTGGCAATGCAGGTGCTGCCGAAGGGCGTAAGGCATATTCCCGGTTTTCTCGACCGCTCGCGTCAGGAAGAGCTTGTCGAGGCCATCCGCCATGTGGTCGCCACGGCGCCGCTCTACCTGCCGGAAATGCCGAAGACCGGCAAGCCGATGTCGGTGCGCATGACCAATTGCGGATCGCTCGGCTGGATCACCGATCGCGAGCGCGGCTATCGCTACCAACCGGAACATCCGGTCACCAGCAAGCCGTGGCCGCCGATTCCCGATGTCCTCATCGACATCTGGTGGGCGGTTTCGGCAAGCGACAAGCGACCCGAGGCGTGTCTCGTCAATTTCTATTCCGCCGACGCCCGGATGGGATTGCACCAGGACCGGGACGAGCGCGACCTGGAAACGGCCGTCGTGTCGATTTCGCTCGGCGATACCTGCCTCTTCCGCGTCGGCGGCCGGACGCGCGGCGGGCGGACCATGTCGTTCAGGCTCGAAAGCGGCGATGTCGTCGTGCTCGGCGGCGAGGGGCGGCTCGCCTTTCACGGCGTCGACCGGATTTATCCGAACACCTCGACGCTCTTGAAGAACGGCGGGCGGGTCAATCTGACGCTACGGAGGGTCAATCCGTAGAGCTTCGATAAGACCCCTCCCCAACTCTCTCCACAAGGGGAAGGAGCTTCAATGTTCGCTGCGACCGCCTGCCGCTTCCGACCGTCGGAAAGGCCGACTTCGAAACGCTGGCAGTGCGGCATCGTAAGTCACTCCCCCTTGAGGGGAGGGGTTGGGGAGGGGTCTTCACTCCAGCGCCGAAGCTCTGCGCTCAAAGCTTCCTCAGCGCCACCGTCTGCGTCAGGTGATTGGGACCCTTCTGCAGGATGAGGTCGGCGCGCGGCCGCGTCGGCTGGATATTCTGGTGCAAGTTTTTCAGGTTGATGTTGTGCCAAAGGCCTTCGGCGATCGCCCGCGCTGCGTCCTCGCTGATCGTCGCATAGCGATGGAAGAAGGATTGCGGGTTCTGGAAGGCCGTTTCACGGAGCCGCATGAAGCGGCTCACATACCAGTTGTGGATCAGGCTTTCCTCGGCGTCGATATAGATCGAGAAGTCGAAGAAGTCCGAGACCATCGGGACGATCTTGCCGTCGGCCGGCAGATCGCGCGACTGCAGCACGTTGATTCCCTCGAAGATCAGGATGTCCGGTCGGTCGATGACCTGGAATTGGTCGGGGATGACGTCATAGGTCAGGTGCGAATAGGTCGGCGCCTTGACGTTCGGCCGGCCGGCCTTGATCGCCGAGAGGAAGCGCAGCAGCGCGCCGATGTCGTAGCTCTCCGGGAAACCCTTGCGATCCATCATGTTTTCGCGCTGCAGGTGCGCATTCGGGTAGAGAAAGCCGTCCGTCGTGATGAGATCGACCTTCGGGCTCGAGGGCCAGCGCGCCAGCAGCTCGGCGAGGATACGGGCGGTCGTCGACTTGCCGACGGCGACGGAGCCGGCGATGCCGATGACGAAGGGGGTCTTCGTCTCGTCCGACATGCTCAGGAAGCGCTTGCGCTGCTGGAAGAGAATCTGCGACGCTTCCACATGGGCGGAGAGAAGTCGCGACAGCGACAGATAGATGCGGCGCACCTCGCCGAGATCGACCGGGTCGTTGAGCGAGCGCAGCCGTTTGACCTCTTCTGCCGTCAGCGTCAAGGGCGTATCGGCGCGAAAGCGCGACCATTCCTGGGCGGAGAAGACGTGATAGGGCGAATATTCGCCCCCGGTGAGATTGCCCGGAATATCGACCGGTTCGATGTCTTTCGCGGCGATGCTCATGGATTCTGCCGGTTTGCCTTCTCCTGCAGGCCGGATTGGCTCGTTCGCCTGGCCAGTTCGCTCATCACATCCTGCAACGGGACGGCGGCGATGTTCAATACGACCATAAGATGATAGAGGAGATCGGCGCTCTCATCGATCAGATTCTCGCGGTCGCCACTGACCGCCGCGATCACCGTTTCGACCGCCTCCTCGCCGAGTTTTTTCGCCGCCTTGCGCTGTCCGGCCGCAACCAGCTTGGCCGTCCAGGAGTCTTCCGGCGCCGCCTTGGCCCGGGTCGCCACGATCGTCTCGAGATCGGTGAGGGTGAAAGCGCTCATCACGAAAATCCTTCAATCGAGGCGCATGGCGATGCCGCGCTCGGCCATGTAGCGCTTCGCTTCGCCGATGCTGTAGGTACCGAAGTGGAAGATGGATGCCGCAAGCACTGCTGTCGCATGGCCGTCGCGGATGCCTTCCACCATATGATCGAGCGTTCCGACGCCGCCCGAGGCGATGACCGGCGCACGCACCGCATCGGCAATGGCGCGCGTCAGCGCGATGTCGTAGCCGCTCTTGGTGCCGTCGCGATCCATCGAGGTCAAAAGGATTTCGCCGGCGCCGAGGTCGACGACCTTCCTGGCGAATTCGAACGCATCGATGCCGGTCGGCTGGCGCCCGCCATGGGTGAAGATCTCCCATCGGTCCGCTTCGCCCGCAGCCGAGACCTGCTTCGCGTCGATGGCGACGACGATGCATTGGTTGCCGAACTTGTCGGCGGCCTCGGCTACGAAACCCGGATTCTTCACGGCCGCCGTGTTGATCGATACCTTGTCGGCGCCGGCAAGCAGCAGCTTGCGAATATCCGATACCTGGCGCACGCCGCCGCCGACGGTGAGCGGCATGAAGCATTGCTCGGCGGTGCGGGCGACGACGTCGAAGATCGTCTCGCGATTGTCCGATGAGGCGGTGATATCGAGGAAGCAGAGCTCGTCGGCCCCGGCGGCGTCATAGGCTTTTGCCGCCTCCACCGGATCGCCGGCGTCGATGAGATCGACGAAATTGACGCCCTTGACGACGCGGCCGTCCTTAACGTCAAGGCAGGGGATTACGCGGGCTTTCAGCGTCATCGGTTCATCCCTTTCGCGCGGCGCGGATCAAGGCCAGCGCCTCTTTCGGATCGATCCGCCCATCATAGAGCGCCCGGCCGGAGATCGCCCCTTCGAGCTTCTCGGCATCCGGCGCGGTCAAGCGGCGGATATCGTCCATCGAGGCGAGACCGCCCGAGGCGATGACCGGAATGGAAACCGCATTGGCGAGTTCCAAGGTCGACTCCCAGTTGATGCCGGTGAGGATGCCGTCGCGGTCTATATCGGTATAGATGATCGCCGAAACGCCGGCGCCCTCGAATTTCTTCGCAAGCTCGATAACCCCGAGCTCGGAGGCTTCCGCCCAGCCCTCGACCGCCACCTTGCCGCCCTTGGCGTCGATGCCGACCGCCACCCGGCCGGGGAACTTGCGGCAGGCCTCGATCACCAGCGCCGGATCGCGCACCGCGACGGTGCCGAGGATGACGCGCTTGAGCCCGCGCGACAGCCAGTTCTCGATATGCTCGAGCGTACGAATGCCGCCGCCAAGCTGCACCGGATTCCGGGTCGCCTTTAGGATGGCGTCGACCGCAGCGCCGTTCACCGTCTCGCCGGCAAAAGCGCCGTTCAGATCGACCACATGCAGCCATTCGAAGCCCTGTTCCTCGAAGGCACAGGCTTGGGCGGCCGGATCAGGGTTGTAGATCGTCGCCTGGTCCATGTCGCCGAGCTTCAGGCGCACGCATTGGCCGTCCTTGAGGTCGATCGCGGGGAAGAGAATCATGTGTTCGTCCGATCAGATGGCGGGAGCCTCTAGGGCTTCCAACGCAGGAAATTCGAAATGAGGGCGAGGCCGAGCGCCTGGCTCTTTTCCGGGTGGAACTGCGCCCCGGCCTTGTTGTCACTCGCGACGAAGGCCGTCACCGGACCGCCGTACTCCGTCTCGGCGATAACGTGCTCCGGGTCTGCGGCGGCGAGGTGATAGGAATGCACGAAATAGGCATGCAGTCCTTTCTCGCCGGTCGGAATGCCCTCGAAGAGCGCGTGCTGCCGGTTGAGCCGCAGCGTGTTCCAGCCGATCTGCGGGATCTTCAACGACGGGTCCCGGGGCGCCATCTCCACGACGTCACCCGGAATCCAGCCGAAACCCTTTGTGGTTGTCTTTTCCAGCCCGCGCGACGACATGAGCTGCATGCCGACGCAGATGCCGAGAAAGGGACGTCCTTCCGTCTCGACGGCCTGCACGAGCGCCGCTTCCATGCCGGCGACGGCGTCAAGGCCACGGCGGCAGTCGGCATAGGCACCGACGCCCGGCAGCACAATGCGATCGGCCGAAGCAACCCGTTCCGGCTTGTCCGTCAGGTCGATTTCGGCGGCGATGCCGGCTTCGCGTGCCGCTCGCTCGAAGGCTTTGGTGGCCGAGCGCAGATTGCCGGACCCGTAGTCAATGATGGCGACCCGCATCAGCGCTCTCCATAGGATTCAAAGAAGCCGACCCCGGCGGCATTTTCCGGCCGTCCGGACTTGGACCATTCGATCGACTGCAACGGAGTTGCGCCTTGATGGTGCGCCGTTGCTGCCGCGTTCGCGAAGTAGATCTCCTCCGCCGTCTCGATGTTGCGGGCCGGAATGATCGAGCGAAGCGTCCAATCCTCGGCCGCGAGTTTCCGGGCGATGAAAAGCGGCCCTTCGAGCGATACCAGCAGACTGAGCGCCACCTGCATGGTCAACGCGGCGGCGAAGCCGCCGGGGAGCGTCGACACAAGAATTAACAGAATTTGCAAAACGGCAACGGAGATTCCGAGCAGCCAGGCCCGCTTGGCGATCAGCCAGAGCGCGGGGAAGAAGAAGGCTACCCAAGAAAAACCGTCGGCGATGAACCGCGCCCTTTCGTCGTCGGCCGGTGCGCCGGGCGGGGTCATGATCAGATAGGAGGCCATAAGTCTTCAGCCAGTCTTGGCCGGCTCAGGCGAGCGTGCCCTTCGTCGAGGGAACGCGTCCAGCCTGGCGCGGGTCGATTTCTGTTGCCGTGCGAAGCACGCGGGCGACGGATTTGAAGCAGGTCTCGGCAATGTGATGGTTGTTGGCGCCGTAGATGTTTTGCACATGCAGCGTGATGCCGGCGTGCTGGGCGAGCGCCTGAAAGAATTCGCGCACCAGCTCGGTGTCGAAGGTACCGATCTTCGGTGAAGTGAAGGTCACGTTCCAGACGAGAAACGGCCGGCCGGAGACATCGACGGCGGCGCGCGTCATCGTCTCGTCCATGGCGAGGTCGAGCGAGGCGTAACGGGTGATGCCGCGGCGATCGCCGAGCGCCTTGGCAATCGCCTGGCCAATGGCAATGCCGGTATCCTCGACGGTGTGGTGATCGTCGACATGGAGGTCGCCTTCTGTCTTGATCTCCATGTCGATCAGCGAATGGCGCGCGAGCTGGTCGAGCATATGATCGAAGAAGCCGACGCCGGTCGCAATCTTCGAGACGCCGGTACCGTCGATTTTGACGGAGACGGACACCGCCGTTTCGTTCGTCTTTCGCGAAACCTGGCCGGAGCGGCTCAGCGTCACGTCTGCCATCAGGCTCTCCTGTCTGCACTCGATAGACCGGAGCGGATGCGGGCGGCAGAACGCCTTCCGCCGCCTCGACCCGTTCCAGAGCCGCTGCATATCAGGCGGGGCGCCAAATATCCAGAACCGCGACGGAGATTCGATCGGTGCCGAGCGACAGGCGCGAACCCGCGTCAAAGTGGCCGGTAGGGGTGATTTGAGCCGCGCATTTGCAATCGCGTCGCGCTAACTTACATAGGCCTCAAGCAACCAGGTTCTTTCGGGCAGCAACGCCTCGTATGCCGGGGCCGACAGGTATTTTGATGAGCGAACACAATCCCTATGGAACGATGCATGCCACCACCATCATCACGGTGCGCAAGGACGGCAAGGTGGTGATGGCGGGCGACGGCCAGGTGAGCCTCGGCCAGACGGTGATGAAGGGCAATGCGCGCAAGGTCCGGCGCCTCTCGAAAGGCGACGTGATCGCCGGCTTCGCCGGCGCGACGGCGGACGCCTTCACGCTTCTGGAGAGGCTCGAGGCGAAACTCGAGCAATATCCCGACCAGTTGATGCGGGCGGCCGTCGAACTTGCCAAGGACTGGCGCACCAACAAGTATCTGCGCAATCTAGAGGCGATGATGCTGGTCGCCGACCGATCGGTGACGCTGGCGATCACCGGCAATGGCGACGTGCTCGAGCCGGAGCACGGGACGATCGCCATCGGCTCGGGCGGCAACTACGCCTTTGCGGCCGCCCGCGCCCTGATGGACAGCGACAAATCGGCCGAAGAGATCGCCCGGCGCGCGCTCCAGATCGCCGGAGACATCTGCGTTTATACCAACCACAATGTCGTCATGGAGACGCTGGATGCCGGCTGACTGGGCAGATGTCAGCTTCGAGCCGGTGGCCGAGCGCCATCTGCCGATGCTGCTTGCCTGGCTTTCGGAGCCGCATGTCCGACAATGGTGGGGCGACCCGGATGTGGAACTCGGGCTGATCCGCGAGGGTTGCGCCAGCGGCGAGGTCGACGGGTTCGTCTTTCACGTGTGGGGCGAACCGGCCGGTTACATCCAGTCCTGGATCCCCTCGCAATATGACGAGGAGCCCTGGGCGAAGGATCTGGCGTCCGACACGCCCGGTGTCGATATCTTCATCGGGCCCCCTGAAATGACCGGCAAAGGCGTCGCGGCGCTCGCGCTCAAGGCCTTTGCCGGAAAGCTGTTCGAAAAGGGTGCCGCCCGGATCGTCATCGATCCGGATGCCGGCAACCGGCGAGCGGTCAGAGCCTATGCGAAGGCCGGCTTCGTGCCCTTCGCCGAATGGATAGACGAGTCCGGTCGGACCCTCCTGATGGAGCTGACGCGGACCGAGTTTGAGAGGAATTCATGACCACCTTTTCACCCAGAGAGATCGTATCGGAGCTCGACCGCTTCATCATCGGCCAGAAGGACGCCAAACGCGCCGTGGCCATCGCATTGCGCAACCGCTGGCGCCGCCAGCAGCTGAGCGACGAGCTGCGCGACGAGGTCATGCCGAAGAACATTCTGATGATCGGCCCAACCGGCGTCGGCAAGACGGAGATTTCCCGCCGCCTCGCCAAGCTCGCCGGCGCTCCCTTCGTCAAGGTGGAAGCCACCAAGTTCACCGAGGTCGGCTATGTCGGCCGCGACGTCGAGCAGATCGTCCGCGACCTCGTCGAGGTCGGCATCACGCTGGTGCGCGAGAAGAAGCGCGCCGACGTCAAGGCCAAGGCCCACCAGAATGCCGAAGAGCGCGTACTCGACGCGCTGGTCGGCACGACGGCGTCGCCGGCGACACGCGATTCCTTCCGCAAGAAGCTGAGGGCCAACGAGCTCGACGACAAGGAGATCGAGGTCGATATCGCCGAAATCGGTGCGCCCGGCGGCTTCGAGATCCCGGGCATGCCGGGTGCCAATATCGGCGTCCTGAACCTGTCGGAAATGTTCGGCAAGGCGCTGGGCGGCAGGACCAAAAAGGTCAAGACGACGGTCAAGGATTCCTACGAGCTCCTGGTCAACGACGAATCCGACAAGCTGCTCGACAATGAGCAGATCCAGCGCGAGGCGATGGCGGCGGCGGAAAACGACGGCATCGTCTTCCTCGACGAGATCGACAAGATCGCCGCCCGCGACGGCGGCATGGGCGCCGGCGTTTCGCGCGAAGGCGTCCAGCGCGACCTGCTGCCGCTCGTGGAAGGAACGACGGTGGCGACGAAATACGGGCCGGTGAAGACGGATCACATCCTCTTCATCGCCTCCGGCGCTTTCCACGTGTCGAAGCCGTCCGATCTGCTGCCCGAGCTGCAGGGGCGCCTGCCGATCCGGGTCGAGCTGCGCGCCCTGACCAAGGAGGATTTCCGCCGCATCCTGACTGAGACCGAGGCGAGCCTCATTCGCCAGTACAAGGCACTCCTGGAGACGGAGGGCGTGGCGCTCGACTTCACCGAGGATGCGATCGACGCGCTCGCGGAGGTCGCCGTGCAGCTCAACGCCAATGTCGAGAACATCGGCGCCCGACGCCTGCAGACGGTGATGGAACGCGTCCTCGACGAGATCTCCTTCAACGCGCCCGATCGCGGCGGCGATACGCTGATGATCGACGCGGACTATGTCCAGAAGCATGTCGGCGATCTTGCCGCCAATACCGACCTGTCGCGCTACATTCTGTGACGCCGGCGCTGCACTCGCCCGCAAAATAGCGCTGGTCACCGCATCGTGGGGCGCCTGTCACTCGACAGGCGCCCATATATTTTCTAGAGCGAACGCTGATCGGTCGAAAACGGGGCATTATTCCGACATGATTGTGCCCTAGGTGGCCGCGCCCGGACGAATCGGGGCCCCAGCTTCACAGGAAAATTAAACGTGCGCCTTACCGCCTGCCTGCTTCTTCTCGCCACGCTTTGCTTCTCCGCGGCGCAACCGGCCGCGGCCGAGATTCGCGTGGTCCCGGAAGGCAACCGGCACGTCGAGCAGCCGCGCGTTCCCGGCGCTTCCCTTCGCCGCACCAAGGCTGGCCGGACCTCCTTCGACGCGAAATACGAGAAGGTGCGCGATTTGCTCGCCAGCGACCGCAATCTCGTCGCGAAGATCAAGTCGATCGCCGCCGCCTACGGTATCGCGCCGATCCACATGATCGGCGCCATCGTCGGCGAGCACACCTACAATGTCGACGCCTATGACCGCCTGCAGGCCTACTACGTCAAGGCGGCCGCCTATGCCGGCAACAGCTTCCACTTCGGTTACGACGGCGAATCCGTCGATGAATTCGTCAAGCGTCCGCAATTCGCCGACTGCGCCGGCGAAAAGTCCTCTTACGCGCTGTGGAGCTGCCGCGAGCGGATCTGGGACAGGGAGTTCCGCGGCCGGTCCGTCGGCGGACAAACTTTCCCGAACAACCGCTTCAGCGCCGTCTTCTTCCAGCCTTTCTTCGCCGGCCAGACCTTCGGCCTCGGCCAGATCAATCCGCTCACCGCCTTGATGCTGACGGACATGGTATCGCGCGTGTCCGGCTATGATCGTCTCGACGAGAATAATGCCGGCGCCGTCTACGAGGCGATCATGGATCCGGATGTCTCGCTCGCCTATATGGCCGCCTCGATCCGGCATTCGATCGATGCCTACCGGTCGGTCGCCGGCATGGACATTTCCCACAACCCTGGCCTGACTGCGACGCTCTACAATGTCGGCAGCCCGGACGAGCGCGCCGCTGCACTTGCGGCGAAGAATGCGGGCGGCGAGGTCCACTGGCCGGAAGAAAACTATTATGGCTGGCTGGTCAACGACAAGCTCACCGAGCTCGAGGCCTTGCTTTAGGCGGCGGCAGAGCGTCGGACCCCATCCGTATCTCGATCGCGCTTCACGTGAATCATCTTCTTGATTGCGCCGTAAAAAACTGAAACGGTAGGCGGTCAGGAAAGGCATCGACATGGACACGCGACCGGAGCCCTTCGAGCCGCCCGCGCCCGTCCCGCGCACCCACATTCCTTCGCGGCTCGAGATCATCCGCACGGTGCTGCGCAATCCGCTCGAACTGTGGGGCGAGCCCTCCTATACGCTTCCCTGGATCGAGACGAAGTTCATTAACCAGCGGACATTGATCGTCAACGATCCGGGACTCATCCGTTACATTCTCGTCGAGAATGCCGCCAATTACGAAATGTCGAATGTCCGGCGGCTGATCCTCCGCCCCATCCTGCGCGACGGCCTTTTGACGGCGGAAGGCGAGGTCTGGAAGCGATCGCGCAAGGCGATGGCCCCGGTCTTCACGCCCCGCCACGCGAAAGGCTTCGCCGGTCAGATGCTGAGCGTCTCGGAGCATTTCGTCCAGCGCTACGAACGTGCCGCTTCCGAGCCCTTCGTCTCCAATGTCGCCGTCGACATGACCGAGCTTACCTTCGAGATCCTCGCCGAAACGCTCTTCTCCGGGGAGATCGCCGTCGCAAAGGAAGGCTTTGCCGCCAATGTCGAGGAACTGCTGCACCGGATGGGCCGTGTCGATCCGATGGATCTTCTCGTGGCGCCGCCGTGGGTGCCGCGTCTCACCCGTATTGGGGGTCGAAAGGTGCTCGAACGCTTTCGCGGCGTCGTGTCGGAGACGATGGCGCAGCGCCGGCAGCGCATGGCGGAGGGGCCGGACAAGGTTCCGAACGATTTCCTGACGCTGCTCCTGCAGCTCGAGAGACCGGAGGGACTTTCGACCTCCGAGATCGAGGACAATATCCTGACCTTCATCGGCGCCGGTCACGAAACGACGGCCCGGGCGCTCGCCTGGACGCTCTATTGCATCGCCAATACGCCGGCCTATCGCCAGACGATGGAGCGCGAGATCGATTCAGCGCTGGCAAGCGGCGCCGAACCGGTCGAGTGGCTCGAACGGATGCCGCATGTGCTCGCCGCCTTCGAAGAGGCGCTGCGGCTCTACCCGCCGGCGCCTTCGATCAATCGCGCCGCGATCGAGGAGGACGCGTGGACGTCACCGGAAGGCGAGGTTGTCCCGATCCGCAAGGGCATATCAGTGCTGATCATGCCGTGGACGCTGCATCGTCACGCGCTCTATTGGCAGAAGCCGCGCGCCTTCATGCCCGAGCGCTTCCTTCCCGAAAACCGCGACAAGATCAACCGCTTCCAGTATCTCCCCTTCGGCGCCGGCCCGCGCATCTGCATCGGCGCGACCTTTGCGCTGCAGGAAGCAGTGATCGCTCTTGCCGTCTTGATGCACCGCTTCCGCTTCGACCTGACCGAAGCGACGCATCCCTGGCCCGTGCAGAGGCTGACGACCCAGCCGAGGGGCGGGTTGCCGATGATGGTATCGGTGCGGTCGGGGTAGCATATCCGGCTGGTCGGGTGGCATCCCCTCTGCCCCGCCGGGCATCTCCCCCACAAGGGGGGAGAACGGCAAGCCGCGGGCTCTCCGCCTTCTATCCCCGACAAACTCACCTCGTAGCAGGAGGGAGGAATGGCGCCTGGCGGTGCCTCTTTGATCTCCCCCTTGTGGGGAGATGCCCGGCAGGGCAGTGGGGGTAAGCCTATCAGACTTTTGAACGTCGCTGTCACGCGATGGATTTTCGCGAAAGTATGCCCTATCACCGGACGATCCTGACCCCTGGCTTCCTCCCGATCCTAGAATAATGGACTTGAGCAGAAATTGACCTCGCATCTTCTTCTCGGCATCGATACTGGCGGCACCTATACGGACGCCGTTCTTTTCAGTGAAGCGGCGGGTGTCGTCGCCAAGGCCAAGGCGCTGACGACGCGGCACGATCTTGCCGAAGGCATTTCCGGAGCGGTGGAAGCCGTCCTGAAAAAGGCGCAGGTTCCGGCATCGGCAATCAGCCTCGTTTCGCTCTCGACGACGCTCGCCACCAATGCGCTCGTCGAAGGCCAGGGCGGCCGCGCCGGGTTGGTGATGATCGGTTTCGGGCCTGAGGATCTGAAGCGCGACGGCCTCCAGCAGGCGCTGGGGTCGGATCCGGCGATTTTCCTTCCGGGCGGCCATAACGTCCATGGCGGCGAGGCGCCGCTCGACATGAGCGCGCTCGACGAAGCACTGCCGACGCTTGCCACCGAAGTGTCGTCCTTCGCCATCGCCGGCTACTTCGCCGTGCGCAATCCGGATCACGAGAAACGGGTGCGCGAGCGCATCCGCGAAGTCTCGCATCTGCCGGTCACCTGCAGCCACGAACTGTCCTCCAAGCTCGGCGGTCCGCGCCGCGCGCTGACGACGCTCCTCAATGCCCGGCTGGTTTCGATGATCGACCGGCTGGTCGGCTCCTGCGAAGATTTCCTGAAGGAACGTGGCATCGACGTGCCGATGATGGTGGTGCGCGGCGACGGCGCGCTGATCTCCGCCGCGGAGGCAAGGCTGCGGCCGATCGAGACGATCCTCTCCGGGCCGGCCGCGAGCCTGGTCGGGGCGCGCTATCTGACCGGGCTCGAAAACGCCGTCGTCTCCGATATCGGCGGCACGACGACGGATGTCGCCGTGCTCGATGCCGGCCGCCCGCGGCTCGACTCGGATGGGGCCGTCGTCGGCGGCTTCCGCACCATGGTCGAGGCGGTCGCCATGCGCACCTACGGCCTTGGCGGCGATTCGGAGGTGAAGATCAACGATCGCGGCCTCAAAGCGAAGATCGATCTCGGCCCGCGCCGTTTCCTACCCTTGAGCCTTGCAGCGGCGCTCCATGACGATGCGGTGCTGTCGGTGCTCGACAAGCAGCTGCGGGCGACCCATGCCGGCCGCCACGACGGCCGTCTTGCCGTGCGCACCGGCCTGCCCGACCATCTGGCGAGCGGCCTTCAGCCGCAGGAGCAGGCCCTATACGACAGGATCGGTCCGGTGCCGTTGGCGCTCGCCGACCTTATCGTCAGCACGCCGCAGAAGGCGACGCTCGACCGGCTTGTCGCCCGCGGACTGGTGCATATCTGCGGCCTGACGCCGTCCGACGCGATGCATGTGCTCGGCAGGCAGTCGCAGTGGAATACCGAGGCCGCGCTGCTCGGCCTGAAGATCGCTGCCCGGACCAAGGACGGCTCCGGCCAGCCGATCGCCGCCTCTGCCGAGATGCTGGCGAAAACGATCGTCGACCGGCTGGCGCGGCAATCCTCGGAGGTGATTCTCCAGGCCTGCCTTAACGAGGATGGTGCCGGCGCGATCGACCCGGCCTCCTCCCTCGCGGTCGATCGCGCGCTGAAGCGCCAGCCCGGCATCGTCCGCTTTTCGCTCGGCCTCGACCGGCCGCTCGTTGGCCTTGGGGCCTCGGCGCCGGTATATTATCCGGCGATCGCCGGGATGCTGGCGACTGAAGCGGCAATCCCGGCGGAAGCCGACGTCGCTAATGCCGTCGGCGCCGTCGTCGGCCAGGTGCGCGCCACCGTCACCGTCTTCGTGACGGCACCCGAGGAAGGCATCTTCATCGTCAACGGCGCGGGCGCGAGCGAGCGCTTCATCGACCAGGAGGAGGCCTTCGGTGTCGCCCGCCGCCGCGCCGAGACCATGGCGCTGGAGACGGCGCGTGCCAACGGCGCGGAGGAACCCGCCGCGACCGCTTGGGAGGAGATCGACGCTCCGGAGGTCGAGGGCGGCCGCAAGCTCATCGAGGCGCGTTTCATCGCGTCGGCGAGCGGCAGACCGCGAATCGCCCATCACTGATCTTTTCCAATTTGGAAATAATTCTTCGCATCCTTGCGGAATTGACAGGCAACGGGTTGATGGGAGACTGTCCGCGCGCGTGAGCGGGATGAGGAAAGGCGGAAAGCGCTTTTCCGCGTGCATCCTGCTCCTATTTATTGGAATCTGGCATAGAGACATTTCAGGAGCTGCCGAATGGACCGCGTTGAGAACAATGATCTGAAGATCGATGCGGGCCTTCACCGCTTCCTGGTCGACGAGGCGATGCCGGGCACCGGCGTCGATCCCGACCATTTCTTTTCCGCCCTCGCGGAACTCGTCCATGATCTCGCGCCGAAGAACCGAACGCTTCTCGCCAAGCGCGACGAACTCCAGGCAAAGCTCGATGCCTGGTACCGCGAACATGGTGCTCCGGTCGACCTCGATGCCTATCAGGCTTTCCTGAGAGAGATCGGCTATCTCCTGCCGGAGGGCCCGGATTTCTCGGTGTCGACCGCCAATGTCGATGCCGAAATCGCCACCATTGCGGGGCCGCAACTCGTCGTTCCGGTGATGAATGCCCGCTATGCGCTGAACGCCGCCAATGCGCGCTGGGGTTCGCTCTATGACGCGCTCTACGGGACCGACGCTATTCCCGATGCGGACGGGGCCGAGCGCGGCAGAAGCTATAATCCGGCGCGCGGTGCCAAGGTCATTGCCTGGGCACGGGATTTTCTCGACGCGAGCGTTCCGCTTGCCACGGGCCGCTGGAGCGAGGTCGCTGCGCTTGCGATCGACGGGCCTGCTCTTTCGCTGAGCTTGACGAACGGCGTCACGATGTCGCTTCGGAATCCGGCTCAGTTCGCCGGCTATTCCGGGTCCGCGGCGACGCCTTCCGAGATCGTCCTCACCCAGAACAATCTTCACATCGTCATCGTCCTCGATGGAACGACGCCGATCGGCAAGGCTGACCAGGCCGGCATTTCCGACGTCATCCTCGAATCGGCGATCACGACGATCATGGACTGCGAGGACTCCATTGCCGCGGTCGATGCCGAGGACAAGGTCGTTGTCTATCGAAACTGGCTCGGGCTGATGAAAGGCGACCTCGAGGAAGAGGTCGCCAAGGGCGGCAGGACGTTCACGCGCAAGCTCAATGCTGACCGCGTTTTCACCAGGTCCGATGGTTCGGCGCTGACGTTGCCCGGTCGTTCGCTGATGCTGGTGCGCAATGTCGGGCATTTGATGACCAATCCGGCGATCCTCGACCGTGACGGCCGCGAGGTGCCCGAAGGCATCATGGACGCCATGGTGACGGCGCTGATCGCTCTGCACGATATCGGCCCGAGCGGAAGGCGGGCAAACTCGCGCAGCGGCTCGATGTATGTAGTCAAGCCGAAGATGCACGGCCCGGAGGAAGTGGCCTTCGCCTGCGAGATTTTCGCTCGCGTCGAGGCGGCGCTCGGGCTTCCGGCCAATGCCATCAAGATGGGCATCATGGACGAGGAACGGCGCACCACCGTCAATCTCAAGGAATGCATCCGCGCCGCCCGCGACCGCGTCGTCTTCATCAATACCGGCTTCCTCGACCGTACCGGCGACGAGATCCATACCTCGATGGAAGCCGGCCCGATGATCCGCAAGGGCGGCATGAAGCAGGCGGCCTGGATCGGTGCCTACGAAAATTGGAATGTCGATATCGGCCTCGAGTGCGGCCTTTCCGGCCACGCCCAGATCGGCAAGGGCATGTGGGCGATGCCGGACCTGATGGCCGCCATGCTGGAGCAGAAGATCGCCCACCCGAAGGCCGGCGCCAATACTGCCTGGGTTCCCTCGCCAACGGCGGCGACGTTGCACGCCACGCATTATCACCGGATCAACGTTGCCGAGGTACAGGCGGACCTCAAGAGCCGGCCGCGTGCCAAGCTCGCCGATATTCTCTCGGTACCGGTGGCGGCGCGGCCGAACTGGACAGAAGAGGAGATCCAGCGCGAACTCGACAACAACGCCCAGGGCATTCTCGGCTATGTCGTGCGCTGGGTCGACCAGGGCGTCGGCTGCTCGAAGGTGCTCGACATCAACAATGTCGGTCTGATGGAAGACCGCGCGACGCTGCGCATCTCGGCGCAGCACATGGCCAACTGGCTGCACCATGGCATCGTCAGCGAGGCGCAGATCGTCGAGACGATGAAGCGGATGGCGGCCGTCGTCGACCAGCAGAATGCAGGCGATCCGCACTATGCGCCCATGGCCGGCCATTTCGACGAATCGATCGCCTTCCGGGCAGCGCTCGAACTGGTGCTCAATGGCCGCGAGCAGCCGAACGGCTATACCGAACCGGTGCTGCACCGCCGCCGCCTGGAGCTCAAGGCGAAACTGACCGCTTGAGCGATGATACTTTACAAATGAAAGGGCCGCCGGCATCACCGGCGGCCCTTTCGTTTAGGCTCGTCTCTCAGCTTACTGCTGGACGACGACGCGTGCGTTTCGACCCGGCCGAACCCGCGAATAAAGGTCGATGATGTCCTGGTTCATCAGGCGGATGCAGCCGGACGAGGCGGCGGTGCCGATCGAAGACCATTCCGGCGTGCCGTGCAGGCGGAAGAGCGTGTCCCGGCCCTCCTCGTTGAAGAGATAGAGCGCGCGTGCGCCGAGCGGATTGCTGATGCCGGGGCCCATGCCCGCTTCGACATATTTGGCGACTTCAGGCTTGCGTTCGGCCATCTCCTTCGGCGGATGCCAGGTCGGCCATTCCTGCTTCCAGGCGACATAGGCCTCGCCTTCCCAGGCAAATCCGGCCTTGCCGACGCCGATGCCGTAACGCACCGCCTTCCCGCCCGGCAGCACGTAATAGAGGAAGCGATTCGGCGTGTTGACGACGATGGTTCCCGGCCGTTCCCTGGTGGCATAATCGACGATCTGGCGGTGGAAACGCGGGTCCAGGCGCTTGATCGGAATCGCGGGCAACGGATAGCCGTGGTCCTCGACGGCGCCATAATTGCTTGTAAAGATCTGATTCGTCACGACTTTCTGGCCCTCGGGAGCAGAGCCTGCGGTGGACGTCGTTTGCGAGCAGCCGGCGATGAAGACAGTCGCCGCCAGACTGCACAAAAGGAGAGCGTTGCGGAAGCGCATGGGGGTCTCGTAAAAGGGAATCAGGAAACGCGGAAGCGTGCCCGGCCGTCAGCTTATTTGCGATTGCAGTGCACTGCGCAAGGGATTGGGCCGCCGCAATTCGGCCGAAATGTGCAAATTCCGTGACGATGGTTTTTTTGCAACAAGGCTGTGACAGGGAGCCGGAGTGGGACGATGACGATCCTATCGATCCATGGCGACAATCCGCTCGCCGACGGGCGCCAGTCGGAGCGGGCCCTGAGGGTGCGCCGCGGCGTGCAGCGATTGTTCATGGAATTGCGCCACGCGGTGCTGCCGGAGCTGACGCTTGCCAGCGGCCGTCGCGCCGACCTGATCTCGATTTCTCCGAAGGGGGAGATCTGGATCGTCGAAATCAAGACGTCGATCGAGGACTTTCGGGTCGACCGCAAGTGGCCGGACTACCGCCTCCATTGCGACCGCCTGTTCTTCGCCACCCATGCGCAGGTGCCGCTCGATATCTTCCCGGAGGAATGCGGACTGCTCATCTCCGACGGCTATGAAGCCCATATGCTGCGCGAGGCGCCGGAGCATCGCCTGGCGGCGGCGACGCGCAAATCGGTAACGCAGGCCTTTGCCCGCACAGCGGCGCAGCGACTGATGCTCGCCGAATGGGCGGCCGAGCGCAATGGCGAACTCGGCCAGTCGATCCGCGATATCGTCGGCGGGTCGCGCGATGCGGCGACCGAGGCGGATTGATTATTTCGGTGCCCGCTTTGCCAGGATGCGCTGCAGCGTGCGGCGGTGCATGTTGAGGCGGCGAGCCGTTTCCGAGACGTTGCGTTCGCACATCTCGTAGACGCGCTGGATATGTTCCCAACGCACGCGATCGGCCGACATCGGATTTTCCGGCAGTTCGACGCGCTCGCCCTGGCGACGCACCAGGGCGGCGAAAATCTCGTCGGCATCCGCCGGTTTGGCGAGGTAATCGAGCGCTCCGAGCTTCACCGCGTTCACCGCCGTGGCGATATTGCCGTAGCCGGTCAGCACGATCATGCGGGTATCGTCGCGGCGGCCGCGGATCGCTTCGATGACGTCGAGCCCGCTGCCGTCACCGAGCCTCAGATCGATGACCGCATGTTTCGGCGGGTGCGACTTGGCCTTGGCGATGCCTTCGGCGACCGATTCGGCGATCTCGACCGCGAAGCCGCGTGCCTCCATGGCACGCGCCAGGCGGCGCAGGAAGGGCCCGTCATCGTCGACTATCAAAAGCGTTCTATCCGGTCCGATCAGTTCGGCATCTGCAGGGGTGGCATGGGCACCCGTCGATTTTTCGCTCATTCTTTCAATCCGCAGCCAAACCTGGGCAGTTTGCGCTGAAACTATGTGGGTTTTTCCCAGCAGTCTTCAATAAACTGCCAAAAATCATTTCGCCAGTTTCGTATCCATCAGCGCGCGCGGCCATTCGACGCTGACCCGGGCACCGGGACTATTTTCAAAACGGAGCCGGGCGCCGGACCGCTCGAGCAGCGTCTTGGCAATGAAGAGGCCGAGCCCGAGCCCTCCGGCGCTGTCTTCCTTCTGCCGTCGGGTGACGTAAGGTTCGCCGATTCGCGCGAGGATGTCCGGCGAAAAGCCGTCGCCATCGTCTTCGATCGTCACCTTGACGCGTTCCGCCGTGTGCTCGACCGTGACCGTCACCGCCTCCCGCGCATAGTCGACGGCATTTTCGAGAAGATTGCCGAGACCGTAGAGAATGCCCGCATTGCGATTGCCGACGGGCTCGGTGGCGCGGTCGCCTTTCTCCACAAGCTTGATCTGGATGCCGAATTCGCGATGCGGCGCCATCACCTCCTCGATCAGCGAGGAAAGCGGCAAGAGCCGCATATGTTCCTCGCTTTCGGAGGAAAGCGTCGTCAGGCGTTTCAGGATGTCGCGGCAACGCTCGCTCTGGCTTCGGAGCAGATGGACGTCCTCGCCGAAGCGCGGGTCGTCGCCAAGCTCTCGCTCCATTTCCTTGGCGACGACTGTGATCGTCGCAAGCGGCGTGCCGAGTTCATGGGCGGCCGCCGCCGCGAGCCCGTCGAGCTGCGACAGGTGCTTCTCGCGCTGGAGCACGAGTTCGGTTGCCGTCAGCGCCTCCGAAAGCTCGCTTGCCTCGAGCGACACACGATAGGTGTAGAAGGCAGCGAAGGCCGTCATCGAAACGATCGCGAACCAGATGCCAGCGGTCAGCACGCGCGGAATCAACAGGACCGTGCCGGGATACCAGGGCAGCGGGAAGGGCGAGAAGGCGAGCGCGCTGACGCCAATTATCGCGAACACGGCGAGAACGATGCTGTGCGGCTTCGGCTGCGAGGCGGACGAGATGATCACCGGCACGCAAAGCAGCGGCGCAAACGGATTGGCGAGCCCTCCGGTGATGAAGAGCAGTCCCGTCAGCTGCGCCAGATCGAGGCCGAGCAGGACGAAGGCGGCCGCCGCAGTCAAGCGATGCGTCGGCGGAAAGCGAATGGTGAGAAAGACATTGAGCAGCGCCAGGCTGGCGATCAGCAGCGAGCAGAAAACGAGCGGCAGCGGGAACTGCAGCCACAGCGCCGTGACGATGACGGCCACGGACTGGCCGCCGACCGCCAGCCAGCGCAGCCGCACCAGCGTCTGCAGTCTCAGGCTTCGATTGCTGTTCAGTTCGTTGTGGTCGAGTGTCATCGTCGCCATGCTGCCTGCCGGTCCTCTCATGCGTACTTGGAAGTCTAGCGCGATCCGCGAAGGATAAACCAGCCCCAGGTCCTGAGCCTATGTGCCGCGTGGCTTGGCGCGCGTCGTCGGCAGGGCATTTGCCGGGTCATCCGGCCAGGGATGCTTGGGATAGCGGCCGCGCATGTCGGCGCGTACGTCCTTCCAGGAGCCCGCCCAGAAGCCCGGCAGGTCGCGCGTCGTCTGGATCGGCCGGTGGCCGGGCGAGATCAGTTCGAGCAGCAGCGGCAGCCGCCCGTCGCCGATCGTCGGATGCGCCTTCAGACCAAAGAGTTCCTGGACGCGGATGGAAAGCAGCGGCTCGTCGCCATCGTAACAAATCGGATGCCGCTGTCCGGTCGGCGCTTCGAAATGCGTCGGAGCGAGCCTCGAAAGATTGCGCTGCAGGTCGTAAGGAACGAGCGCCATCAGGCCTTCGGCAAGATCGCGGCCCTTGATCCCGTCAATGCCGCCGGCTTCCCCTTGAAAAGGAACGAACCAGTCGTCGAGGCGGGCGACGAGCGCCGCATCCGACATGTCGGGCCAGGGATCACCGATCGAACGGTGAAGGAAGCCGATGCGGTCGCGCAGTTGCGCCACGTCCTTCGGAAAGGGCACGGCAGCCAGTCCCAGCTGGCGAATGCCATCGGCGAGCGCCCGGGCGGCCGGCTCGCCGCGTGGCCGAGGCAGCGGCGTTTCGTCGAAGAGGATTGCTCCAAGCCGCGTCACCCGGCGGGCTCTGACTTGGCGGCTCGCCCGGTCGAAGACGCTCTGTTCCTCGGAGACGATCGCCTCGGGCATATGGGCTTCGACATCGGCCCTGGTGATTTCCGCCGCCGCCAGCACCCGCTGCGCTCCGGCTCTTCCCGTCAGATCGGCGATCACCAGCATCGTTGCTGCCGCCAGCCGCTCGGTCTCAGGCACCTCCGCGCCCCGTCCGTTCGCCATAACGAAGCGGCCGCGACCGCCGCGCTGCAGGGCGATTCGATCCGGGAAGGCGTGCATCAGCAGCGGTCCCGGCAAGGCAGGCCCGCCCTTTTCCTTTGACCCGCCAAGGTCGGCGGCCATGCGTCTGGCAAGCCCGCGTGCCGCCTCCGCCCGGTCGCCGCGCTCGTTCCGGAAGCGGCGCAGCCGATCCTCGATGTCGACGCTGTTGCCGCCGAGGCCCTGCTCGGTGAGCATCACGGCAATGAGGCAGGCCTCCGCAGCCGTCCCATCTTCTGCCGCCGAAACCGCCATCGCCGCCAGCCTGACAGGCAGCGCCAAGTCGCGGATCCGGCGCCCTCTCGGGGTCAACGCGCCTTGCGCGTCGACCGCCCCCAGCTCGACGAGCAGGTCGCGGGCCTCAAGCAACGTCGCTTCCGGCGGCGGGTCGATGAAGCGAAGCGCCGAGGGGTCGGCAACGCCCCAATGGGCAAGATCGAGCAGCAGGCCGGAAAGATCGCTCGCCAGAATCTGCGGCGGCGTGAAGGGAGCAAGCGCCGCCGTCTGGCCGGGATGCCACAGCCGGATGGCGATGCCGGGCTCGGTCCGCCCGGCGCGTCCGGCACGCTGATCGGCCGAGGCCCGGGAGACGCGGACAGTCTCCAGCCGCGTGATCCCGGTCGAGGCCTCGAAGACCGGCAGGCGCTGCAGGCCGCTGTCGACAACGATGCGCACCCCGTCGATGGTGATCGAGGTTTCGGCGATCGAGGTCGCCAGCACGATCTTGCGGGTGCCCTTCGGCGGCGGCCGGATCGCCGCATCCTGCTCCTTCTGGCTGAGATTGCCATAGAGCGGCACGATCATCGTATTCTGGTCGAAACGCCCGGCGAGGCGTTCTGCCGTTCGGCGGATCTCGGCTTGGCCGGGCAGGAAGGCGAGAATCGAGCCGTCTTCGGACCGGTGCGCCTCGACGATCGTCCGGACCACCCCATCCTCGACGCTTTCACCGGTGCCTCTGCTCTCGTATCGAAGATCGACCGGATAGCTCCGCCCTTCGCTCTGAAGAACCGGCGCATCGCCGAGCAGTCCGGCGACGCGCTCGACATCGAGTGTTGCCGACATGACGACAATCCTCAGGTCGTCGCGCAGCGCCGATTGGACGTCGAGCGCCAGCGCCAGGCCGAAATCGGCGTCGAGCGATCGCTCGTGGAATTCGTCGAAAAGGACCGCCGAAACGCCGGTGAGCTCGGGATCGTCGAGGATCATCCGGGCAAAAACGCCCTCGGTCACCACCTCGATGCGGGTCTTCGCCGAAATGCGGTTGTCGAGTCGCATGCGGTAGCCGACCGTCTCGCCGACCTTCTCGCCCAGCAACTCTGCCATTCGGCCGGCCGCGGCCCGTGCCGCCAGTCGTCGCGGCTCGAGCAGGATGATCTTACCGCCGTTCAACCACGGCTGGTCGATGAGGAAGAGCGGTACCAGCGTCGTCTTGCCGGCGCCGGGCGGCGCGGACAATACGACGGATGGCGATTCGCGGAGCGCTTCGGCAAGATCGGGCAGGATCTCGCGGACGGGCAGGGACGGAAGCTTGCCCATCATGCCTTCTCCTCCCCGCCGATTTCGATCACCCTGCCGCCCGCGGCCTCCGCATCGGCGCTATCGTGCGTGACGAGTATGGTGGGCAACCCCGCCGCCTTCGCCTTGGAAAAAACCAGTTCGCGCATCTGCTGCCTGAGGGACGCGTCGAGCTTCGAAAAGGGTTCATCGAGCAGAAGGAAATGCGGCGCCGAGACCAGCACCCGTTGCAGCGCCACCCGCGCCTTCTGGCCGCCGGAGAGCGTTTCCGGATCGCGGTCGAAGAAACCGCCGAGCCCGACTTCGTCGAGCGACTGCTCGGCAAGCACGCGCCGCGCCTTATGTCCCTTGATCGAGGGCGGTATGGCGAACACGATGTTGGCGCCGACGGAAAGATGGGGAAAGAGCAGCGGATCCTGGAACAGGATGCCGGCGTGGCGCCGGTTGGCGGGAATATCCGTCACGTCTTGCTTGCCGATCAGCAACCGCCCGCCGGCGTCGAATGCCGGATCGAGGAACCCGCCCGCGAAGGCGAGCAAGGCGGATTTTCCGGAACCGGAAGGCCCCATGATCGTCAGCACCTCGCCCGGCATCACGGTTGCCGAAACCGCAAGCAGGCTCCGCTCCGCCAGCCGGATCGTCACGTCCGAGAGCGTCAGGGGTCTTGTTTTGGCGATTTCTAGCATTCACGTCCTCATTGCCCGCCGGTTGCGGAATAGCAACTGGGGGCCAAGCGACGCAATGAGAAATGCCAGGAAGGGCAGGGACCCCTGGACGAGCGCATAGACGGCGATCACCCGCCGGTCGCCGCCGGAGGAAAGCGCCACCGCCTCGGTGGCGATCGTTGTCAACCGCCCCGCGCCGATCAGCAGCGTCGGAAGGTAGAGGCTTATCGACACGGAGAAACCGACGGCAAAGGCGGTGAGACAGGCCCGAAAAAGGAGCGGCAGACGGACGGTCAGCAGGGTTCGCAGCGCGGACTTGCCGAACCCGGCAGCGATCCTCTCAAAGCGCCGATCGAGCTCCCGCCAGGGTGCTGCGAGCGACAGCAGTACGTAAGGCAGGACGAACAGGAAATGGACCGCCAGCACGCTCCAAAAGGCTGGTTTTATGCCGGCCGAGATGAATAGGATCTGCAGACCGAAAACGAAGCTGATTTCCGGCAGCAGCAGGGGCAGATAGAGCAATTCGTAGCGCGGCCTGTTCCCGCCACGGTCTGCCGCGCCATTCCGATAGAGCAGCAGAATGGCGGAAAATAGGGCGAGCGCCGCCGCCGTCAGGGCGAGCGCGATCGTGGTTTGGAGCGCCGGCCAGAGCTGCGGCAGCGTGCGCAGCCAGATCTTCGGCGTGAGCGTTGTCGGCATCGCATCCGGAAACGGCCACAGCCCGGCGACCGACCAGAGGCAGAGATTTGCGATCCCGAAGAAGATCAAAGCGGCGCAGGCGGCCATCGTGAAAGCGGAGATGAGGCGCGGCGCGGCGTCCTTCTGTAGGCGCCGCCCTGAAGAGGTCAGCCGAATAAGGACGAAGCGTCCAAGCCGTTCGATGAGGAGCCAGATCACCACCGCCGCAAGGACGATGGCAAGCTGCAGCAGAGCGGCCGCCGAGGCGAGAAACCGTGCGCCGAGGTCGTGATCCGCCGTCCATTGGGCGATCCGCACCGGCAGTGTTGCAGGCAATTGCGGCCCGAGGATGAGGGCGACGTCGACGACGGAGACCGAATAGCCGAGGACTGCGAACACGGCCAGGCGGATCTGACGGTAGAGGGCCGGCCAGAGGCTGACGATAAAGCCACTCAGGCGCCCATAGCCGAGCGCCGCTGTCAACTGTCTCGCTTGGCGAAGCGGGAGTTGCGGCAATGCGGCGAGCGCGACCAGGAAGAGGAAGGGAACTTCCTTGGTGATCAGCCCCGCGACCATCGACAGGCCGAGGGGATCATTCGGAACGAGCCATTGCGGCGGCCGTGTGAGGCCCGTTAGCTCCGGCGAAATCAGGCGAACGAGAAAGCCCGACGGCGCGACGAGGAAGGCCAGCGCAAAGGCGGCGGCCGCATGCGGAACCGCCAGCAACGGCGACACCAGGTGCTGGATGCGGGAGAAGGCCGGCGTTCCGGCGAACCCCGCCAGGAAGGTGCCCACGATCGCGACGGCGGCGCAAGTCGTGGCAAGGCCCGCGGCTAGACCGGTGAGGCTGGAACGCAGGATATGCGGCTGGCCGGCAAGCTCGGCAAAATGGCTAAGGCTGAACCGCGAGCCGCCGAGTGCCGGCAGATAGCCGAAGGCTGGCAGGATGATCCCTGCCAGGCCGGCCAGGATCGGCAGACCCAAAAGCAGGGCAAGAAGCATGTTCGCGCCAGGAGCGCGCGATCCTGCCTGCGGCGCTTTGATCCTAATTGGCCGCTCCATAGCGCCGAATCCATTCGGCCTCGATGCGCGTCATCCAGTCCGGATGCGGTTCGTCGAGCGCCGGTCCGAGTTCGTCGGGCTTCAGCGTGGCAATGCCGAGGTCCAGATTTTCGAAGGCGGAACGATCCTCGTCCGTAAGCTTTGCCAGCGAAAGAACGGTCGGGTCGCCCCAGATCTTCGGATCCTGCTTGCGCAGTTGGGCTTCGGGCGAAAGCAGGAAATCGGCAAGCAGCAGCGCCCCGGCCTTGGCCGTCGCGTTATAGGGAATGGCAAGGAAATGCGTGTTGCCGAGCGTGCCGCCGGAAAAGACGAAGGAGCGCACCGTGTCCGGAAGCTCGCCATTGGCGATTGCGGACGAGGCTTCCGCCGGGTTGAAGGCGAAGATGATGTCGAGCTCGCCGTCGGCGAACTTCTGCTTCATGTCCGGATAGTTCTGCGGATAGGCTTTGCCCTGCCGCCACAGGAGTGGCGTCAGCTTGTCCAGATAGGCGAACAAGGGCGCGACATCCGCCGCGAAGGTCGCGTCGTCGACCGGTTTTTGCAGCATTGTCTTGTCATCGCTGAGCTCGATCAGCACCTGCTTCAGGAAGGACGTGCCGGTGAAGTCCGGCGGCTGCGGATACGAGAAGCGGCCCGGATTGGCCTCCGCCCATTTCCGGAGGCCCGCCGCAGAATCGGGCAGGTCGGCTTTCCGCGTTCGCGCCGAATCATGGAAGAACACGAGCTTGGCGCCGCCCCAGGGGCTTTCCAGTCCCTCTGTCGGAATGGTGAAATCCCTGAGCACCGTCGGTTTTGTCTCGTGATCGACATAGCGCCAGTTCGGCAGCTTCGTCGCCCAGCCGGGGCCGAAGAGAAGGCCTTCGCGCTTCATCGCGGCAAAATTCTCGCCGTTGATCCAGATGAGATCGACGGCTCCGCCATCGTCCTTCCCCGCTGCCTTTTCCGCGACGACCGTCGCGACCGCTTTCGCCGTGTCGTCGAGTTTCACCTGCACGACATCGACGCCGTAGCGAGACTTCATTTCGCCGCCCGCCCAGCGAATATAGGCGTTGATGGTCTCGGAGCCGCCCCAGGCGTTGAAATAGACCGTCTGGCCCTTCGCTTCGGCGATGACGGCCTGCCAATTGCCGGCGTCGGTGGCGGACGCCTGGTCCGCAAGGCCCAGCGCCAGCGTCGCCGCCATGAGGATTTTTCCTGCCCGACCGATCATGTGGTTGCCGCGTCCTCCCGACTGATGTCGGCCGAGCGTACGGCAAGGCTTTACGGCGTCAATGCGGGTCGCTGTGGCCCGACGTCACGTTTCAGTGAAGCGACCGCGGGCCAGCGCGCGCGGGCGCCTATGCCTTCGCCCGGTGCGCTTCGAAGGCGAGCACGGCGCCGGCGAGATCCTCGAGGGCGGCGCCGACCGATTTGAACAGCGTGATCTCGTCCGGCCCCGCGCGGCCCGGGTGCGTGCCACGAGCAAGCTCGAAAAGATCGGCGCGGATCGCCGCCTCCGTGATGACGCCGGCCCTGAGCGGCTGGACGATGTCGCCGCCCTCGCTGAGCACCCCGTCGCGTGTATCGACGAAGATGCTGGCGCCGGCGACAGCGCGATCGTCGGATTCGCGCATCGTCGGCTTAAAGGCGCCGATCAGATCGAGGTGGGCGCCGGGCTTCAGCCAATCGCCGCGGATCAGCGGCTCGGAAGAGAGCGTCGCGCAGGAGATGATATCCGCCTCGTGGGCAGCCGCCTCGAGGTCCGTCGCGACCGAAACCGCGACGCCCTGAAGGTCGAGTTCCTTCGCGGTCGCCTCGGCCTTCCTCGCATCGCGGCCCCAGACCGCCACTTCGCGGATGGGACGGACGGAGGCGTGCGCCTCGATGACATTTGCCGAGAGCCGACCGGTTCCGACCATCAGCAGCCGGCTCGCATCCTCACGCGCCAGATAACGGGCCGCAAGCGCCGAGGCCGCGGCGGTCCGCCGCGCCGTGAGCTCGCCGCCGTCGACGATCGCCAGCAGCTCGCCGGTCTTGCCGGAGGAAAGCAGATAGCTGCCGTGGATGGCGGGCAGCCCGCGCGTCTGGTTGCCTGGGAAGACCGAAACTATCTTGACGCCGATATAGGCGCCCGGCTGCCAGGCGGGCATCAGAAGCAGCGTCGCATCCGCCTCGCCGGGGACTTCGACTTCGTGATGATGGCGCACCGGCATGACGCATCCTTTTGCGAACATCTCGCCGAGCGCCTGGATTAGCCCGTCCCAGGGCAGTGCCGCGCGTGTCTCGGCCGCATCCAGTACCAGCATTCTTGAACTCTCCTCTGTCAGATCCGCACGGACACTAGCAGCCTTTGGCAACCGCGGAAAAGCGGCTTCGATGTCGACGACACTGCGCCCCAAAGAGAGATTGCGCCGGCCGGGGACGATTTTACCATCCGGTCAACATTTTTCGCACCGTGCGCAGGGACTTTTCCGCGCTCCGTTTCAAGTCAGGAAAATTTCGCCTTCAAAATCAATCGCTTGTTGTTTTTTGAAGTTTTTTTGAAGAAGTCTGTTGACGTGTTGGAGGTGGTGGGTCTATAAGCCCGATCACTGAC